>NC_015259.1:4340567-4649365 GCF_000192745.1 Polymorphum gilvum SL003B-26A1
GCCGGCGGATCGGCGGCGTCCTCGGTCTCGACCACTTCGAGCGCGAGCCAGGTGCGCTCCATGCCCCGGAGCTCGCCTGAGGCGCTGACGAACACCGTAAGCTCGAACCAGTCGCCGGCGACGACCGGGAGGACCGCGCTCGCGATGTTCCGCATCTGGTTGCTGTAGCCGCTGTCGCCGCGGACGATGAAGGAGCCGCCACCGATCACGCCGCCGCCGTTCATGCGAATCTCGACCAGCTGGCTCGTCGGCGAGGTCTGCCACTCGATATTGCCCGTGAGCCGGACCTTGGTTACACCGGCCGGCACGGTAAGCCGCGTCGGCTGGCCGGCGTCCCAGAGCGCGTCGCTATCGTAGACGGCGCTCTGCCAGGAGATCGGAACATAGGCGCCGGTCGTCGAGACGCTGAAGTTGGTGGTCCGCCGCACCAGCGCGCCCCGGAAGGGCAGCAGGGCGCGCTGGAAGATGCCGACACCGGCAGCACCCCAGAACACGCCATCGAACTGGAGCACGTCGCTGGCGACGGCGGCACCGATCGCGACGTCGGTCAGGTCGTTGAGAGCACCGGCGCCGCCGCCGACCCCGAAGAGATCGCTGCCATTGCCCTGCACCAGCACGGTGGCGTCGGGCAGGATGATGACCTCCGCGCCCGAACCCGCGTACTTGGCCCGGACCTCCTGGCCGCCGCTGGTCGCGTTCCGGATCGCGAGCCGCCGGTGATTGGCGGGCAGCGTCAGGACGCGCGCAGCCGTGAGCGTGCCGGTGAGGACGATCAGGCCGTTGCGGTTGGCTTGCGCGCTGGTCAACGTCACGTTGGCGTCAGCCATAGCCAGTGACAACGCCCGATTCATGGAGTTGTCGAGGGCATCGACCGCGTCGTTGATCGTGACCTCCTTCTGGTTCTGGGCGGCGGCGACATGGGTCACGGCCAGATTGGGGCTGGGCATCAGGTAACCTCCAAGGTGACGGCGCGCGGAAACCCGCGACCCACGACCGCGCTCATTTGATGGACGGCGACCGAAAGTTCCGTGGGAACAGCGCCGAAATCGGCCAGGATGTCAGCATTGGCGTAGACGGCGCTCGGGCTGGTGGAGGTGAGCGTGCGCTTCACCGCACCGCCGGGACCATCGAGGATGTCGACCTCATATGCTTCGCTGGCTTCCCCAAGCGGCACCACGCCGGTCCCATCCTTCAGCTCGCCGCCAATACGCGTGCGACGGATCCAGGAGAGCGTGATGTTCGCTGGGCTGCCGCTCGTAGTCGCGCGAACGTTCCACGGCGCGTAGGGTCTGAGGTCGCGGCCGCCGTGGCTCTGGACGAGCGTCTCGGCATCCTCGAACAGCGTGCCGAAGCCGACGGCGCGCCAGGATCGCGGCAGTCCGAGATCGCCGAGCGCCGTGACAAGCGTCTCGACGTCATCAGGATCAAGCAGCACGAAGACCTCACCTGCCGCATGGCCATCGACGAAGACGTCCGTGCCGCGTCGGCCGCGCAGCAAGCCGGTGAGCGTGTAGGAGCCATCCGGGTTCAGCGTGACATCACGGAACTGGATGATCTCGGGCTCGCCATTGGCCTTCAGCACGAGGGCCGCATTGGCGCCATTGACCAGAGCCTCCTGAGTGACGCTCTCCAAGCGCTCGCCGCCGGTGGTCATGAAGACGGTGAGGCTGTTCTCCTCGTCGGTGCCGAACGGCGAACGAGGCGCGCCCAGAGCATTCGCCGTGGCGCCCCATGCGGCTTCGCTGAGGGCCCGCCCGACCTGCGCCCATGCGGAGCCGTCGGCGCTGCGATAGAGGGCAGCGCCCGGCCAGCCGGGACCGCCGAACCCCGCCATCAGATAGTAGATCCGCGAGCCCGCACCGCCCGCATCATCGACATCGCGCAGGAGCGGCAGGTCGGGCAGGATAAGCCGCGTGGCGGCGTTCGCGCCCACCAGCTGGACGGGTTTGCCGGAACCGCCATCGGCGACGACCGAGGAGACATAGGTGGCGGACGTCTCCGAGACGCCCTTCACCGCGAGCGAGAAATCCGCGCCCACATCGAGCCGGTTGATCCGCGTCCGGAAGGTCGATCCGGTGGCGAAGGCCACATCCACCACATCGGTCGGATCGAGCCGCAGCCAGTCTGGCGGCAGTTCGGCTTCGTAGGCGCTGCGCTCGATCCAGGCGCTGTAGAGCGTCTTGGCGGCGATGCGCTTGGCCGTTGTGGCGTCGATGGCGAGCGCGAGCTCGAGGCTCGCCTGGTTGCGCGAGTGCATGGTGGGGAGCGGCAGCGAGGCCCGCTTCTCGCTCTGCGTGCCTTGCTGATAGTCGGCGTCGCGGTCCATGTAGACGACGGCGACGCGCTCGGGCAGCTCGACTTCCTGCGTGCGGCGCTCGCGCCAGCTTTCGCCCGTCTGGCTGTCGAGCGGCACAAGGTATTCGGCCGGGATCGTGGCGACCGGCGCGCGCCCGCGATTTCGGAAGCGAAGCGTGTCGTCGGTTTCGGCGGCGTCGAAGAAATAGGCCTGCGCCAGCGGCTCGATCGCGCCGCGCACGGTGGTCTGCCGGCCGATCACATAGCCGGGCACGGATGGCGTGAGCTCGGCGACGTCAATGTCGGCGAGCCCGAGGCCGGCGCGCCCGCAGAGATCGGCGACGATGGACGACAGCGCCTCACCCTCGCCACCGCCGCGATTGAGGAACAGCCGGGCCCAGCCGCTGCTGCCGCGCACCAGATGGGTGTCGGTGACGGCGTCGTAGACCTGCGCGCCCTGTTCGCTGACCGCACCCGGCCAGATCTCATTGAGCATGATGGCGCCCGTTGCCGTGTCGAGCTGGACGACGCGCGTCGAGCGCATCAGCGTCCAGCGCTGGCCCCGCAAGCGGCTCTGACCGAAGAACGGGCCCTCGTAGTTGATCTTGTGCGGGACCGCCGTCTTCCAGACGATGCCGTTGTCGGCGCGCCACTTGATCGTGTAGATCGTCCCGGCCGAGCCGCCGTTCGACATCGTGATCTGGAAGATGACGCTGTCGTCGGTGGCGTCGTAGGTCAGTCCGCCGGCATCGCTGTAGAACCCCGTCGCGCCAGCTTCGATCTGCGCAGGCGTGAAGCTCGCCACTTTCTCGAAGGTGACGCCGAGCGACTGGCCGGTGAGACCGTCATACTGCGCGAAGGCTGAAACCCGGATGCGGTAGAGCCCGAGGCTGGTGTGGTTCAGACTGCTCGATGTCGCGCTCGCCAGAATCCAGCCATCGCCATAACCCTCTCCGACGGCGCCGCCGATTGCACCCCGGATGCGGGATTCCGTCACAGTCTGGCCGGCGCCCCAGACGTAGCCCATGCTGTCGGCGCGCAAGAGCCCGATGTCGTTGAACAGCGATCCGGTCAGCAGGAAATCGACCCGACCGGACGGCCCGTAGGCCGAGATCATTCCCATCCACGTCGTCGTCACGAAGCGGGTCGTGGTGTTGGAAAGGCCGGTGCTGGTGAAGCCGAAGCGGCCCACTTCCTTCAGCGCGTTCGGCTCGACACGGATGATCGGCCGCGAGTTGCCCGAGCCTACCGTCAGGTAGAGGTGACCGTCCTCGCCGCAGAACAGCGTGCTCGGGAAATTGTTGGGCGTGACGGCGGCAACGTCCGTCATTCGCGCCTGGCGGTCCTCCGCCATGGTGCGCAGATCGAAACGGCGGATGCCGGCGGCTTCGGCGTTGCTGCTCGACGAGACGAAATAGCCGTAGCCGCGCCGCCAATCGATCGCGAGGTCGCTGATCTGGTAGGACCCGAAATAGCCGCCTTCGCCCGTCGTGATGAAATCCAGCAGCTGATAGGGCTGCTGCGCGGCGCGGCGATAGGTGATTTCCGCCGTGATGTTTGGGATGCGGTTGCCGAAATCGGCGAGCGCCAGATCCTCGAAGACAATGACGCAGAGCCCGCGATGCGCAGGTGCGCGACCGGCGCCCACATGCGCTTCGATCAGCGGATCCGGTAATTGAGCCTCGCTGCCGCGATGAAAACGGAAGCGCAGGTTTGGCTTGGCGACGTCAGGGCTCGATCCGGTCTTGTCATAAATGAGCTTGCCGTCGGCCCAGATGCGCAGCACGTCCTCGGCTGGGCCCTCACCGAAGCTCAGCGCGAAGGACGCGAAATAGGAATAGCTGATCGAGGTCTGGGTGCTGCGCCCGCCGCCGCCCTTGCCGCCGGATCGGGTGCGGGTGACGTTCTGCTGTTCGCGAATGCCCGACGACCAGATCATGTTGCCGGCCATGCGCAGCGTGCCGTAGCCGATCGGGATCGATGCGCCGTAGGCGGAGGACGAGACGGTCAGATCGCCCAGCCGCGGACCCTCGGTGGTGACGTTCTGCCCCTTGGCGGGAAACAGCAGGCTGCCGACGACGGAGCCCACCAGCCAGCCGGCCTGCCAGCCGAGACCGACGGCGGAGCCGAGCGCGGCCCCGCCTACTGCGACGAGGATGGCCATGAGAGTTCAGTGTCCGGGAGAGCGAAAGCGAAAGGCGAATTTGACCTTGGCCGGCCACTCGCCGGCATAGGGCTCTTCGATGACCTGCCTGCGGGTCGCATGGGCGTGCAGCAGATGGGGATGGCCGAGCCGCTCGGTCAGGAAGCCGCAGTGGCAGGGATAGGCCTGATCGGCGAAGACGAGCACGTCACCGGGCTGGGCCTCCGGGATGGCCACGCCGTCCATGTTGCCCCGGAAATGTTCGACGAAACCCTGTCCCTGAGCGCGGCGGCTGTAGCCGGTGCTGTCATAGTCCGAGAGATCGAGCGCCCGGGCGACGCAGACCACCAGCCCGACGCAGTCGATGCCCGAACGCGTGCGCCCCTGATGCCGCCAGGGAACGCCAAGCCAGCCGCGGGCATCGGTGACGACCGCCTCGGGTGTGACGGCCTCAGGGGTAATGATCTCAGCGGGCATCGGGATAGCTCATCATGGCGTCCTGCCCCGGCACGTAGGGCTCGCCGCGGAAGTTGAGGACGTTGGCAAAGCGGGCGATGCAGGTGTCGAGGCGCTTGTCGCAGCCGGGATGGATGCGGAAGAGGTCGCCGACCCGGATCGCATAGCCCATGGGCAGGAACAGCTCGGCGCGGCCCGTTGCTTGGGTCCACGCCTTCACTTCGATCGAGCGTCCGGCATTCGGCCCGCTCTCCCAGGCCAGCACGCCGCCGGCGAACCAGCCGTCACTCGCGCGGGACTCGTCGACCGATGCCGTGAACACCGCCCGGTCGACGACATCGGTGACGATCCCGGCCCGACTCCAGGACTCCATGGCCTCAAACACGGCCGTTCCGTCGGTGGTCTGCTGGCCGACGGAAGTGTCATAGGCTGGCTGGTCAGCAGCCGTCGTACCCGCACCGACGCAGCGGTAGACGCGATTCTCAAACACGGTCGCTGTGCCGACGCCTGTCGTCGTGTCGGTGAAGAAGCCGCTGACGGCGTCGAGCGCGGAATTGCACACCGAGCCGCTGACCCTCGTGCCGTTGAAGATCACGCGCAGCTGCCGGGTGCCCGAGGGAACCAGCGCGTCGGCGACCTGGCAGAGCGTCCAGACGCCGGTCATCGCCTCACTGCCGGTGTCGAGCGGTGTGGCCAACACAGCGCCCAATTCATCGAGCAACTGCACGCGCAGCCGTCCCTGATCGACGGTGTTGCCGCCGCCATTGGCCCGCCATCCGCCGACGGTCAGGCGGTAGTCGCCGGCATCGAGGATGGCCTCATCGAGAACATCGGCGAGATCGACGGTCTGACGCAGCTCGAAGCTGGCGACATTGCCGCCTTCAAGAAAATGCGTTCCAGTCTTTGGCCCGAGCGCGCCGCTCGCAGTTTTCGCCGCCGCCGAGCCGGAAGCTACGGTCCAGCCGGAGAGATTGCCGGCATCGAAGCCAGGATTGACGAAGGGAATTCCGATCGTCGCGAGCGCCGAGGAGGTACGCACGCGGACGGTGTCGCCGACGGCATAGGACGTCGAACGCTGGATCTCGGGCGGATGGATCGGCACTTTGCAGCGCGGGTCGCCGAGATCGGCGCGGCATTCAGGGCTGTAGAGCTCGCCGATACGCTGGGAGAGCGCCTGCGTCATGCCGCGCAGCTCTGTGCGGAAAACGCCTTGCTCGGTCAGCACCACCTCGCCAAACCAGCCGCGCCGCATGCGAAGCGCGCCCATCGAAGGATCGGCCCAGTTGACGAGGAAGATGCGCACCTCCGCCTGATCAAAGAGACCCGCGCGCAGCTCCTCCTCGGTGATCGCCTCGTCATCGAACACGCCCTCGACGTCGAGATTATCGACGCTGAGGCTCGCATCATTGGCGATCGCCGTGCGCGAATAGCCGGAGCTCGCCTTATAGAGATCGCCGTCGAAGACGAGATCGCGGTCATGGTCGGTGAAGAAGAACTCCCGGCCATCCACGCGCGTGATGCGCCAGCAGGTGGCGAGCGTGGTCACGGGCCCCGCCAGGTGAGTGGCGAGCGCTGTCGATGTCGACTTCATGGGCGGATCTCCAGCACCGGGATCTGGCCCCAGCTGCCGAGCTGATAGGTCTCGATGGTGATGTCCATCTGGTCGCTGTCGAAGCGAACCGGCACGTCGAACTCGAAATCCGCCGTCACCTGGACACCCGACGCTGGCGCGGTCGTGAAGGTCACGAGCCCTGTCGCCGTGTTCACCGTCCAGCCCGTGACCGCCTCGACGCCGTCGCGATAGATCTTGACCGTGCCAGGAACCGGTTTGGCGATGATGCGGCTCTCGATCTCGCCGCCGCTCGCATAGCGCCTGACGAGCTGGAAAGTCTTGTTGGCCCCATCGCCGACGCCGAGCACCTGCGCGAATGCCTGATAATCGGTCCAGTCCTTGAAGCGGAATCCGTAGGCGCGCCCCTTGCGGGCGCGGAAGAAGGCGATCAGCGCCGCGACCTGCTCGCGCTTCTTGAGGCCATGCGCCACGTTCCATTTGCCTCGCGCGGCGGCCCAGTTGGCATTGCGGCGCTCGTGCCCCGACACGGTCGTCACCACGGTCGTCGAATAACCCGGTCCGCCCGACGCCCCGTAGGAGATGTCGGGCGGGAACTGCACCTCATGAAATCCGCTCATCTGTCGACCCGTCAGAGATTGCGCCGCGCTCGTTCCATGGCGCGGGCAGCGTCCGCCGCGATCTGGCCTTGCGCGTGGCGGAAGCTGTTCGCGTCGGGTGTCGAGATGTTCATCACGACATTGACAGGCGGGCGCGTGTCGCGGCCCGAGCCCATCGCTGCGAGCTGGGAGCGCGACAGCACCATCTCTCCGCGCTGCAGGATGGCGGGCACCTCGTCTGGACGCAGGCCCGCCCGTCCGCCAACAATGCCGCCGCCATGCAGGCGCGGCGCACCGGCAAAAGCGAACGCCGGGACGAGCCGCTGCGGCGCAGGAGCGCCGACGATGCCGCCCGCGTGGAAGATGCCCGACAGGATGCCGCCGCCCCCGCCGAACAGATTGCCGAAGATCCCACCGCCGCTACCCATGCCGCCGAGCGCGTTGGCGAGGGGCCCGAGGATCGCCGAGCGCAGCGCGATGCGGGTGATGTCTGCCAGGATGCTATCGGCGAGCGCCTTGAAGTCGAATTTGCCGGTCGTCACGAACTTCGCGACAGCGTCTTCGGCCGACCGGAACGCACTGGTGAGCGCATTGCCGAGGCCCTTGCCCCAATTCGCGGCCTCTTCGGCATAGCGCGCGAGCTCGTCCCTGACGGCGGCCCAGCCCGTTGCGGCCTCGTCAGCCGCCGCCTTGATCTCCCGGCCGGCCTCGCGACTTGCCGCGGCGGCGCGCCCTGCCGAGCCTCTGCCGCCCGCTCCATCACCTGCCTCATCGCCACTGCCACCAATCGCGCCGAACGCCGTGTCAAGCCGCTCCGTCGCCGCAGCAGCCTCATCGATCTGGGAGTTCGCCCCGGCCATCGCCTCGCGGAGCGCAGCGACCGACTCCAGCGGCGCACCGGCAAGTTCACCAAGTGCACTCGCGGTTTCACGGGCGCTTGTCGCGGCGCGACGGGCATCCTCCGCGAAGGCGGAGAATCCGAGATCCGGAACGCGAAATGCATCGGTCTCGAAGGCGGCCGCGAAGGCGTCGCGCGCAGCCGCGCCAGCGCCTTCGGCCGCGCCCGCAAATTGGTTTTCGATCCGGCCGAGATCGATATCCGGAACGAGTCTGATTTCGGTCTCGATGCCGATCGCTGAAAGCGCGGCGCCAATTCCCTGCACCAGGCCGTTGATGCCGCGCGTGGCGCCGTTCAGCATCCATTCGACGGCGGCGATCAGCGCATTGGCCGCCCGGATGGCAAAGTCGCCGATCGCTGCCGGCAGTCGACGCCAGATCGCCACCATGGCGTCGAACGCGCCCTGGAAGACGTTGACGGTCCGATTGCCGAAAGCGACGACGGCATCGAGAGCGCCTTGCAGCGCGTCGGCGACGTTCGCCTGAATGCCGAGCCAGGCTGCGGCGATCCGGTTCTTCAGCACCTCGACGAACAGGCCGATCCGGTCCCACACTTCACGCGCCACATCGCCCAGCAGATTGAGCGCCGCGCCGAAGCCGCCCGTGGCCTGCACGAGCCGCCCGAACTGATAGATCAGCTCACCCGCCGCCACGACCAGCGCGCCGATCCCGGTGCGGATGATCGCCCCGCGCAGGAAAACGAGCGCAGTGGCAAGACCACGCACCGAGACGGCAGCTACCACCATGCTGGCGACGAAGCGCCCCGCCATGAGCCCGACGAAGGCGGTGGCGATCGAGGCAAGCCGTCCGAGATTGTCGAACAGAAGCCGAATGGCCTGCCCGAGCGGACCGGTCGTGCGTGAGATCGCGGCCAGCGCATCAGCAACGGCTTCGAGCGCCGGCGCTGCGGCGACCGCCAGCTGGTTCGAGACCCCACGCCAGATCAGACCGAGGCGAGAGATAGCGTCATTGGTGCGCTCGATCTGGGCCGCGTCTTGTTGCGACACCACGACCCCGAAGTCCCGCACGTCCTGCGTCGCCGTCCTAAGCGTCGCCGTATCGATGCGCAGGAAGGTGAGCGCGGCGCGATCGCCGAAGAGCTGGGAGGCGACCGCCGCACGCTCGGCCTCGGGCACGTAGCGGGCGAGAGCCTCCTGGATGGCGGCGATGCGCTGGTCGAGGGGAAGGCGCTGCAGTTCCTGAGAGGTCAGCCTGAGACGTTCGAGCGCGCCGACCGCGGCTCCGGTTCCGGCTGCTGCCTGGCTCAGGCGCCGGGTCAGCTGGATGGTCGCCTGTTCGATCTCGCCCATGGAGACGCCGGCAAGATCACCGGCGCGCTCCAGTACCTGGATACTCTCGACCGTCGTGCCGAGTGAGGCGGCAAGCTTGGCCTGATTGTCGATGACCTGCAGGCCGGAGCGGATCATCGCCGCCGCGCCCGCTGCAAATGCCGCTGCAGCAGCAGCCGCTGCTATCTGAACCCGGCGATAGAAGGCGGCGACGCGCGTGTTCGCCGCATCCATTTCGCGGGAGAGGCGCCGCATGCCCTGTTCACCCGCATCGCCGATGCCCTGCAGCTCGGCGCGAACCTCGCGGCCGCCGACGACGGCAAGGCGCACGGACACCCTTTTCTCAGCCATCGTGTTCAGCCTTCATTTGCGCATTGAGGCCGCGGACCATCATTGCCTCGATGTCCGGCAAGAGCTCCGCGCAGATGAGTGTGTTGAGCCCGAGCGCCTCGGCGATCGCGAGGGCGGCGGTCATGTCGAGCCCCAGGACTGCGCCGGGGATGGCGCGCAGCTGGCCCGTGAGCCGCAAGGCGAGATCCCAGACCTGCCAGACTTCGAGGGTATGGGGGCGGTTCAGGACGGCTGGACACTCGCCGCAGATGCGCCCTGTGTTGACATGACAGGATCGGCAATACTGGTCGCCCCCGCTGAAATGCCATTCGGCAAGGGCGCGGAGCCGTTTTTTTCCGCTTCCAGCAGCAGACCCTTCGAGACGTAGCGCAGCTGGAAGGCTTCGAAGAGCGGCAGGATGTCGAGCAGCGCATCGATCCCTTCCGGCGTGACCGGCACGGGATTGCCGTCCGCATCACCGACGCCCTCCCAGTCCTCGACCACGAGCCGCGCCAGCGCCTTGGCCATGGCGACCGCGATGGTTTCGTTCGATGCCCCTTCGGGCAGGCTGGTGACGGTCGGATCGCTGCGCGCCGCCGCCATCAGGGATGTCGTGAGCGGACCGACGTGCAGGCGCACACCGTGGCCGAGATCGAGCCAGCGCGGCTCGCGGGAGAGATCAAGACGGATCATGGATGCATCCTCATGCGTAGCTAATGACGTCGTTCAGGAGATGGGCGCGCAGCATGGTGCCCTCGCTGTCATCGAAGGCGGCGCGCCAGTCGAAGCTCGCCTCGACCCCGCCGGGGCCGGAGACGGCGTATTTGGGTTTTGGCAGGAAGACGCGCGGTAGCTCGAAGCGGAGCGCATAACCCTCGGGGAAGGTGAAGCCGTAATCCAGTGCGACGGGATCGCCATTGGCGGCTTCGGCGACCAGCGTCGCGCCGTCGAAGCGCACCGACATCGAGCCTTCGGCGGACGCGAAGGTCGGATCGGCCGCCTCGATCTTGCCGTCCTCGCGGATCACCCGCACCCGTTCGAGATTGTTCGAGAAGGTGAGACTGCCGCCGGTGACGCCCGCGAGCGGCTGACCGCCACGCCGGATGAAGCCGCGTCCCTGACTGAAACGGCGCAGCGAGAATGCATCCGGACTGGCGTCGACGGTGGCGGCGAAACGTTCCTCGCCCTGCGCCACGAGCTCGAGGCGGGCGTTTGCCGGTCCCTCCTGGCCCATCTCGAAATTGAGGCTCTCCATCACCGTGCCGAGATGGCGGAAGAAGACCGGGGTCGTCAGCTTCGGGTGGCCGATCTCGATCGTGTAGCTCGGGATGTCGTCGGCGCCGCTCTCCCAGACATGGGCATAGCCGCCACCGGTCAGCGTCGGGCCGGACACGCTCGCCGCGGATGCTGCAAGGGTGAAGCTGTTGCCAGTCGGGCCGGCCGTGTCGAACACGATCACGAGCGTCTGGGTGCTCGTCGGCCGGGACCAGGTGCATTTGGCGATCTCGGCATCGGCCGAGGCGTTGAGATCGTTGACCAGTTGATCGAGGGTCTGAGTGACCGTCGTCTGGATTTCCGTCTCGTCGCCCGATGGCGTCCCGGAGACGAAGGTCCAGACGGTACTATTGAGCGTGATCGTGTCGCCGGGCGACGGATTGGCCGCGAAGGAAATCGAGCCAGAGGCATTGACCGGCGTCGTCACGGGGTCGCCGAACAGGCCGGTCAGCCAGAAGCCGGTGCCGCGCAGGTCGAACGGGATATCGATCTGCCCCTCGTCGGTGATGAGGCCGCGATAAGGATCCTGCGCGTTTCGCCCCCGTCCCAGCAGCGGGTCGTCACCGAGCGGCTGGGCCGAGGACAGATCGGTCGATTTGAAGTCGAGGCTTCGATAGCCGGTAAGCGGCGCGACCCCATAGCTTGCCTCCCGGCAAGCCTTGAGCGTGGCGTCCGCGCCGTAAGCGCGTACCTTGGGCATGGATAACTCCTGTTCCTGAAGATCAGTCGCTGAGCGGATCGCTCACCAGGTATTCGACCGTGACGACGAGCCGGGCGGTCAGGACCGGGGCCGCCCCCTCGATCGCCAGCGCTCCGGTTTCCGGCGCCGACGGCGTCAGGTTCTCGGCGAGTCCGCCGAGGGAGGGATCGATCCTGAGCGCCGCACCGATCGATCCGAGCAACGTGTCGAGCGCCGCTTCGCCTCCGCCCGTCGGATCGCGGGGCACATAGACCTCGATCTCGACCCGGTGGGCGTAGAACTCCGTGCGCGGATTGAGCGTCACGTCCGGCTCGCCCGGATCGCCGTCGCGCAGGATGACGAGACCGGCTGCCAGCACCTTCTCGGGAAGGACCTCATTTCGACGCACGTTCGCGTCCAACGCATTGTCGAGCGTCTGGAAGAGAGCTCCGAGGATGGCTTCACGACGGCTGGACACTGGTTTTCCTCAGGCTTGGGGCCAATCCAGGTGATCTCGCCGCACAGAATGCGGCGCGCACATGCACTGGGATGCGAAGAAGGCGAAGGCGGGGCTACCGCCCATCGACCCAGTTGCGGACGACCAGGCCGGGCAGCCGCTCCTGCCAAGTGTTCGCTGCGGAAGCGACATCGAGCCGCTTCCTGAATGTGACCTGCGGCACCAGAATGAAGATCGGCACGGTCACCAAGCCGCGTCCTCTGCGCACAGCGGCGGCACTGGCTCTGGCGTATCCGCCCCGCTTCCCCGTCCGCGCCCGCATGTTGTCGGCGACGAGCAGAGATGCAGCGTTGCGCCGGTAGACGAAGCGCAGCCGCTGCCCGGTACGCCGTTCCCATCCGCCGGGCGTAATCTTGCGGCCACCGTCGCCGAAGCGTCCGGCAGCAGCGGTCGGAATGGCCAGAAAGAAACCCTTGGTCGACCGGATGGTGGCGCCGTCTTCGTAAATGCGAATGATGCCCGGCGCCTTCGACCAGACGAGTCCCGCCGCCCGGATGCTGCTCTGGCCCTTGGGGAAGGTCTCGGACCGCCAGGTGCGCGCCAGTCGAGGGCCGAGCCCCGCATTGGTGATCTGTGTTCTGAGCTCGGTCTTGAGCCCCTCCGCCGCCTCACCGACACCGGCCGTGACAGCCTTTTCGGCCGCCTTGACCTCCTCGGCCATGATGCGACCAAGGTCACCGATGATGGTCGAGGACAGCCTCATGCCGGTCTCAGCTCCACGGTCCAGACAAGGCGTTCGCTGTCGCGCACGGGCTCTCCCTGCACGACGTAGATCGCGCCGTCGATTTCGAAGCCATCCGCTTCCGCCAGGTTCGGGGCGTCATGCGTTCGTACATCACCAATGACGCCTTCGCTCCAGATGCGCGTCTCGCCGAAGCTCTCGACACGATCCGGCTGTCGCAAGACAATCCGGACGGTCACCGGCGCGCCCGTGCCGCCTGCCCGCCAGATGGCATCCCGCGCGAGATTGGGATCGGCGAAGAGGTCGTCGATCGCCTCTGCGAAGATGCTCATGCTCAGTTGCTGGAGAAGATGCGCACGGCGAGACGCGGCCGCTTGTTGATCGGCAGGATCGAGGCCTCGGTCTTGACCTCGATGGCGCTGCCGTCGGGGCGGGCAATCTGCCGCGCGTAGATCGGAAGGCCGACCGTGTTGACCGTCTCGATCAGGTTGGCCGGCGCGCCGTGGGTGACGAAGGTGTCGAGCGTGCCGAGCGGGAACGCGATGCCCTCGCCGGAGGGGATCAGCGTTTCCGTTGTGCCGGTCGAGAGCGTGACGGTGGCGTTGTACTCCTCGAACAGGATGCCGGCGAAGGGAAAACGTCGGCGGGTGTCCTCGCGCAGCGGCTGCGCCCCGGTCGAGGAGTAGTACTTGTAGGCCTCCTCGACCTTGGCGTGGCCGATCAGCTTGTCGAAGAACTCCGGGCTCACCATCGCCAGCACACCGGTCATGGTCTCGCCCTTGAGCTCGGTCTCGATCTTGCGCAGCACGTCGCGCACCTTGCCCTGAACCTGGGTGCCGGCGGTGCCGAGCACGAAGTCCGTCTCAAGCTGCGTGAGCCCGAACTCGGTGAAGTAGTTGTAGAGCGTGGTGCCGGCGCCGTCCTTGACGATGCCGCGCAGCGCATTGACCTCCATGTACTCGCGGGTCTGGGCGTGCTTGACCCGCATGCGGGTGAGCTTGCGCTCCATGACGGTGGCGAGCGGGTCGGCGGCATCGGCCACGCCGAAGCCGCGCACGCCCTGGATGTCCTGGGGCGTGATCACGTCGTCGTGGGGAATCCACGGCACCGTGAAGGAGCGCATGGAGCGCGTGTCGCGGTTGGCGACGGTGGCGGGACCGCCGAGCGGCACCGTGGGCAGGAGGTTCAGCACGCCTTCCGCCTGCTCGATGACGACGGAGCGCTGTGTGACGCCCTCGAAGCGGAACAGGCCCATCTGCCCGAGCCGGGTGTAGACGTTGGGCAGGATGTTGATGGCCTGGGTCATCTCGGCGAGCGAGTAGCCGCCCGCGTCGAACGGGTTGATCATGGCGACCATGATGTCGGGTCTCCCTGGGATGGAACGGGCATGAAAAAGGCCCCGAAGGCGGACGCCTCGGAGCCGGTGACGGATTGGATCTGACGAGCGTGGATCAGGCGGTGTCGCGCGGCACGATGCCGGCAGAGCTCAGCTCGGCGTGCTTGACGGCCGTCTTGGCCGCGTCATCGACGGAGGCGTCGAAGACGAGCGCCGCCTTGGAGACGATCGCCGGACCGCGGGCAACCACGAGGCCGGTCCTGTCGCCGGCCGTCGCGTCGACCGCCTCGATCAGGACGGCCGTTGCGACCTCCGCACCCTCGTCTCCGACGACCTCGGCGTCCGGCGACAGGCGGTACTTGCCCGAGGCGGTGATCCGGCCGAGGACGGATCCGAGTGCGTAGTTCGTGCCAGCCTTGAGGGTCACAGCCTCGCGGCAGTAGCTCGCATTGAGCTCGTATTTGAGCAGGTCGCCACGGGTCGGCGACATGGTGAGAACAGTCATGATGATCCTCCTTGTCGTCAGCTGCGGTTGGCCGAGGCGCGCTCACGCGCACGACGCACGATGGGGCTTTCGCCGCCGTTCGAGGACGGCGAGCCGGCCAGTGACGGCGCCACGGCGACGACAGAGCTCGCCTCGGCGCGTGCCGCGAGGGCGTCGAGGATGGAGCTTCGCAGCGCATGCGGCGCCACTCCCTTCGCCATGGCGTCGGCGGCGTCGATGGCGACGCCAAGCCGGGCCCCTTGGGCGGCGATGGCGGCGATCTCCGCATACTCGGCGCGCAGCCGCTCGGCCGTTTGATCGGTATTGGGCGTGTCGGTTGCTTCCGGTGCGCCAGCAGGCGGTGCCGACAGCGGAGCCTCGGGCGTTTCCGGATCGGGTGCGCAGGTCTCGCTGACGGCGGCGTCTTCGGCAGCCGGGTTGAGGTCGGGTTCTACTGTCATTGCGGTCTTTCTCCTTGACGGTTGATGAGCGCGGGCGCGTTGCGATGCGCCCGTGATGAGGCGTGGCGGGTCCAGCGCCCGGGCGAGATCCACAAGAGCGAGATCGACAGTGCCGAGCTTGTCGGCCAGGCCGGCGCCTATGCCGCGCTGACCCCGATAGATCGCGGCTTCGGTGGCGCGCACGGCGTCGGGACTCATGTTCCGATTGCGCGCCACCAGGGTGACGAGGTCGGCATGGAGCGCGTCGACATCCGCCTGGATCGCCGACAACGCCGTATCCGAGAGCGGCGCGTGGGCATTGCCCTCGATCTTGCGATCGCCCGCGTGAACGAGCGTCCATTTGAGGCCGGCCATGACGTCGGCGACGCTCTCGTCGACATGGATGGCGACGACGCCGATGGATCCGACCTCCGCCGTCCGGGTGACGTAGAGGCGGTCCGCCACGCTGGCGATGGCAAAGGCAGCCGACAGCGCGCTTTCGCTCGCGACAGCCCAGAGCGGCTTCTGCGCATCCTGGCGCAACGACACGAGGCGATCGACCAGGTCGAAGAGACCGCCGACCTCGCCACCCGGCGAGTCGATCTCCACCAACACGGCCCGCACAGTAGGATCGGCCAGCGCGGCTTCCACGGCGGAGGCGACCTCGCCATAGTCGCTGGCGCCCAGAAGACTGGTGAGCCAGTCGCCACGCGTCACCAACGGTCCGAGGATCGGCACCACGGCGATGCCGGGATCGGTAACGGAATGGCTCGCCACCGGCGGCGCATCGCGGGCCGGAAGCATGGCCTGGCGTGTATCGAGCATTGGGCCGGCGGCGAGCAGGCCGTCGAGCGCCCGCGGGGCGATCGCCAAGGGCCGGCCACCGAGCCGGGTGAGCAGCGGATTCAATCGTGTCATGGAAACCTCAGTCGGCGGCGACGTTCGCCTGGTTGTCCGCTGGTGCTGCCTGAGCATCGTTCAGCAGCGTGGGGTCGGAGGATGCGCTGCCGAAGGAGAGGCCAAGCTGACGCTCTCGCGCACGGTCCGCAGCAATCTCGGCATCGACCTGATCGGCGTCATAGCCGCGCTCGGCGAGCGCCTGCGTCCGGCTCTTCAGCCCCGCCTCGATCTGTTCGATCTCGGCGCGCGCGTCCTTCAACGGATCGACCCAGTCCCATTTGGGCGGCAACCAGGAACAGCCGAGCCAGGTGCGCCGCTGCTGTTCGTAATCGGGCAAGGCAATCGCGCCCGTCATGACCGCCGTATCGAGCCATCGCGCCCAGACCCGTCGACAGATCTGCCAGACCATGACCGAATGCTGATAGGCCTCGATGCGGCGGCGGAATTCCAGCAGCGCGAGCCGCGAGTTCGAGTAGTTCGCCTTCAGCATGTCGTTCGACAGATACGCGTACGGAATGCCGAGCGCCGCCGAGACCTGCAGCAGCGTGCGGTATTGGAACGGTTCGTAGGTCTGGCCGACATCGGCAGGCGCCGAGGTCTGCACTTCCTCGCCCGGCTCCAGCATGACGATCTGGCCGGGCTGCAGGTCCATCGTTCTTTCGCCGCCTTCGTCGCTCTCGGCGACGTCGAAGGGCTCCGCCGGCGCCGGTGTGGTGATGAACAGCGCGTGCATTGCCGCGACCTTCTTCCGGTCGAGCTCCGCATCGTCGTACTGGTCGAGCAGGAACAGCTTCACGATACCCGGCGCAAAGCGGGAAATCCCGCGCAACTGTCCCGCATCGACCGGATCGATGACGTGGATGACCTCGGACGCCGGCACCCGCACCGTCTCGCCGGAGAGGCCCGGATCGGTCACGTCGCCGGGATGGCGGCGCAGGAAGTGGTAGGCCATGCGCCTGCCGATCCGGTCGAACTCGATACCTTGGCGAATGACGTTGCCGCCGGGAAGCTGCTCGTTGCGGGTGAGCGGCAGCATCTCGGAGGGGATCATCTGCAGCTGCAGCGGCACCATGAGCCCGTCCTCGGGCCGGCGCGGACGGAAGCGGAAGAACACTTCGCCGGCGATGAACACCTCGCGCGCGGCGCGCCGTTGCTGGCCGTAGAAGTCGGTGAACCCCTCCGCATCGCTGTCGTCGGTCCAGTCGAGCCAGAGGCGCTGCACGCGCGCCTTGAGATCGGCATCGGCGATCAGGGACGACGGCTTGATGCCGTCGCCCACCACATTGCCGGCCCAACTCTCGATGGCGTTCGCCGCATAGCCGTTGTTGCGCACGAGCCAGCGGGCGCGCGCGGTGATGTCGGCGCCGGCGGCCGCGATCAGCGTGTTGAGATGCGCCCGGCTCGGCTGGAAGTGCCGCAGCCTTCGGCTTCCCTGTCCCGCTTCAAAGCCGCCCACCAGAGCGCCGATGCGGCGGCGCCACCGTGTGATCGATTCCAGCACGGGTCAGAGCCCCTTGCTTGCCGTCGTGCGAACGATGCGACGGCGCGCGCCGGTTTGCTCCTCGGCGATCCGACGTTCGAGGTCGCCGAGGGCGGCCGCCATTTCGGCATCGCTCGCATAGGTGATGCGGCGCCCCTCGACCTCGACGGTGCGCACGCCGCGCCATCGGGCGGCGAGCAGCGCATCGCGGCGCGCGATCATGTCCTCAAGCGTCATGGTCTCAACTCAGATAGCTGGGCGTGAACACCCGTCGGCCGCGCCGGGCTGGTGCTCGGCGCACCAGACCCGCGGAGGCGATCTCTGGCGTGCCGGGGTCAGAGGCCGTCGTCTCTGGCGCCGCTGTGTCGCGTGGATCGAGCGAGCCGACCTGGCGTTCGAGATCACGCCATTTCTCCTCGCCCCAGCGGTCGGCGCCGGCGATCCAGGCGGCGGCTCGTGCGTAGACCCGGCAATCCAGCGCCTCGTTACGCTCGCGCAGCTTCTGCCATTCGAGCCGCTGAAACCCGCGCCTGGTCTTCACCGTCACCAGCTGCTCGGCGACGAACTGCTTGCACCACTCGCTGTCGGCCCAAGCCGGCAGGTGGATGGTCCCTGCGGGGAAGCGCGCGCCTCCGGCACGCTCCTCGTCGGTCGGCCGTTCGAGCCGGAGGACGCGATAGGTCTCGGCCTTGAAGGTCGACACCGCCACCGTCCATAGCCGCGCGCCGCGCCGCAATCGCTTGCCGCCGGCGGTCGCATCGACATAGGTCGGGCCGGAGACCGGGCTCGCCCGATTGAAACCCTCGACACCCTTGACCGGCGCCACCTGCGCGAAGCCGGCGCGCCGGGCCCAGCCGTAGACCGACGGCGCCTCGAAACCGGTGTCGATCGCGAGGCGCGACAGGCCCATCGCCACCCCAGAGGCGTGCGGCCAGCTGCGGCCCAAGAGACCGTCCAACGCGGACCAGGCGGCGGCGTGTTCGGGGCCGCCCTCGATGACAATGTGGTCGACGAGCCAGCTCTCCAGCCCGCGCCCCCAGGCCCAGACGTCGACCTCGATCCGGTCCTTCTGGACGTCGGCGCCGGCCGTGAGGAACAAGCCGCCCATCGGCACCGTACCGGCCGGCCAGCTCTCCCTGCGATCGTAGAGCCGCTGCCAGTCCGGCGCTTCGCCCGTCTCGACCCAGGTTTCGCCCAGCGATGTGTTGACGAAGGTCTTCATCGCCTCGTCGCCGTGATCCTTCGCCGACAGAAAGGTGCGCACCATGGCTTCCAGGCGGACCCAGGAGGAATAGACCTCGTTCAGGTGAAAGCCGGCGATGCCGTCGAACGGGGCCTCGGCCCGCCATTCGCCCCGGCGCACGGCGGCCCAGCGTTCGGCGTCGCTCCAATGCGCGCCGCAATGGCGGCATTGGTATCGCGCGGTCTCCGGCCGGTGGGCGCCGTCCGCCTCGCGGTCCCAGCGAACCTGCTCCCAGACCAGCGTCTGATGCTCGCCGCATTCTGGGCACGGCACGAAGAACCGGCGCCTGTCGCTTTCGGCATAGGCGGTCTCGATCCGGCTCGCGCCACGGATGGTCGGCGTCGAGACCAGGACGATCTTGCGGTTCCAGAAGGTGACGGTGCGCTTCTTCGCCAGATTGACCGGATCGCCCTCGGCGCCGGCGCTGAACGGATAGCGGTCGACCTCGTCGCACAGGAGGATGCGGATCGGCCGGCTGGCCAGGCCCGAGGGTGCATTGGCGCCAACGATGGTCAGATGCCCGCCGGGAAACTTCTTGTGCAGGATCTTGTTCGAACCGTCCCGCGACTTCGGATCCGAGATGCGCCCATGCAGACAGGGCGTATCGCGCGCCATCGGCGAGAAACGGTCCTTCGACCAGGTCTCCGCATCGCGTTCCGTCGGCATCACCACCATCACCGGCGCCGGGTCCTGGTCGATGTGGAATGCAACGGTGTTGAGCAGCACCTCCGTCTTGCCGGTCTGGCTCGACGACATCACGACGACGCTTTCGACCGCCGGATCGGAGATCGCGTCCATGATGCCGCGCTGGTAGATGGCCCGTTCCGTGCGCCAGCGGCCGGGCTCGGCGCTGGCTTCGGAACTCAGGCGGCGCCTGGCGTCGGCCCATTCACTGATCGTCAGGGTCGGCGGCGGCGCCAGGATCATCAGCGCCTTGCGTGTCGCCTGCGCCAGCCGCGCCGGCCCCTTCAGCATCAACGGCGATGGTCGGGAGGCTGGCGAGTTCCGCGAGCGCTTCGGTGATCGCGTCGCGGATCTGCGCGCGCGTGCCGGCAATGGTCGTCTCCTCGTGGACGAGCGGCGCCAGCCTGTCGGGTAGGACCAGCAGACGCGCGCGCAGGCGGGCCAGCACCGCGATCCACGCCTCCTCGACCTGAGCGGCCGGCAAGAGATCGCCGCGCCGAACTTGGGCGTCCATTTCGGCGAGATCGGCCTTGGCCTTGATCAGCCGGGCGCGCTCGACACCGAAATCGGCGGCGCCCGTCTGCGACCGCGTCGCCAGCTCGCGCAGGTAGCGCACATAGCCGCGCACCGTGCCGACGAGATCGTAGCGCCCGCGCTCGGGGCCGGTGCGGGCTGACGCCGGGATGATCCCGTCGCGCGCCAGCTGCTGGACCCGCCTTTCGGTCAGGTCCAGGAGCCGGGCGATGACCGCGATCGGTTGGGTATTGGTCGCCATGAACGGGGGCCGCTCCCGGGCAAGATCAGGTCATGTCGGGAGCCCCGCCATCACTGCAGAAAAAGCAATGAAATGATGCACTTATCGACTTGATGAGGGTGCCGATCAGAGCCTGTATGGGGTCACCATCAAGCGCTGGAGACCGCCATGACCAAGTCCCGAAACACCGCTTCCGCCCTCGACGCTTTCATCGCCAAGAAGGCGGAGATCGACGCGATGCTGGAGCGCATCAAGGTGCTGAGCGACGACCATTTCGACACCAGCCCCGACGAGATCAACTGGGGCCACGTCGGAACGCTCAGCCACTACGCCGAACTCCTGAAGCGCATCACCGACGCCGCCTTCAAGGAGGGCGAGCACGCCGATTAGGCGCGCTGCTTCCCGCCTTCGCCCCGATGGGCGCGCCCTCGGGGCTCGGGGCAGTAGAAGGTCCGCGATGGTCGCGCGCCTCTCCTGAAGAAGGGTTGCCCCATGACCAAACTCTCCGACACACAGACGATCGTCCTCAGCGCCGCCGCGCAGCGCGCGAACATGCTGGCGCTACCGCTCCCGAAGAACCTCAAGGGCGGCGCCGCGCAGAAAGTGATCGCTTCGCTCCTCAAGCAGGGCCTGCTTGAAGAGATCGATGCCGACGCGCGCATCGGCGAGCACGTCTGGCGCGAGACCGGCGACGGCCACGGCGTCACACTCGCGATCACCGAGCACGGGCTCGCCGCCATTGGCATCGAGCCGGAGGCCTCGCGCGACGCTGCGGAGCCGACGCAAAGCGATCACGCTGCCGTCAAGACGCCAACGAAGCCAAATGCCCGCGAAGGCAGCAAGCAGGCCCAGCTGATCGCCATGCTGCAGGGCGCCGACGGAGCAACCATCGCCGAGATCGCCGCCGCCTTCGGCTGGCAGCCGCACACCGTGCGCGGCGCCATCGCCGGGGCGCTCAAGAAGAAGCTCGGGCTCGACGTGACCTCCGAGAAGATCGAGGGACGCGGTCGGGTCTACCGCCTCAGCCGGGAGGGTTGAGGCCATGGCGAGGATCACCATCCACGACCGTCTCGTCGCCGCCCTGCAGCACCGAGGCGAAGCGATCATCGCTGATGCGCGCTCGACCCGCTACACGGTCCTCACGCGAACGCGCCGGGAAACCGGCGAACAGGTCGGCTTCTATTTTGTCGGCCGTGCCGGCGCGCTCCGGGCCGGCCGCACCGTTGGCGAGAGCCGGCCGGTGGGCGCCGACTTCCGGGCGAAGCTGCTCGGAACGACCACCCGCTGACACGCCATCATCACTGAGCCGCCGCTGCCCGCCATGGGCGGCGGCGTTTTGCTTATGCAGTCCAAGAGCGCATTCTCTCGAACATGCGCCGCACGGCATAGCTGCGCGCCACGGATACCAGCGTGAATAGAGCGCCGATCAACAGATTGTCGCTCAGGGACACCTGCAGACCGAACAGCGGGAAGACCGCGATCTGGGTCAGCACGGCCACGCCGTAACCGATCGCGACATTGCTCAACGCCTCGATCAAGGACATTCGGCGCGACTGCATCATGCGGCGTCCTGATCGCTGTCACGAGCGCCGATGCGCTCGGTCTTCACCTTGTCGAAGCTGCGATTCTCGCCGTCCAGCCTTGCCGATTTCCCCGTGAAGGCCTGCCAGCGGTTGACGATCACGTCACAAAAGGTCTCAGAGAGTTCGAGGCCGTAGACGCGTCTACCCGTGCGCTCGCCCGCGATGATCTGCGAGCCCGAGCCCGAGAAGGGCTCGTAGCAGATTTCCCCCGGCACGGTGTGCAGCTCCATCGGCAGCGTGAACACGCGCACCGGTTTCGAGGTCGGGTGCTCGCGCGTCTCGATCTCGCTCGACGGGATGGACCACACCGTCGTCGGCCAGTTCTCGAAGCCTTCGCGGTTGACGCGCGGCTTGTTGCCCGAGCGCCAGCCGAACAGGCAGGGCTCGTGCGCCCACAGCATGATCGAGCGCGTGAGCACCGGACGGCTCTTGGCCCAGATGATCTGCTGGTGATGCAGAACGTCGAACTTCGACCAGCAGGCTTCCAGCATCGCCTGGCGCCGCGAGGCATGCCAGCAATACCAGGCCGCGTCCTCCTTGATGGCGCAGTCGATGGCGACCTGCATGAACGCTTCATAGAACTGCGGCCCCTGGGATGAATCGTCCCAGTGCTTCTGTTCGATGTAGTCGTCGGACCAGTCCTTGTTCGCGATCTTCTTGGCGCGGGCGGATGCGTTCTTCTTCGTCGGATGGTTGGTGCCGTCATAGTCGACGAGGTAGGGCGGATCGGTCGCAAACAGCGCGGCGCGTTCGCCGTTCATCAGTCGGATGACATCCTTGGCCGAGATCGAATCTCCGCAGAGCAGGCGGTGCTCCCCAAGGATCCAGAGATCGCCGCGGCGGGTGACGGGCGTGGCGGGCGGCTCCGGAACCTCGTCTTCGTCCACCAGCCCCTCGACGGGCGCCTCGGCCAGGAGACGGGCCAGTTCGTCGTCCTCGAAACCGGTCAGCGCCAGGTCGAACTCGTCGAGCTTCAGATCGGCCAGTTCGAGCTTGAGCAGCTCGTCGTCCCAGCTCGCATTCTGATGCGAGCGGTTGTCCATCAGCCGGTAGGCGCGCAGCTGCGCCGGCGTCAGGCCATGCGCGACATGCACCGGCACGCTCGTCATGCCGAGCCGCTTGGCCGCCTCGTAGCGGGTGTGGCCGACGACGATCACCATGTCCTCGTCGACGACGATCGGCTGACGCCAGCCGAACTCGGCCAGCGAGGCGGCGACCGTGGCGACAGCCTCCTCGTTGCGGCGCGGGTTGCGCGCATAGGGCACAAGCTTGTCGATCGGCGTTTCGACGACGTCCATGGTCGGTCCGGTGCGATGGGTGAAGGATCTGATCCGGCGGTCGCGAAGCCCGCCGACGCGCTGCGCCGGCGAAACCAGTGCCGCTTCGCCGATGCGCTCGAAACGAAACGCCCCCGACCGGCGGCTACGCTGTCGCCGAGGTCCGCAGACGCCCAAGTGTTTGAATTCACGAGCGCGACGATGCGAGCGAAACGAAATGGCCTATTTCGGCGCCGTCACTGGGAAAGTGTCGCGCCATTGCCGCCAGCATACGATTTCGGCCAGGGAGGAACCGTGCATCTCGCCGGTCGGTGATCATCCCCGCACGCGGCTCGCCTGAGGATACCGGAGAACTAGCCCAAATCGCCGATGTGTGTCTCGCCGGGAAATGTCTCAGCGAAAATTGTCTCACGAATCAAAATGAACTTGACGACCGAACTCGGTCGACGAGGAAGGCGCGCGAACGCTTCGCCGGCACTTGCTGTCCATTCAGCTTCCAGGTGATGACGCTGAGGCCGTACTCCCAGCGGCGGCACGCCGTGGCGCGGGAGATCCCAAAGCGCCAGCAGATCGGCTTCCACGGCGTGCCCTCGGCGCGCGCCCAGACAAGCCGGGCATCGTCGGGCTCCAGCCATCTGAGCCAGGGCAGCGTCGCCTCCATGCGGCTGATGGCGTCCGGCAAGGGCGGCGGACGCTTCATGCGCGGCGGCTCCTGACCGACGAGATCAGCGAACTCATGCACGATCTTCGGCCACACCGAGAAATACCCCTGCACCCGAACCTCGGGGAGGCGCTTCATGACGTCAGCAGCTTCGATCAGCCGCTCCTCGACTTGTTCGCGAGTCCAATCAGCCATGCCGTTGCTCCGTCGGCAGGCGCCGTCCGCCATAGAGCTTCTCGCCGAGCTGGCGAACCAGTTCTCGCTCGGGCCAGGTGAGGCGCGGATCGGTGGGGCTGACGACGAGGAGGCCCTGCTCGCGCCAACCCTCCCGCTTGACCTCTTCGGCCGACCGGCGTTCGCCGCCATATCCTTTCGGCAGCCATCTCATCGTCCGACCTCCTGCAGCACCGCTGCATAGCCGGCGATGTCGAGGATCGAGTCCTGATGCTTCGGATCGTGCCCGAGCCGCGCCAGCTTCAGATCGATGAGGCAGAGCACGACCTCCGCCGGCGTGATGGGCCGGCCGAGCGTGATCGACCAGCGTCTGGCGACCACGGCCATCGCGGCGGCCGGCTCGCCGTATATCTTGCGGCGCTCGGCGACGACCGACGCGGCATGTTTGAGCATCGTCTCCCCGCTCATCGCACACCTCCCTCGGTCTCGATGGCCCAGAGCAGGATGGCGATGGCGTCGGCTTCATTATCGTCCGCGGGTGAGAAGCCGCGGGCGCGAACGGCGGCCATGACGGCGGCCTTGTCGGCGTTGCCCTTGGCGGCGACGTGCCGCTTGATCGTGCCGACCGGAACGCCCTGATAGGCGATCGCGTGGCTCTCACACCAAGCGCTCAGCGTCGCCAGGAAGCCGCCATAGAGATGGGCCGCATCGGTACCGACATGCCGGCGAACCTCCTCGAAATAGATCGCCGCGAGACCGCCGGCGTCGGCGGCGATCTGGTCCAGCCAGCTCCGGAAGCGCAGGTAGCGCATGCCGCCACCGTCATAGCGGCTCGGCCGGAAAGAGACCGTGCCGCTCGTGATCAGGCCGTCATGGCTGCGCAACGCCCAGCCAGTCGTGGTGCCGAGATCGAGGCTGAGAATGGCGCGATGCGCATGAGCCGGATGCGGACGGAATGTGATGACCCCCGCTTCGGCGGGGCCGGTTTCGATGGTCGAGATCATGATTGTCTCCAAGGAGCGCGGGCAAGGGTCGGGTTTCGGATCGAAGACCCATCGCGGCGGACCGGTCGCTGCCGCCGGGAGACGGCCGAGTTGACGGAGCATGCCCATCAGAGCACCTCCTTGAGCCAGTCCGGCGCAACGCCGTTCGGGGAACGTGGTGAGGGATGTTCCCCCGCATGTTCCCCGGTGCAAGCCGTTGAGGAACAAGCGCTTTGGGAAGGTGACGAAGGTGGGGAACGTTTTTCCCCATCCTCCATCGCGTGGGCGCAGCCGCGCACATGCGTTAGTGTCGAAAAACGTTCCCCATGTTCCCCACGTTCCCCGGAGCCTTTTGTTTCAATGGGTTGTGCCGGGGAACGTTGGGTTTCGACGTTCCCTTTTTCGGCGCAACGTTCCCCGCCCGATGCCGCGACACCTTGCGGAAAACGTTCCCCACGTTCCCCTTCGATCGTGAGCTGCCAGCGCTTGGCCTGATGGGAGACGCCCAGCGTGCGCACGCGCATCTTGCGGCCGTCGATATCGAAGACCCGGTCGCGCATGCGGGCGAGCGCCTTGCCGAGCCGTGTGCGCTGTGACCGGTCGCCCCCGGCGCCCAGCGGCAGCGGCGGCTCGCAGGCCAACGCCACCTCATAGAGATCGCTGGTGCCGACCTCCGCCGTCCCGAAGCGGTCCCACCAGGCGCCGATGAAACTGCGCCAGATCGCGCCCTCGCCATCGGCGGCAGCGAGCATCTCGTCGAGGTTGGCGAGAAACCCTTCGATCCCGGCGACCTCGAGGACGCCGCCCATGATGCGCGACCAGCTCTCGTAGCTCCCGATCATGCGCGCGCCCCGTGGCCTGCCGGCGGCCAGCCAGGCCCGGCACAGCGTAAGGCAGGCCGCGACGAGGCGGGGCCGGTTGGCGCGGACCCAGCTCATGAGATCGGGGTGACGGAACCCCTCGCGCCGCCAGGGTTGATCAACACGGGCGTCGAGGCGGATGCGCACGATGCGGCGCGCCATCTCGTTGGAGAATTCGGGATTGTTGCCGGTCGCGATCCAGACGCAGCGGATCGGCAATCGCGTCATCTCGGACGCCCCGAGAATCCGGTCCTCCCAGAAGGGTGCGGTGAGCGCTGCCGCGAGCGCCGAGGAGTCGAGCGGATGACGCAGATTGTCGATGAGCACGATCGAGGGAATCTGGCGCAGCTTGGCGGTCAGCCGCTTGCGCCACTCTTCGTCGTCGCGGCCCTCGGTCATCACGGAGGCGCTGACGCCGGTGAGCACGGTCGCGATTGCGTCGACCATCAGGGTCGCGCCGGTGCCGGGTGTCGGCTTCTCGATCAGGTGGAGCGGCGTCGGCGCGTCGATCATGGCGCGAAGAAAGCCGAGCAGCATCAAGGCAACGGCATGCGCCCGCTCCGCGTGGCCGGTGAAGGGGAACTCGCCGAGCATGTCGTCGACGATGAGACTGCGCGCGGTCGCGATCTCCGCCGGCGACGGGCGCTCCGGCACCTGCGGCACGGCAAAGCCTGGTGTCGGCTGGTAGAGCAGCCGCGCATCGGGGTGGTAGCCGGGCTCGGTCAGGAGGGCGCCATTGCGGCCGAAGACCGGCGTGGTGACGATCCCCGCCAGGACCGGCAGGCCGGGATCGGGCGTCGCCAGCAGCGACTTGATGAGCGGCGTCGGCGGATGCGCGGGAACGAGATCGCCGTTTCGCGCCAGACGCCGCCAATCGGCGAGCTTGGCCAGCATGTGGCGCAGGCGCTCTTCCGTCACCGGCCGGGCCATGGGCAGGCCGTCATCGTCGTGCACGGCCCATGTCGGCATGCCGCCGCTGCGAAAGAGCCAGGGTGTCCTGTTCGAGGCGAGCAGCAAACCCCAGCTGCGTGCGTGGGCGCGGGCGAGATCGCCCTCATCGGCGCGCAGTTGCGGCAAGCGCCCCTGGGGCTCGACGAAGCCGATCGGGCGGTTTCGGGCGCCATCCTGCGCATCCGTGCCATCCGCCACTGCACAGGGCTCGGCCGCGTCGATGATCTGGCGGACCGCGCCCGCGCCGTTGCGCAGCAGAACGTCGTTGAAATCCTCGCCTTCCGCCCGCGGTAGGGCGATGGCGACGCTGCGGCCTTCCGCGAGGAGACGCCGCGCCGCCGCCTCGGCTGCACGAAGGCCCGCGCCTGACGCATCGTGATCGGCCAGCAGAACGACACGCCGGGCCTCCGGCGGCAGGACGACCTGTTCGAGGTTGGTGGCCGAGAGCGTCGCCCATACCGCCATATCCGGGCAGGCCGTCATCACGGCGAGCGCCGTTTCGATGCCTTCGCTGAGACCAAGGACAGCGTCGTCGCCGATCGGCGCCAGGCGCACCGCGCCGCCGCCAACCCGGCCCAGCATCTTCTTCGGCTTTTCGACCTCGGCTTTCGCCGCCCCGTCCGGCCGCAGGTAGATGCGGTGCAGGGCAACCACGCTGCCGGCGCGGTCGCGAACCAGCCCGACGATGGCCGGGAACCCGGTCCTCGTGTCCCAATGCGTGAGGTCCGGATGGAACAGGAGGTCGGACGGTGGCGGGACCGTCAGTCCTCGTGCGCGCAGATAGGCCTCGCCCGGTGTGCCGGCGATCGGGAGGGCCCGCGAGAGGATGATCTCGATTTCTCGGGCAGGGTCTTTCTCCGGTTTCGCAGGAGCCGCCGAGGGGTCGCGCCGCGCTGGCGCCGCGGCCGACCATCCGACCAGATCGGCGGCATAGGCGAAGAGGTCGCGGCCCTTGAGGCCGGTCGCCTGTTCCAGCGTGCTGAGCGGTCCGCCGCCCTGGCCGCCGTCGAAGTCGATCCAGTCGCCGGCGTGCTCGCCTCTGAGCGTGATCACGCAGGAACCGTTCTTTCGCGGCGCAGCGCCATTGATATTGGCGAGACGCCATTCGTCGCCGTTGCGCCGGCCGTTCGGGAAGTGCTGCGGCACCCAAGCGCCGGTCCTGTCACGCAGGCCGGCCACGATGGCGTCGAGATCGTAATGGACCGCAAGCGTTCTGGCGGGTGCGATGTCGTTGAAGTCAATCAAGGATCACCAGCCCTTGCTCCGCGCGCGTGATGGCGGTGTAGAGCCAGCGGGCGCGGTCCTCGGCGGTCCGCCCGAGACCGTCGTCGTAGACGATCACGTTCTCCCACTGCGACCCTTGGGCCTTGTGGCAGGTGATGGCGTAGCCCCAGACGCTCTCGACAAGCCCCCGCATGTCACGCCAATCGCGGCGCAGGCGCTCGGCGTCGTAGGCGACGTGGTCGTCGAAATGCCCCTTGTAGAACCACTGGCGGCCGGGAACGCTCGTCCCGTCTTCGGTGCGCACCGAGGCACTGAACGCGAGCGGGCTTTCGTCGCGGATGTCCGAAAGGTCGAGGAACATGCCGTTGACGAGACCGAGATCGTGCCGGTTCTTGAGGCAGATGATCTTCTCACCGCGCCCTCGCGGGTAAGCGTCGGGAAAGCCGGCCGCCTGTTTCATCGCGGTGTTCAGAAAGAGCCGCGTCGCGTTGCGGCCGCAGATCACCTGGCCGCCCTTGAGGAATTGATGCGGGCCGATGTCGGAGCGCCGCATCTTCCAGACGAAGTCGTCGTGCTCGCCGTAGGGAATGGGCACGCTCTGCCGCGCGAGCGTGGCGAGACGGATGATCGCGCTGGTCTCCGCCTGGCGATGGATATCGGTCAGCATCACGTCGGGATCGGCGTCGGTGAAGGCGCCGTCGCCCTTGATCGGCGGCAACTGGCCGGGGTCGCCGAGCACCAGGATCGGCTTGCCGAAGGCGAGCAGATCGCTCGCCATTTCGGCGCCGACCATGGAGACCTCGTCGAGCACGATCAGGTCGGCGTCGCGGACCAGCGACTGCTCGTTCAGAATGAAACGGGGCTGATGGATGTCGGCGAGCCGGAGCTCGAGGCGGCGGATCTGGGTCTCCGCGAAGGAACGCTCGGCCGGTCCCATGCTCCGCAAGCCTTTGCGCAGCGTCTCCAACTCGCGGGTGACGCGCTCGATTTCTTCCGGTGTCGCCTCGGAGACCTTGTAGATCAGGCTGTGGATCGTCGAGGCCGGCGTTCCCTTCCGGGTCATCACCAGGGCCGCCTTGCCGGTGAAGGCGGCATAGAGCACGCCGCCCGCACCACCCATGCGATCCATCGGTTCGAGACCGAGCTCGCCGATTGCATGCCGGGTGATGGTGGTCTTGCCCGTTCCTGCGTAACCGAACAGGCGGAACACCTGCTGATCGGGCGTGCCGCGCCGAAACCAGTTCTCGATCGCGGCGATTGCCGCCGCCTGCTGCGGAGACGGGATGAAGCTCATCGCTCGCCCTCCCAGCAGCGCTCCGCATAGGCGCACATGCGGCAGAGATAGAAGTCCTGGGCTGCGGCGATCCGCGCCGGGAGTTCGCCGGCTGCCGCGGCGCGCAGGATATCGACGGCCTTGTCGGACAGCGCCTGCGCGCAAGGCGGATCGAACGCGACCATCTCGTGGTGGAGCGCCTCGGTGTCCTTGTTGAGGGCCGTGACGAGGGCGGTCTCCAGCTCCAGGTAGCCCATGTAGAGCTGGACCTGCGCGAAGTAGACCGGCTTGGAGGCGCGCAAGCCACGCTTGACCAGGTCGTTCCAGGATTTGGCGTTCAGCGCCTTGTGCTCCCAGAGCACGGGCCAGCGCAGGCCGACGTCGGGGCCAGCGACGATCACGCCGTCGATGTGGCCGCGCAGCTTGCCGCCCGCCGTCTCGAACCCGAATTGCCCGCCGTCCGCGCGCTCGGTGCGAAGGTCGAAGCCCGCGCCGCGCAGCCAGCGGATGGAGAGCGTCTCGAACTGGTGGCCAGCGTCGAAGATGCGCAGGATCGCGCCGTCAAAATCCCGTCCCTCATCCTTGGGCGTATGGGTCACCTCGTAGACGAGCTTGCGCACGCAGGGCTCGCCGATCCGGCTGCCCCCGAGATAATCGCGCGGCGTCTGCCGGCGATTGCGTGCCACCAGCGCCGCATCGATCAGGGCATTGACCCGATCGGACACGCTGATCGCGTGGCCGATGCGGCCATACACGAAGCCGGAGCCGTGGTTGAGATCGATTCCCATGCGCCACCTCAAAAGGGAATCGGATCGTCGAGCGGGTCGCGGGCGGCTGCCTGGCGCTGCATCGACTCCTGAAACCCGTCGACGCAGGCCTCGATGATGCGGTCGATTTCTTCTGGCTTCCGGTCGTAGAACGGCGCCATCAGGTCGAGCTCGGTGAGCGTCTCGGCGAGAAACCGGCGCGCCTCCTTGATCGCTCGGGTCTCCATGTCGGTCTTGTCGATCATCCCGTTGTTCCTGTTGGCGAGCGCCGCGCCGACATCGAGGCAGCGCATCGAGCAGAAGCGGTGGTAAGGAAAGCGGTCCCAGCGCAGCTGGTGGACGTAGCCGAAGCCCCGCGCCTGACGTCCGCAGACGGCGCAGACGCCTACCCGAGCAAGAGCCGGGTCAGGTCCTCTGCGTCGTCCGGCTGATCCTTGATCCGGTGCGAGGCCAGGACGATGAACCGCGCGATCGCGTTCGCCGCCATGGCGTCCAGTTCGGGGAGCGTGAGAGCGGCGATGGGCTGGTGAAGCCTTCCGCGTCCTTCGAGCCATTGTCCCATCGCCTTCGCTGCCTCGCGCGTGACGTGCGCCTGCCACTCATCGGCCGTCATGACGGTCAGGTGTTGAGCCAGGCCGGGCCACTCGGGGCCGGCGTCGCTGCAGGCGCGGCTGTCGCGGCCGTTGCCGGAGCCGTGCCCGGCTGTGCCGGCCGGCTCCAGGCCGGGGCAGCGCTCGCGGGCGGCGATGCGGCGGGCTGCCCCCAGGCCGGAGCTGCGGGCGATGCGGGCGAGGCAGCCCTGGGCCGCGCGCGGGTGCTGGGGCTCGGCGCCAGGACCTCGCCGTCCATCACCTTTCGCCATTCCGGCTCGCTCGGCAGAACCACGCGGTCGAGCTTGTTGCTGTCGCCGTAGCGCGGATCGTCGCTGGGCTCGACCTTGATCTTGGCGACAAAGGTGATGCCGCTGAGGTCGGCCAGACCGCGCAGGATCCGCTTCGACTTCGCCGCGTCGCTCATGTCCTGCGGATCGAGCCCGAGCGCGCTGTCGATCATCGCGCGGAAGCTCCCCTTCGAGATCTTCCAGCCTATCGAGACACCCTGCTCGTCGACCTTGCCGCCGGAGACGGTGAACATCTGCCAGAACTTGCGCCGGACGTGAGGGCCCTCGGCGACGGTGAACTCGGCATCCACCATCAGCACGTCGCTGCCGGGCGCGTTCGAGGCCTTGAGGAGCCCCCGGTCGATCTCGCTCTGGCCGTCGGTCCCGCCCGGCCGGATGGTCATGGTGACCTTGGCGAAGGTGCCGTCGGGGATCAGTTCGCCGCTCTTCTGCGGCTCGGCGTCGTTCATGTCGAAGCTCATGGCTCGTCATCCTTTCCGGGTTGCGTTGATCTTGGAGAGCAGCGCGCCGAGGTCGGGCGGCTCGGTGACATCGAGACGACCGCTGCGATCCTTGGCCGGAAGGCCCCAGGGATTGCCGGCGCGGCAGACGAGGCGGCGGTCTTCGCCGCGCTCGGGCTCATGCCGCCAGCCGTCCCCGTCGCGCGCGAACAGGCTCATGGTGATGACCTGATCGACGATGCCGGGAAGCTCGCGGCCGGCCTTGCCGCCTTCCATCTGCGGCTGCCAGGTCGTGCGGTTGAACTCGTCGGTGACGCGTTCGAGGATGCCGACGAAGATCACGGTCTTTGCCTGCGCGTGCTGCAGGTGCTTCAGGAGGCCGATGACCTCGCGGGCGAGCAGCCCGTAGGCGCCGCGGGTGTCGGGTTTGCCGGTCTTGTCGGAGAAGGCCTCGGGCCGGGTCTTCGCCCAGGCCATGGCCTGGCGCGTGAGATCGGTAATGCTGTCGACGAAGATGATGCGCTTGCCCGCGATCATCTGGACGAGATCGGGATAGCTTTCCCTGAGATGCTGGTAATGCGCCTCGGAGAAGAAGCCGCTCGGGTCGGCCGACGGATTGACCCCGCCGACGAGACAGCCGATGTCGAGGGCGTCGGCGAAGGTGCGTACCGGAATGCTGTCGCCGGGCCAGTCCTGAACCGACTTCATGCCCGCCTCGAGGTCGATGCAGAGCGTCTCGGCCGGCGGCAGCGATTTCAGCAAGGATGTCTTGCCGACGCCGCTCGGACCGAAGATCGCCATGGTGGTCTTGGCGCCGGCCGCGGACAGCCGTTCGTCGGCGCTGACGATGCGCAGCGCCATCAGCGGCCTCCCGTGTTGCGCGACGCGACATCGAGCGCGCGCTCACTCCCGTGCCCGCCGGCCTGCCGGGCGAGACCATAGAGCTTGCGCAAGGCGTGCAGGCGGTCGCCGACGGCGCTGAACTCGGCTTCGACACCCAGCAAGGCGAAGGCGATATCGTCGAGCGTGGCGTCCTCGATCGGCTTGACCACCTGCTCGCGGCGGATCTCGCCGAGCACCGGAATGACGATGGTGTCGGGCAGCGCTTCGAGCGCGTAGTGGCGCTTGCGGATCTCGGTCAGGGCAGCAGAGCTGGTCATCGGGCATCCTCGGACTTGATGGTGAGACGGAAGGTTGGCTTGGCGGTCCGCACCGTGCGGGCGGCGGCGAAGGCCTCGCGGACGGCGGAGGGCCAGGCGGTGTACTTGCGCTCGGGGACCTTGAAGCCGATGTCGACGTAATCGGCCGGGTTCTCCCCGCTCGCACGGATGCGCTCGACGAGTGCGGCGAGCAGCGATTGGTCCCAGTCGACCTTCTTCGGGAGATCGGCAGCGACGACGACGGCGCCGTCCTCAAAACGAACGAGGCCGGTGTCCTTGCCCTCGGCCCGGCGCACCGTCGCTGCCGCGTCGGCGTAGCGACGCGCGATCGCACCTTCGAGCCACTCCTTGAGCCGCTTGGCGGCATCCAGGGCCGAGTCGGCATCTTCCTGGAGCAGCGCCAGATGCTCCGCCGGAAGCTTTGCGATCTCGCCGACCGGCATGGTGCGGATGTCGTCGAGGCTGGGGCGGTTGTTGCGATCAGATGCCATCACGCCACCTCCGCCAGCAGAAGCGAGGACAGCGAGACCGAGGCCTGCTTCGGCTTCGGGCGGGCGATGGCGAGATAGCTGTAATCGTCCGACCGGTGGCGACGCTGCACGAGATGGATCAGTCCGCGCTCGGCCGCCCACCAGGCGCGGCGCGCGACGCGGGCGAGTTCCGCCCGCTCCCGCTCGGCAAGGCGCGTGCCCTGCGGCATGGTGTCGAGCGCGAGGAATCCACGGTGATATTCGAGGATGTCGCCGGGCGCGGCCTGGCCGACCCAACCACAGAGTCCGATCTCGGTGAGCGGGTTCCGGACCGCGGGGAATCTGGATGCAATGACGTTCATGATGGGCTCCTACTCACGCGCTCGCCGAACCGTCTCACGCGGCCCGGACACCGATCGCCGTCAGGGCAAGGCGGATGTCCTTGACGCGGCGGTAGAGGCTGCTGCGGGCGCCATGGCCGCTCGCCGCAAGGCGATCGACGGTGGTCCGGGAGAGGGCTGCACAGAGAGCGCCGTCGGCGGGTTCGAGCGAGCCAAGACCGCGCTCGACATCGAGACGCTCCTCGGCGGTGGCGAACGCATCGACGGGCTGGCCGAAGAGCGCTGACAGCCCGTCGGCTTCGGCGATGAGGTCGCCGCGGGTCAGCCCGTCGCTCTCGGGAATGACCTCATCGAGCGAGATCGGCGTCGCGCCATACATCCGGCGCTCCCCCTTCACCTTGTTGGCGATGCGCGTCGCCCTGTTGGTGAGGATGGCGCCGGCAAAGGCGCCGAGCGTGCCGCGATCTGCGTCGTAGGCGGGAAGCCGGGCTATCAGATCAACGAGCAGGTCCTGGCGGACATCGTCGAGATCGGCGCGAGGAAGCCGCAGCTGGCGGACGAGGCGGCGGGCGGCGATGTCCGCCTCATGAAGAAGGATCTGAAGGTCGTCTCGGGAAATGGAAGAATGCATCGGCATGGCCTCAGGTCATTACTGTTGATGACCTCAAGCCTGCCGAAGCCGCCGATCCGTCAGGTGGGAGCGGGATGGGTTTGGGATGGGCGAGAATGGGAAGACGGGCCGAGACGCGGGCCAGCTGCCCTATGGCCGCAGATCAAACTCTCCAGCAGCCAGCCCCAGGAAATAGCGGGTCGGGCTTTGGCGGGTCCTGATCAGCGTCTTCTGATCGTCGTGAAGTGCATTTCTCAGGTCACGGATCAGGTCGCCAGCGCTGCGGCCGCTGTTCTCGGCCTCGATTTCCTGCGGGGTCAAATGGCCTTTCCGAGTTCCCACAGCCTCGGCCAGAATCACGAGAAGCTTGAACGGCTGCTGCGGGATGTGCATCTCGATGCCATCCAGGATCACCCGCTGGCTCTGACGGAAAATGACCAGACGCGGCTCGAAAGTCGCAGCGGATTCCAGCTTCGAAAGGTCGATCGCGAAGCCCGTCGCGTTCCTGCCCAGACAACCGTCAATCGACATGACGGAGATCGCAGCTTCGACGAAGCGGGCGAGTTCGTCCGCCGCCATCGCGGGCGCGATCACTATGATGGGCGACGACCGGGCGGCCGAACGCATCAGGCCGATCATTCCCGGTTGAAGCACTGCATCCCGCGACAGTGCGAGGAACAGCGCCCGCTGGTCCGACGTCTCCCCCAGATGCCAGACGCCTGCCGCCACCGGCGCCGGCGTGCCTCCGAACCCGGACGCCATGGCGATTTCGCGGACCAGTGCGGAGGGATGAATCCGAAAGCTCCGCAGATCGTCATCGCCGAGAACGACGTCGCTGCGCCGGTCCGTCGGGCAAACCGCGATGTATTGCCCTTTGACCTGCTGGACAGGTCGCGCGTCGAGACCGCAATCACAGGCTGGGCACACATCCCACTCTGTTGCCGGCGCCTGCTCGACCAGGACGCCGTGATCGAGCAGCCGCTCGAAATCGCGCCCGGCATGAGACGAAGCCTGTCGGCCCCAAAGGATTGCGGGATCGCCCGCCTCACTCAGCCGCAACAGCAGCCTGGGAAGCGTCTCGGTCATTGAGCAGTCCGTTGCGGCGAAGGAGCGTCATAATGCGGCCCTCGAACTGCTGACGCTTGAACATGGCGTGTGCCGGCGGCTTCAGCTTGACGGTCACCTTCTTCGCCGACTTGCCGCCGGTCGCGAAATGAACGCGGAGGACGATGTGGTTGAGGCGCCAATCCGACCCGAGACGAGCGCCCGGCATCATCTCGCCCAACCTGGCCAGCGCATTGTCGCGGCCGTCGCGCGCGAGATAGGAGTAGAAGGTTCGCGTCTCCCCCGTCTTCGGATCGGCGCCGACGCGGTCGACCTGGACCTCGGTGATCTGGACCCGCTGGATGCCCGGATCGAAGTCATGGTTGAACGCGAAGCCGAAGCCCGCGCGCTGCACCGGGTCGAGCGTGTAGAGGTTCTGCGCGTCGTCGCCGGCGAAGAATTCGGGTTTCCCGAGAATCTTGTCTGCGAATAACTCCGCGAGATCGGCACGGCGCGCCTTGGCCACGCCGCCGATCTTCAACAGGCCTGTCGTGGAACTGTAGGAAAGCACCGCGTGCTCGGCGGCGCGGAAGCTGATCACGCGCTTTTTGTCCTTTTTGTCAACGGCGGAGCAAAAGTCGTCCATTGGGCGGCGTAAAAGTAGGCCACCTGACGCCGCACGCGGGGAACGTCGGGAGGGCGTAGCCCGACCAGAGTTTCCCGCGTGCGGCGTTGGCGACTTTTTGAGGGGCTTCAGCCTGCCCTTCGGGCGCGGCTTTGAGCGAGACGATAGCTGTCGCCGTTCATCTCGAGGATGTTGACGTGGTGGGTCAGCCGGTCGAGCAGTGCGCCGGTCAGCCGTTCCGATCCCAGCGTCTCGGTCCATTCGTCGAATGGCAGATTGCTGGTGATCAGGGTGGCACCGCGTTCGTAGCGTTGCGCGATCAGCTCGAACAGCAATTCCGCCCCGGTCTTTGACAATGGCACGAAGCCCAGTTCGTCGATGATCAGGAGCTTGTAGGCTGCCATCTGCTTCTGGAAACGCAGCAGACGTCGCTCGTCGCGCGCCTCCATCATCTCGCTGACCAGGGCAGCGGCGGTCGTGAAGCCGACGGACAAGCCCTTCTGGCAGGCGGCCAGACCGAGACCGAGCGCCACATGGGTCTTGCCCGTGCCGCTGGGGCCAAGCGCGATGACGTTCTCGCGCCGCTCGACCCATTCGCAGCGGGCCAGCTCCAGCACCTGCATCTTGTTGAGCTTCGGGATAGCGGCGAAGTCGAAGCTGTCGAGGCTTTTGACGACCGGGAACCTCGCCGCCTTGATGCGGCGTTCGACCTTGCGGCGATCCCGTTCGATCATCTCCTGCTCAGCAAGCCGAGTGAGGTATCCGACATGGTCCACGCCCTGTGTGGCGCAGAGCCGGGCCAGCTTCTGATACTCGCGCTGGAAGGTCGGCAGCTTGAGGGTCTTGAGCGTGTGGGAGAGCAGGATCGCAGGGGGATTGTCTGACGCTTGGGTGCTCATGCGGCATCTCCCGCATGCGTCGACAGAAGCCGCATATAGGCCTTTGCCGATGTCTTCTCGACGGTGGCTCTTGGCAGGTACGGGTAGATGGACAGGTCCAGTCTCGGCGGCCGCCGCTCCACCTGGCACAGGAGAAGATGCTTGACGGCATCGAAGCCGATGGCCCCGATCTGGAGGGCCTGCTTCACCGCCACATGCAGATCGGCAAGCTCGAAGCTTTCCAGCAGCCGCAGCACCTGCACATACTCGCGCCGGCCATGCTTTGCCATGCGCGCTTCCATCAGGCGGCGCAGCGTGGCGAACGCCTCGGGCAGATCCCAGCCCTGAAGAGGAGCGGCCTGATCCAGCGCGTTGATCTTCTGTTCGATCAGCGGCAGGTAATGCAGCGGGTCGAACACAACGTCTTCCCGTTCCCAGCTTCGAGGATGACGAGCGATGATCTCGCCACGGCAGCCGATCACCACCTCGTCGACATAGCCCCGGATCCATACATCCTGATGGCCGAAGGCGACCGGGACGGAGTAGTCGTTGGTCCTGTAGCGCACCAGCGCCTGGGAAGAGACCCGACCGCTGGCCTGATCGCAGGCCTCAAAAGGCGAAGCTGGCAGCGGCCGCATCGCCGCAAGATCGCGCTGCAGCCGTTCTGCGATCGTCTCGCTCTCGCCGCGCAGCCTGTCGCGCTGGCGCTTGCGGCATTGCTCTTCCAGCCAGGCGTTGAACTCATCCCACGTCGCAAAGCGCGGGATCGGCACCATGAAGTTGCGACGGGCATAGCCGACGAGGCCTTCGACGCTTCCCTTGTCATTACCCTTGCCGGGGCGGCCATAGCGATCCCGGATCAGGTAGTGGGACAGGAAGCCGCTGAACAGCACTGTCCGCTTGCGCGTGCCATCGGCCAGGATCTTCGACACCAGGCAGCGGTCGTTGTCATAGACGATCGATTGTGGCACCGCCCCGAAGAAGGCGAACGCATGGACGTGGCCATCAATCCAGGCCTCTGACACCGCCGCCGGATAGGCCCGCACATAGCAGGCGTCGCTGTGCGGCAGGTCGAGCACAAAGAAGTGCGCCTTCTGCTCCACGCCGCCGATGACAACCACAGCCTCGCCAAAGTCAGCCTGCGCGTGGCCCGGCGGATGCGATAACGGCACGAACACTTCCTGCCGGCGCTGCTCCCGCTCGCGCATGTAGTCCTTGATGATCGTATAGCCGCCGGTGAACCCGCACTCAGCCCGCAACCGGTCGAACACACGCTTGGCCGTGTGGCGCTGCTTGCGCGGTACCTTCAGGTCTTCGTCCAGCCAATGATCAATGGTCGAAACAAAGGCGTCCAGCTTCGGCCGACGCACCGGGGCCTGACGGCGATAGCCCGGAGGCGTCGAATACGACAGCATCTTGGAAACGCTGTCGCGTGAGATATTGAAATGCTTCGCTGCCTGACGTCGGCTCATCCCCTCCGAGACCGCCAGACGCACCTTCAGATATAAGTCCACGGTGTAGATCCCCTGACCCTCCTGCACATGTTGCAGAAGGAAAATAGGTGGACGACTTTTACGCCGCCCGCGGCAGGACTATCCCGCCGCTACCGTGGCCGAATTTTGCACCGCCGCTCTCATCTGCGCCCGAACCGCGCGGTTCCTTGGCGTTTCAGCCCCGCATTCGAGCGCGGAGAACGTTCGACAGGTTAGAAATGGCGGAGGGGATGGGTCTGATGTCGAACCTTCTTTTGTGGATGCCGCTCGGTTTGCAAGGAATTTCTGATCGTCTGGACATGTGATCGAGTGCGGTCTTTTGTCAGGCCTGTTCGTGCGGCTGACATGGCGCCGCTGGCCGGGATGGTGATGCGCGGAGCGGGGCCAAATCTCCAAGAGCGAGCTCGGAGCTCGGAGAAGGTTTCTGGTTTGCTGTAGCGGGACAGGCCATTGAGACCGTAAGGCGACATCCATCTTTACGAGGTGCCGTCTTGGCCTGATCGATTTCCGGCAGGTGGTCTGCCGGGGAGTGACGATGGGTCGTCTCGAGAACGAGGCGCGGACGGCAATGACAGTGTTGCTGAAGCAGGGCCATTCCCAGAGCGCGGTGGCGCGGATGCTGGGCGTGAGCGAAGGAACAGTGCGATATCATCGGCGGCGCAGCGCAGCCGGGGCCGTGGATGGGCGCACGACGCAGGTTGGCAAGGCGGCAGCGGTGGCCGAGGCGATTGCCCACTGGCGCAGTCAGCAGCCCGTGGGCCGGGTGAACCTGGCGGCGCTGCACGATTGGCTGAAGCGCGAGCATGGCTACAACGGGAGCCTGAAGTCAGTCCAGGGCTATTGGAAGCGGACGTTTCCGGCACCGGCCATCCGGGCGCGGCGGCGGGTCGAGACGCCGATGGGGGCACAGGCCCAGGTGGACTGGGCCGAGTATCCCGGCATGGTGATCGGCAGCGAGACCGTGGATCTTGTCGCGCTGGTGGTAACGCTGTCGTGGAGCCGCAAGCGCGCCGTGGTCTGGGCGCGGTCGAAGGACATGCTCTCGTGGCAGTCCTGCCAGACCGCCTGCCTGCAGCGGCTCGGCGGCGTTCCGGCGGTGCTGCGGATCGACAACGTCAAGACGGCGCTGTCCGGGGGCGCGGGAGCGTGGGGCACGATCAACGAGACGTATCGCCGTTTCGCCGCGCAGTTGTGCTTTCATGTCGACGCCTGTCAGCCGCGCCACCCGCAGGGGAAGGGCAAGGTCGAGCGCACGGTGCGTGACCAGCGTGAAGCGGTCGATCCGCGTGGCCAGGTGTTCGACAGCCTTGAGGATCTGCAGGTCTGGACCGATGCCCGCCTTGAGGAACGTGCCCACCATCTCCGCTGCCCCGCGACCGGCACCAGCGTCGCCGCAGCCTGGGAGCAAGAGCGTCGGCTGCTGACACCCTTGCCCGAGACGCTGCCAGAGCCTTTCGACATTGTTGTGCGCCGCCCGGTCGGGCCGGACTGCATGGTCAATTTCGAGGGGCGGCAGTATAGCGTTCCGTTTCGCTTCGTGCGGCAGGAAGTCGAGGTTCGCGGCCTCGCCGGCCGGGTGCAGATGCTCAAGGACTGCGCGGTGATCGCCGAGCATCCCCGCGGCACCGACATGCTGATCCTGCGCAACGAGGCTCATTACGAGGGCGAAGATACCGAGCGTGTCCGGGCGCCGATGCCGCTTGGCCGGATGGGGCGCCGCCTGCAGGAGATCGCGGCCGCCAAGGTCCAGCACCGTTCGCTTGATCTCTACGCCCGCCTGGCGGAGGTCGCGCGATGACCGCTCCCCGAGTAAGACTCGACATCGACACAACCCGGGAGAAGCTGGCTGCCTTGGGCCTCGGCTATGCCACCTCTGCGCTGGAGGGTCTGTTGTCCGAGGCGGTGCGGGCCGAGATGCAGGCCCATGTCTTTCTGGACCGGTTGCTCGACGCGGAACGCTCTGGCCGCGAAGAGCGGCGCGTGCGCACAATGCTGAAGACCGCGAAGATCCCGGTCGGCGCGACGCTGGAGAACTTCGACTTCGCGTTCCAGCCGGCGATCAAGCGCTCGCGCATCGAGACGCTCGCCACCGGTGCCTGGATCCGCAACTCAGAGGTCGTGCTCATGCAGGGCCCGCCCGGGGTGGGCAAGTCGCATCTTTTGTGCGGTCTCGGCATCCGGGCGATCCAGCTCGGCTTCTCGGTCCAATACTTTCGCTTCGACGAGTTGCTGACCGCCCTGCGGGCCGACGCCCACCTGCCACCGAACCGGCTCAAGAAGCGCAAGTACATGTCGACCGCGCTGCTTCTGGTCGACGAGATGGGCTATGATCCGATGACGCGCGAAGATGCGAGCCTGTTTTTCCGGCTGATAAGTTACCGCTACGGTCGCGGCGCCATGATCATCACCACGAACAAGAGCATCCGCGACTGGACTGAACTTCTGGCGGGTGATGAGGTGCTGGCCACCGCAATCCTCGACCGGCTGCTCCATCATGCCCATGTCCTCAACATCAAGGGCCGGAGCTACCGGCTCCGCGACCTCGAGGACACCTTGAAGGCCTGAGCCAAGCCATCAATGCACTACGGACCGCGGCCCCGGAGCGCGCGCTTTGACTCTTGGGGGTCAGCGCGCCCCCCGGGGCCGCTCCGTTGCGCCAAACCTCGTAACACTGGGTGTCGCCTTAGCTCGTAAAGGTGGGTGTCGCTTGACAGGTGAAGGAGCGGGATCCGGGCTCCGAGGGGCCGGAGCTCGCCGCGGCGCTCCAGCGGATCGGCGAGCTCAGCATGGAAAACGAGCTCATGCGCGCGAAGATGGAGCAGAAAGGCCCTTTGGGCCGGAGACGGTGGCGGTGATGGCCGGATCGTTCTCTCCCGCCACCGGACGCGCCTATGGCGTGGCGCGGGTCTGCAAGGTCTGGGGCGTGCCGAGGTCCAGTTTCTACCTTGCGCGCCGGCTGGCCCGGGATCCTGCCCCGGTGCGGCCCAAGGGCCGACGCGGGCCGAAGCCCTCCGTCTCGGATGACGCGCTCCTCGAGGCGATCCGGGCCGACCTCGCCCGCTCGCCCTGGTCGGGCGAGGGCCATCGGAAGGTCTGGGCGCGGCTGCGGGTGCTCGACGGCCTCAACGTCGGACGCAAGCGGGTCCTGCGTCTGATGCGCGAGCACAACCTGCTGTCGCCGCATCGGGCCCGGCCACGCCCGGAAGCGGACCATGACCGCAAGATCGTGACCGACGCGCCGAACGTGATGTGGGCCACCGACGGCACCCAGATCACGACGGTGCGGGACGGCAAGGTATGGCTCTTCGCCACGGTGGAGCACTGGAACGCCGAAGCCCTCGGCTGGCATGTGAGCAAGCGTGGCACCCGCTGCGAGGCGCTTCAGGCCACGAGCATGGCCGTTCGCCAGCAGTTCGGCCACCTCGGCCGCGACGCCGCCCGCGGCGTGCAGCTGCGCCACGATCACGGCAGCTGCTTCACGGCCGACGACTTCCAGACCCAGATCAGGGCCTGGGGCATGACGCCGAGCTTCGCCTTCGTCGGCCAGCCCGAAACGAACGGCGTCGTCGAGCGGTTCTTCCGGACCCTGAAGGAGCAGATCGTCCATGGCCGCGTCTACGAGACCATCGAGGACGTCCGCGAGGCGGTCCGCGCCTTCATCGCCCGCTACAACGCCGAGTGGCTGGTCGAGAAGAACGGCTACCTCAGCCCCGCGGCCCTCCGCCGCCAGCACCAACTTGCCGCCATGCCCATGGCCGCGTAACCTAACCAAGTGTCCAAGGAACCGGGTCCGGTTCATCCGTTGCGTCAGGTGTCGAGCTGTTCTTGTCGTCCATATCCTATTCTCCTTCGATCGGAAAATAGCGCTGCGAACTGTCTCAAGAAACCGTGCCCCAACCCATTCAACATCAGCCGGGACATCCCCGGCTGCACCAGCAATGCCCCGTGCGTGGGACAAAGATCGCGATCCCGCGCGGAGTCGAGGCGCAGAGGCCCGCGCTTGGCGAAAGGGGCGGCAGATCGCCGCCCCCGGGGTCAGAAACGCCAGACGATACCGGCACCGACAAGCAGCGGGTCGAGCGTGACCTTGGCATCGGCCGGTGGACCACCCACACCGAAAAAGCCGCGGGCATCGGTCTCGATCCAGATCTTCTTGACGTCGAAATAGGCGCCCATCCGTTCCGTGATCATCGTCTCGAAACCGGCCTGCAGCACGAAGCCCCACCCGCTGTCGACATCGAATCCCGCCACGTCGCGGTCGTCGGATTCAAGCATGGTGGTGTAGTTGACACCGGCACCGACATAGGGCTCGAAGTTCGGGTTCTGCGTGGGGATCCGGTACTGCAGGGCAAGGATCGCGGGGGCGTACTTCACGTCGCCCAGATAGCTGCCCGCAAGGCTCCCGGAGCCCTTGACCTCGGCCGTCGGCGGAATCCCGAAGGTGAACGTCGCCGACACGTTCTTATTGAAGCGATAGCCGATGTCGAACGAGATCGAGTAGTTGTTGTCCACGGTAACATCGGACCCGGGGACCTTCGCTCCGCCCACCGACAGGTCGGCCCCCGGCGAGAAGAAGATACCGATCGGCCCGGTCCGAAAGAACCAGCCGGCATCAGTAGCATCCTGCGCGCTGGTCGATGTGGCGGCCAGGATTGCAAGACAGATTGCACCGAACTTCGACAAGTGACCCATGCATAACCTCCCTGATTTGCAGTGGTACAAAGTTATTTTTTAGATCGGCCCGCCAAGCCGGCAGGCCCCCTCCCTCCCAACGTTGCGCCGCTTCCCTCCTACAGAAGCTTGCGCAGGTCGGGCGCCGTCGCCAGCGCGTCGTCGGTGACGACATAGCCCTTGGAAAGCAGCCGCCTGACGATGGCCATGTCCCGCGGACAGCCGAAGCAGATCGCACCGACCAGACGGCCATCGACCACCGAAAAGCGCGTGAACCCGTTGCCCTCTCCCTTCCGGGTCAACGCTGTTCCTGCGGCTGGCTGGACGTTGCCAATCATCTGGATATTCACATCGTACTGATCCGACCAGAACCATGTGTTCGGCGTGTAGGGGACATCCCTGCCAAGCATGTTGCGTGCCGCGGCCACCCCCTGATCCTGTGCATTGGCCCAGGTTTCCATCCGGATCGGCGGGCCGCCCCCGCTGCGCATCGCCGCCACGTCCCCCGCGGCGAAGATTAGCGGGTCGGAACTGCGCAGAAACTCATCCACGAGGACGCCATTCGCGGTCTCGATCCCTGCCTCGCGGGCGATCTCGTCATTGGGGATCGCACCGACCCCGACAACCACCACGTCCACAGGCAGTGTTTCACCGCTCGAGAGCGTCAGGCTTTCGACCTGATCGGCGCCGGAGACTGCTGTGATCCCGGCCCCCAGACAGATGCGGGTTCCATGGCTGCGATGCAGGTCAGCAAGCGCAGCCCCCACCTCGGCCGGCAGGCTTCGTCCACAGATCCGGTCGGCCAGCTCGACGACCGTCGCCTCCATGCCCAGCTTGCGCGCCGTCGCCGCAACCTCGAGCCCGATCCACCCCGCCCCCACCGAAACCAGGCGCTTGCCCGATCCGAGCTTTGCCCGCAGCGCAAGCGCGTCGTCGAGCGTTCGCAGGTAGAACACGTTGGACTTGTTCGCGAAGTGGCCGTCGATGCGCCGCGCGCGGCTGCCGGTGGCAATGAGAAGCCTGTCATATTGCAGGGCCTCTCCGGTCTCGAGATGGACCACGCGCTGCTCGCGGTCGATCGACCGGGCGCGCTGCCCGAGCGTGATCTCGATCCGAAGATCCGCGGCGGCCTCCTCGGTCAGCAGGCAGGTGCCATGAACATCCGCCGCGCCCTGCAGCACGGCTTTCGACAAGGGCGGCCGCTCATAGGGGTAATACGGCTCTTCCGAGAGGATCGTGATGCCTCCCTCGAAGCCTTCGCTGCGCAACGTCTTGGCGGCGAAGGCCGCCGCCTGCCCGCCGCCCACAATAATGAACCGCTCCACGATCCTCTCTCCCTTTCATGCAGATGCACCCGGCCGGCGCCGCCGGCCCGATGCGATCGGTGTCGTCGCGCCCCGCGCCGGGGCGCAGGGCCCAGATCGGTCAGGAACCGACCTTGAAGCTTTCCGGGAAGGGAAGCCCCCAAGAGCTGAAGATGCCCGGCTGGTCTGCACGCCACATTTTGGGCCCGGCCTTGCGATCGACGCAACGCGGCATCTCTCCCGAAAGCTCGTAGCGGTTGCCATCCGGCGTGAAGAAGTAGGAGTAGATGTTCGAGCCCACACCATGGCGGCCGGGTCCGGCCTCGGTGTTGATGCCGCCGCGGGCGATCTGGTCCAGCATCAACTTCATGTATTCCATGTTCGGGATCGTCCAGGCGAGGTGATCCAGCGTCTCGTGCGGCGCACCAGCGAACATCGCCACGTCGTGGTGATAGTCGCCGACATGCATCCAGGCGGCCAGCCGACCCTCTCCCCCGGGGAACTCCACGATATCGGCGGGATGGAAATCGACATGCTTCGCAAGGAACTCGATCGTCAGGGTCGCGTCCGGCCCGACACGCAGCGTGATGTGGTCGAGATCGAGCGGTGCGAGCCCGCTGAGGTGATTGCGCACGCGCGCGGCGGGACTGTAGTAATGCTGCCGCGCCGTCCGCTCCAGAAGAGCGATCTGCATCTTCTGCTGCTGCGGCGGAAGGTCGAACTCGATCAGTTTCTCGACGCCCGGGTCCGGGTTGGTCATTTCGCGCACTTCGACGCCGGCATCCTCGACGCGCTTGCGGTAATGCCTGAGGTCATCCTCGTCATCGGCCGCGATCGCAAAGCTGATCACGCCGGTGCCACCTTCGGACAGCGCGACGTCATAGGTCCCGTCGGTACCACAGGTCAGATAGACCACATCATCCTGGCGCGTGATTTCCTCAAGCGCGAGAACCTCGGTGTGAAACCGCACCGATTCCTCGATATTCTTAACCCGCAAACACGCATGCGAAAGCTTCTGCAGAGCCATGCTCTTACTCCCTCCCTCGAGAGCGACTGTTAGAAATCAGAGGCCCTTTTCCAGGGCCGTTTCCATGAATGCGAGGCGGTCATTGCCCCACCACATCTGGTCTCCGACGATCATTGTCGGCGTGCCGAACACCCCGGCCTCGTGGGCCGCGCGGGTCTCGGACTCGTAGCGCTCGCCGGCATCGGCGGAATTCACCCAGGCATTGAGTTCGTCCGCCGCCCACCCGAACAGGCCGGCCAGTTCCCCCAGAAGCGCGGGATCGGCGGGATCAACCCCGCGGCCCCATACCCTGTCCCAGGCCTCGCGAATGAAGGCCTCGCCCTGACCACGATCCTGCGCAAAGAAGAAAGCCTTGTTCAGCCGTTCGGACGCAAGCGATTTCGGGAACACCAGCGGCACCCCGTAAAGCGTAGCCCACCGCTCGAGATCCTTCGACAGATAGCGGATCTTGAGAGGAAGGCTGACATTCGGCGGCGCGGTGTTGCCGGCCAGCAGCTTCAGCTTGGGCAGGTTTACCGCATGAGGGACGAGTTCGAGCCCATGGCGCTGACAGATTGCCGGCAGCTTCTGAAACGCCAAATAGGCGAAAGGGCTCATGAAGTCGAAGTAGAAGTCCAGACGCGACGGGCTCAACGGCCAGCCTCCCTCTCGAGCTCGGCCGCAAGCTTCGCCCATTGCCGCCCGGATTCCCGACCACCCTCGAGGATCGCCTCGGGGACGATATGGTAGGGCGGACGGACGGGCCCGGCGGTCATCCAGCCGGCGGCATCCATGCGCGCCTTTTCGATCCCGATGTTATAGACCGAAAATTCCTTGAAGGAGCCGTTCGGGAACAGCGTCCGATAGGTCATGCCGATCCGGTCGGTCAGCGCCTTGGCCTTCGACCAGTCGCCGCTCTGCCGGGCCTCCAGCACCAGGTCACGCAGCTGGATCGCTGGCGCCGGGCCACAGACCGCGCCGCTGGTCCAGAATGCGCTGCACGCTTCGGGATCGACCCGCGCAGCCGCATAATAATCGACATCCAAGGGCATCAGGCGGATCCGGCGGCGCGTCAGGTTGAGGTCGGTGTAGAGCGCTGCGATATTGATATACTTGGCCGAGACGACCTGCGGGATCTCGGCGATCTGTGCCCAGAAGGCCCGCGGGAATTCGAACTTGAACGCCTCGGGGTTGGCATAGACACAGATCGCAACATCGGGACACGCGGCCGCGACGTCACGGTAGAACTGGACGGCCGTCGGCACATCGGGCTGAACCCACATCGGCAGGCCCAGCATGACACCATCGACGCCGATCTCGCGCGCGGCGCGTGTCATCGCGATCGAATCGCGGGTGTTCAGTCCGGTCGTGCCGCCAAAGACCGGGATCCGGCCGCGCAGGGTCTCGACGAGGGTCCGCATGTACGCCTGCTTCTCGTCCCAAGTGGTCGTCGCGCATTCGCCAAGCGTGCCAAGCGACAGGATCCCATCGACCCCCGCAGCGACCAGAGCTTCGGCAACGCGCGCAGTCTCGTCCAGGTCGACAGTGTCGGTGGCCGAAGGATCCGAGGCGTTCGGCTTGGAAGGTGTGGGCATGATCGCCCAGCATCCGGTTACATCATCAACGGTGAGCATGTCGCGCTTCATCATGACTTCCTGTTCGGCGGGATGCGCATCGGGCACCCCGCCCGGTTAAGGGGGCAGACAGGGATTTCAGGAAATCAGAGCGGAAGGGCGTTGCCCCGGTCCTCGCGCCAGAGGCCCAGCTTTTCCTGGCAGACCCGGTCGGAATACGAGAACATGACGGCATCGGTCCCGGCCTCGTGGACAACCGACTTCCAGCTCGGCACCACGAAGATGTCCCTAGGACCCCATTCATAGGTGTTTCCGGCGATAGTCGTGCGTCCTGTTCCCTCGGTGACGACGAACACGGTCGCATCGGTCGAGCGATAGGGGTTCGTCTTCATGCCCTTCGGCAGCAATTGCAGGCAGGGCGAGATGGTCGGCATCGCCCAGCCACCGTCGATCGGGTTGATGTAGCGCATCTTGAACCCGTGGCAGGGATCCACTTCGCCTTGCAGCTTGAGATGCTCGAGCGCCTCGCGCGAGCGTTCGTAGGGATAGTTGAAGATCGGCGAGGACATGCGGGTCGGCTCGTAATCGACCGGCAGCATGTTCGCACCGAAACGCCAGCTGCTGTCCCCGTCGCGCCGGGTGATCGGCTGCTGATCCTCCTGGTGCTCCTCGGCGAAGGATGCGTCGAACAGCGACACGATCGGAATGTCCAGCCCATCCAGGCCAGATCATCGGTTCGCTGCTTTCGTTGCCGTGGTCGTGCCAAGCGCCGGGCGGGGTGATCACGAAATCACCGAACCCCATGATCGTCCGCTCTCCATCGACCGAGGTCTGCGCACCCGCGCCATCCAACACGAAGCGCAAGGCAGACTGACTGTGGCGGTGAGCCGGCGCGACTTCGCCGGGCATCACGATCTGCAGACCGGCATACAGCGACGTTGTGATCCGCGACTGCCCGCGCAGGCCAGGATTCTCGAGGATCAGCACCCGCCGCTCGGCCTCCTGGGCCGTGATCAGGCCGCCCGCCTCGAGCAGGTAATGCTTGGCCTCATCGAAATGCCACAGATGCGGGCGGCACACGCTGCGCGGCTCCGGTGTGATGATGTTCGACAGAACGGTCCACAGGGCGGTGTAGGACCCGTTGTCGATCCTGTCATAAAAGGCTTTCAGGGCCGGCGTATCGGCAGGCTTTTCAGTAAGCGACATGGCTTTTCTCCCAAACAACCCGCGCCGGGGGCGGATCCGATATCTTTCAGAATTTCAGAATTGAAATTCGGGTGTGGTCACGGTCAGACCGTCGAGTTCCGGCGTCAGCCTGATCTGGCAGGCGAGGCGACTGTTGGCTTGGCGGTTGGCCGCAAACTCCAGCATGTTGGCTTCAGCCTCTGCAATCGGCGGAAGCTTGCCAACCCATTCCTCGGCCACATAGACTTGGCAAGTCGCGCAGGCGCATGCGCCACCGCAATCCGCGTCGATTCCGGGAATACCCGCCATCGTGGCGGTTTCCATCAGCGACTGACCTTCCGGCGAGGTGATTTCACGCCGCGCACCGGAAGAATCTATGAAGACCAGATTGATTGTCATGATTGCTGCCCTCCCCGGCTGCTCATGGTCCTGACGATATGCCGACAGGCGAGGCTTCGGCCCCATCGTCGAGCCACCAGACCACGCACCGCGGAATACCCCCCTAAGGACGCCAGCGGTCGCGAAGCGTGCTGTCGCCCCTTAGGTCACGTCCGTCAAGCTGGTGTAAATTCCTGGATGGCCTGAGGGCATGATCAGGCGGCTTTCGTGGTTATGCTGAGAATGGGGTCGATCTCCTCCTTGTCGATCTCGGCGAAGGCCTCGACCATCATGTAGCGGCTCGAGGTCTGCCATTCGTCGTTGGCTTCGAAGAGCACGGCGCCGATCAGGCGCATGATTGAGGCCTCGTTGGGGAAGATCCCGACGACATCGGAGCGCCGCTTTACCTCCTTGTTCAGGCGCTCGATCGGGTTGGTGCTGTGCAGCTTGGTCCTGTGCTGGCGCGGGAAGGACATGTAGGCCAGCACGTCATGCTCGCTGGCGTCCATGAGATCGGCCAGCTTGGGCCAGCGCGGGCGCAGTTGTTCGGCAACCTTGCGCCAGGTTTCGCCCGCATGGGCGCGGTCGGGCTGGTCGAAAGCCTGGCGGATCGCGGCGGCGACAACGGTGTGTTGGCCGCGCGAGACGTGGGCGAGAGCATTCCTGATCCAGTGAACGCGGCATCGCTGCCAGGTCGCTTCGAACACCCGGGCAATGGCTGCCTTGAGGCCGGTGTGGGCATCGCTGATCACCAGCTTGACCCCACTCAGCCCCCGGGCGCGGAGGGAACGCAGAAACTCGGTCCAGAAGGTCTCGGCCTCTGAGGGCCCAATGCCCAAGCCGATGATTTCCCTTCGGCCCTCGGTGTTGGCCGCCACCGCAATTATGGCCGCGACCGGCACGATGCGCCCGCCTTGGCGGACCTTGAGATAGGTGGCGTCGAGCCAGACATAGGGCCAGTCGCCGGTGAGCGGCCGGTTCAGGAACTCCCCGACCCTGTCATCGATATCCTTGCAGAGCTTCGAGACCGTGCTCTTCGATATCCCGCTGAGCCCCATGGCCTGCACCAGCTCGTCGACGCGGCGGGTGGAGACGCCGCCGATCCAAGCCTCCTGGATCACCGCCACCAGCGCCTGCTCGGAGGTCTTGCGGGCCTCGAGGAAGCCCGGGAAATAGCTGCCCTGCCGCAGCTTCGGCACCCGCAGGTTCAGCGTGCCCAAACGGGTATCGAGAGCGCGCTCTCGATACCCGTTGCGCCAGGTCGTGCGTTCACCGCTGCGTTCATGCCGGCCGGCGCCGATGATGCCTTCCACATCGGTCTCCATGATCAGTTGCAGCACGGCTTCGGCAATGCCGCGCAAGAAGTCGCCCTGATCGTGCTTGGCCAGAAGCTCGGACAGGTCCATGTTCGTCTTGGTCATCGGGGTCTCCGTAGGGGCCGTGGTTGAAGTCGCCAAACTCCACCTCGAACATACACCTCGATGGCCACCTGGGATCACACCGCCGACGGCGATGAAATTACACCAGCTCCTCGGACGCTAACGCCCCTTACCTGCATGCCAACCATTATAGCAAGCATGCATATGACCACGTAACACCTCGCTCGGCGCTCGTCAAGATCGATGAATTGGCTGCGCAGGGGAATCGCATTTGAACGCGCTTGACAATAGCTTTGGGGTTGCAGGCTTGTGACGAATCGATTCTAGCCGATGGCGGATCGGGCGACGGCTGGGGGATCGCATGGAAGGCTTGGCGGCTTGTTTTGAGGACCTGGAAGACCCGCGCACCGGCAACGCCGGGCTTCACGATCTCACCGAGATCATGGTCATCGCGCTGTGCACCGTGTTGTGCGGCGGGCAATACGCCTCGGACATGGCGTTGTTCGCGCGCGAGAAGGAAGAGTTCCTGCGGCAATTCCTGAAGCTTGAGAACGGATTGCCGAGCCACGACACGTTTTCCCGCGTGCTCCGCCTCCTCGACCCCGAGCAGTTCCGCGCCTGCTTTTTGAAGTTCATGGGACGGTTCTCGCAAGCCTGTGAAGGCGTGATCGCCATTGACGGCAAGGTGCTGCGCCGCTCCTTCGACAAGGCCAGCGGCAAGTCGCCGCTGCATATGGTCTCGGCCTGGGGCTGCGAGCAGCGCCTCGTGCTGGCGCAGATCGCCACGGACGCCAAGTCGAACGAGATCACCGCCGTGCCGAAGCTGTTGGAGATGCTGACGCTGAAAGGGTCAATCGTGACCGTCGACGCGCTCAATTGCCAGCGCGCCATCGCCCGGCAGATCGTCGATCAGGGTGGCGACTACGCCTTCGCGCTCAAGGGCAATCAGGGAACGCTCCACGAGGATGTCCGCCTTTATCTCGACGATCCGCTGGCGAAGGTCGAAACGAGCATCCCCACGGTCGACGCCGATCATGGCCGCATCGAAACCAGGGGCGTCGCCGTCTCGACCGATATCGACTGGCTGCAGGAGCGCCATCAATGGCCCGGCTTGAAGGCCATTGCCAAGGTCACGCGCACACGCGAGATCCCCGGATCAACGCCGGAGACCGATAAACTCTCCACGGAAACAGCCTGTTATCTTCTCAGCGCGCCGCTGTCGCCCGAGCGTGTCGGCGAGGTCGTGCGCAGCCATTGGGGCGTGGAGAACGCCTTGCACTGGCGCCTCGACGTGACGATGAACGAAGACGCCTCACGCAACCGCATGGACAACGGCCCCCATAACTTCGCCGTCCTCCGTCACATGGGTGCTCGAGGCGGCACAGGAAAAGGCCGAAGCAGCGATGCAGCGGGCGCGGGGGGAAACACCGCGCAAGCCGGCACGCAACCGCGGGCATCTCCCGCCGCATCTGCCCCGGGTCGAGCGGGTGATCGAGCCTGCCAGCACCCTCTGTCCCTGCGGCTGCGGCGAGATGGCCAGGATCGGCGAGGACGTTTCCCAGCGGCTGGACGTGATCCCCGCGCAGTTCCGGGTGCTGGTCACGCGGCGGCCCAGATACGCCTGCCGCCGCTGCTCGCAAGCCGTGGCGCAGGCCGCACGCCCCCGAGCATGTCGTGCCCGGCGGGCTGCCCACGGAGCTGTTCATTGCCTGGATCATCGTCTCGAAGTTCGGGGACCACCTTCCGTTCTACCGCCAGGCCGAGATCTTCAAGCGCCAGGGGATAGACCTCGATCGCGGCACGCTCGGCAACTGGGTCGGTCGCGCCTGTTTCCACCTGATGCCGATCATCAATCACATGAAAGCCCATCTGCGCGGAGCGGACCGCATCTTCGTCGATGAGACCCGTGCGCCGGTGCTGGACCCGGGCCGAAAGGCCACCAGGAGCGGCTTCTTCTGGGCCGTCGTGTCCGACGATCGCGGCCATGGCGGTGCCGATCCGCCCATCGTGCTGTTCCACTACGCCCCCGGCCGCGGCAAGGAACATCCGCTGAAGTTCCTCGCCGGATACCGCGGGCGCTTCCTGCAATGCGACGCCTACCAGTCCTGCAACGCGCTGACGGAAATCGAGCGTGACGGTGGCCCATGGCGGCTGGTCTGCTGCTGGACACCCGACCTCGCGGGACCGCCCAGGCAGGGTGCGGATCCAGCGAATTACATTTTGCCGTTGCGCCCGTGTCACACAGTCAGCGGGGCGCGCCGGCGGCCGGCAGCAGGCAGCGGCTGCCGGCATTGGCCCCGGGCAGGGCAGCGGCACGGCGGGCTATCGGAAGCAATGCCTCGGCATCGACACCGGTCTGCACACCCATGTCGTGAAAGAGCCGCACCACATCCTCGGTGGCAACATTGCCGCTGGCACCGGGGGCATAGGGACAGCCACCAAGGCCGCCAATGGCCGCATCGAATATCCGCACACCCGACGCATGTGCGGCAAGGACATTGTCGGCGCCCCGCCCGTAGGTGTCGTGCGCATGCATCGCCCAGGCTGCGACCTCGGGGCATCTTGCCATGGATTGAGCAAACAGCTCGCCCACTTGGTCCGGCTCGCCCCGGCCGGTCGTGTCGCACAGACAGATCTCGGCTTCGGGCATGATCTCGAAAGCCCTCTCGAGAAACTCAAGCACGCGAGCCGCCGGAGTGCGCCCCTCGAACGGGCAGTCGAACGAGGTCGCAAGATTGAGCCGCATCCGCGTTCCGGCCGGAAGCCCGTCCACGAGCCGCGCGTAGTCGGCCAGCGATTCCTCGGGGCTTGCGCGGACATTCGAGCGATTGTGGCTTTCCGAAATCGAAAAGACGTAGGACAGGAACGTGGCCCCGGCTTCGAGCGCCTTAAGGCCGTAACGGGCGTTCGGCACCAGCACCTGGGCCAGGGTCTTCGCCTGCGCCAAGGTGTCCGCCAGCACCTCGGGCGCGTCGCAAAGCTGCGGGATGGCACGGGCGCTGACAAAGGACGTGACCTCCATCCGCTTCAGGCCGGCCGCCGCAAGATCGCGGATCATCGCGATCTTGGTCTGCGTGGGGATGAAGGGGCCGATATTCTGGAAGCCGTCGCGGGGGCCGACCTCGACGATCTGGACTGCGCTCATCCGATTACTCCCTGGCTGTGCAGTCGGGCGATGTCGTCAGGGCCGTATCCGGCGATGTCCGTCAGCACCGCATCCGTGTCCGCGCCGACATCCTGACCTGTGTTGCGGATCGTCCCGGGGCTGTCGGGAAACATGGGGACGATCCCGGGATGCAGCAGCGGCCCGTGGCGCGGATCCTCGACCTCGCGCACCATGCCGCGGGCGCGGAACTGCGGATCCTCGGCGATCTCGGCGGCAGTATAGATCAGGGTCGAGGGGATGTCCGCCTCGGCGAGGATCGCTGCCAGCCTCCTGGCATCGTACTGGCGCGACCACTGGCTGATCGCCTGGTCGATTTCATCGACATGCGCGATCCGCCCGCGATTGCTTTGCAGGTCGGCGCGCGCGCCCAGATCCTCGCGGCCGATCAGACGCATCAGCCGCTGAAACAGCAGATCCGAGTTGCCGGCGATGATGACCCAGCGGCCGTCCGAAGAAGGATAGGCGTTGGTCGGCGCGGCCGTCGTGATGCGCGAGCCGACAGGCTGGCGGACGATCCCCAGGGCCCCGTATTCCGTGACGACCCCCTCCATCAGCGACAGCACGGCTTCGGTCAGCGCGACATCGACGACGCAGAGCCGGTCGGCCGCATCGCCCTTCATCCCGCGACTGACGAGCCCCGCAAGAATGCCGATCGCCGCGTAGAGCCCGGCGACCGAATCGCCGATGCTGATGCCGACACGCGGCGGGGGCAGATCGGTCGTCCCCGGCGGATGATCGGTCAGGTACCGCAGCCCGCCGATGGCCTCGCCGATCACTCCGAAGGCGGCGCGGTCGCGCATCGGCCCGTCCTGACCGTAGCCCGAGACATGCGCCACGATCAGCCCGGGGCGAAGGCTTTCCAGCCGTTCCCGGCCCAGTCCGAGCCGCGCCAGCGCGCCGGGCCGGAGGTTTTCGATCAAGGCGTCCGAACGGGCGATCAGGCGGGCGGCGGCCTCGACGCCCTCGGGACGCTTCAGGTCGATGACGACCGAGCGCTTGTTGCGGCCATGGACGCTCCACCACAGCGAGGCGCCGTTGACCTTTTCACCCCAGCCACGGACCGGGTCGCCGCCGGGTGGTTCGATCTTGATGACCTCGGCACCCAGATCCCCAAGGATCCGCGAGGCGAAAGGGGCGGCGATGAAATGTCCGATCTCGACGATGCGGATTCCGGCAAGCGGTGCAGGCGATGTGGTGGAATTTGCCATGTCCCCTCCTTGGACGAATGGGCGGGTCGGGCGCCACGACAGCGGCGCATCTGTTTCAGGCCGAGGCGGCGATAACGGGGCGGCCGGGATTGTGACGCGCCACGGCAGCCAGGATCGCGTCGGCATCCAGTCCGAAATACCGGTAGAGATCGGCGATCCGTCCCGTCTGGCCGAATCGTTCGACCCCCAGGGCAGCCACACGGTGGCCGACCACGGATCCCAGCCAGGACAGGGTGGCCGGGTGGCCGTCGATCACCGTGACGATCAGGCAATGCGGGGGCAGCCCCTCCAGCAGGCGATCGGCGTGCGACCGGGCGCCGGGGATCCGGCGCGCGGCACACCAGCCGGCGTGCAGCCGGTCGGCCGAGGTCACGGCCAGAACGCCGATGTCGCGGCGCAGCCCGGCCAGTCGGCCCGCGGCCTCGATCGCCTCCGGCGCGACGACCCCCTGATAGGCGATCACCACCTCGGCGTTCGGCCCCGGCGGGCGCAGCCAGTAGGCGCCGTCGATCACACCCTGCGCGAAATCGGGATCGGACCGGCGCAATGCCTGCTGGATCGGCCGGGTCGAGAGGCGCAGATAGACCGATCCGCCGGCCGCATCGGTCAGGTGCGTCCGCGGATCCGGGCGGGCCTCGCCGTCCCGCTGGAGATGCGCCCAGCTCCAGTCGAGGATCAGCGACAATTCGTCGAGGAAGGCCGGCTCGAACGCGCAAAGCCCGTCCTGGGCCATGCCGATCAGGGGCGTGTTGATGGACTGATGGGCGCCACCCTCGGGCGCCAGGGTCACGCCGGACGGCGTCCCCGCCAAAAGGAACCGCGCATCCTGATAGCAGGCATAGTTGAGCGCATCCAGACCGCGCACGACGAAGGGATCATAGACCGTCCCGACGGGGATCAGCCGTTCGCCGAACAGGCTGTGGGACAGGCCCGCAGCCGCCAGCGCCAGCATCAGGTTCATCTCGGCGATGCCAAGCTCCAGGTGCTGGCCCGAGGGGCCGAAGGACCATTTCTGCGTGCTCGGCACCCGCTCGGCGCGGAAGGTGTCGTCGCGCAGCTCGCGCGCAAAGAGCCCCCGCTGGTTTACCCAGCCCCCGAGGTTGGTCGAAACCGTCACGTCCGGCGACATGGTCAGGACGCGGTCGGCAAACGCTCCGCCCTGCCGGGCGATCTCGTTCAGGATCTTGCCGAACCCGGCCTGCGTGGACTGAACCGTGTCGGACAGATCGATCCGCGGGGGGGGCGCAATCGCCGCGGCCCGGAACCGGCGCGGTCCGGCCCGGAAGAACGGGACCGAGTCGAGGAACGCCTGGAGCGCAGCCGGATCCGGGACGGCGGCAAGCCGATCCCATTCGGCCCCGGGTGCCACGCCCATGGCCGCCTGGAACTGGGCCATCTGGGCGGGGGTCATCAGCCCGGCGTGATTGTCCTTGTGGCCCGCCAGCGGCGTTCCCCAGCCCTTGATGGTATAGGCCAGAAAGACGGTGGGCCGGTCGTCGTCGGCGTCGTCGAACGCCTCGCACAGCGTGCGCAGGCAGTGGCCGCCAAGGTTTTCCATCAGGGCCGCAAGCTCGTCGTCCGAGCGCCGGCCGATCAGATCGGCCGCGTCGTTGGCCGTTCCCAGGTCTGCCAGCAGCCTCTTGCGCCACGCCGGACCGCCCTGGAAGGTCAGCGCCGAGTAAAGCGCGTTGGGGCAGCCGTCTATCCAGCGCCGGAGCGCATCCCCGCCGGGCTCCGCGAAGGCCGCCTGCTGCAACGCGCCATACTTGATTCGCACCGCCCGCCAGCCGAAGGCCGAAAAGATCGCCTCGATGCGCTGGAAAAGCCCTTCGCGCACCACCCCGTCAAGGCTCTGCCGGTTGTAGTCGATGACCCACCAGACGTTGCGCAGGTCATGTTTCCAGCCCTCTTGCAGGGCCTCGTAGATGTTGCCCTCGTCAAGCTCGGCGTCGCCGATCAGCGCCACCATGCGCCCCATCGGCGCATCGCGCCCATGCCCCTGGAGATAGTCCTGCACGATGCTCGCAAAGACCGGCAGCGCCGCCCCGAGCCCCACCGAGCCCGTCGAGAAATCGACGTCATCGACATCCTTGGTGCGCGAGGGATAGCTCTGCACGCCCCCGAACCCTCGGAAGGCCACCAGCTTTTCGAGCGGGAGGTTCCCCATCAGGTACTGCATCGCGTGAAAGACAGGGCCGGCATGCGGCTTGACGGCCACCCGGTCCTCGGGCCGCAGCGCATGAAAGTAGAGCGCCGTCATGATCGCGGCCATCGAGGCGGACGAGGCCTGGTGCCCGCCGACCTTCACATCCGTGTCATCCTTGTCGCGCAGATGGTTGGCATTGTGGATCGTCCACGAGGAAAGCCACAGCAGCCGGCGGTGCACGGTCTGGAGATGCTCAAGTTGCATGGGCGGGGGCTCCTTGACGCCTCAGGCCGGGACAGCGTCGGGTTGAAGGGGTGGGGCAGCATCGCGGAAGGCTGCGAGATCATCCAGAGCAGCGAAGATCCGCGCGATGGTCGGCCAGGCCGCGCTGTCCACATCGAAGCGGCGATTGTTCCAGATCTGGGCATAGAGGCAGCAATCAGCCATGCCGGGCGTGTCGCCGTGGCAGAAGCGTCCGGTCCGCTCATCGCTGGCCAGCATGATCTCGAGCGGGTCGAAGGTCGTGCGCACCCAGTGCGTGAACCATTCCTTCTGGGCCGCTTCGTCGGCGCCGAACTGTTCGGCCAGACGTGCGAGCACGCGAAGGTTGTTGAGGGGATGGATCTCGCAGCCGATCATGAACGAGATCGCGCGCACCCGCGCCCGCCCGTCGGGATCACGCGGCAGCAGGGCAGGGCCCGGCTGGGTTTCGTCCAGCCATTCGATGATCGCCAGTGACTGGACCAGCGGCGGGCCGTCCTTGCGCTCGAGCACCGGGACCAGACCGGCGGGATTGAGCGACAGGAACTCCGGCGTGCGGGTTTCGCCCTTGCGCAGTGCATAGCCCAGATACTCGTAGCTGATTCCCTTGAGGTTCAGCGCGGCCCGCAACCGGGTGGAGGTCGAGGACCGGAAGAAGTTGTGAAGACGGAAGGTCTCGGGCATCTGCGTGTTCATGCGCGCGGTCCGATCGTCGTCGTGATGTCGCCCAGCCCCTCGATCGTGACGCGGCAGACGTCGCCGGGCACGAGAGGCCCGACGCCGGCCGGCGTGCCGGTCATGACCAGGTCGCCCGGCCGGATCTCCATGGACTGCGACAGGATCGACACGATCTCGGGGACCGACCAGATCAGGTCGGCCAGGTCCGCGCTCTGCCTGACAGCGTCGTTGACGGTCAGCCTGATCGCGCCGGTGCTGAGGTGGCCTACGGCCGAGACCGGGTGGATCGGCCCGATCACCGCCGAGCGGTCGAACGCCTTGCCCCAGTCCCAGGGCCGCCCCGATTCGCGCGCGGCGAGCTGAAGGTCGCGCCGCGTCAGGTCGTTTCCGATGGCGTATCCCCAGACATGGTCGAGTGCCTGCTCGGGCGAGATATCCGAACCGGCGCGGCCGATCGCGACGACAAGCTCGGCCTCGTAATGGAAATTCTCCGTCAGCGGCGGGTAGGGGATGGTCTGGCGGTCCTCGACCACCGCATCGGCGGGCTTGGTGAAGAAGAAGGGCGGGTCGCGATCCGGATCCTTGCCCATTTCGCGCGCGTGCTCGGCATAGTTGCGTCCGACGCAAAAGATGCGCCGCACGGGAAAGCGCGTGTCGCTGCCGGCGACAGGCAGGCTGGGAACGGGCGGCGGCGGGAAGCAGTAGTTCATGGGGAAAGGCCTTTGCGCGGGGGTTCGTCTCAGGGTTCTTGTCGGGTCTGCTTCGGCTCGGGCGATGCGGCGAACATCCTGCGCAAGAGCCAGAACGCCGCCAGCATTGCGAGCCCGAGCCCATGCGCGGCGGCAACCGGAAATCCGCCCGGAGCGATCGGCAGCAGGAGCAGCACACCGCTCAGGGCAAGAAACATGCGCTGGAGGTTGTCGATCGGTCCGCCAAACCAGCGGGCCGCGGCCGCGGATATCGCATAGACCCCGCACATTGCCGCGCCGGCGGTCGTGACGATCTCCACCGCGCTGCCCTGCATCAGCAGCGGGGGGGAAACCACGAACAGGAACGGCACGACATAGGCCGTCCAGCCCAGCCGCATCGCGATGAGCGAGGTCTGCATCGGTGGCGCCTTGGCCAGCGCCGCCGCGAAGAAGGCGCCGATGGCGATCGGCGGCGTGACCATCGACATCATGCCGAGATAGAAGATGAAGAAATGTGCGGCAACCGGCGACACTCCGGCCTCGACGAGCGGCGGGGCAAGCAGAACGGCCAGCAGCAGATAAACCGCGACGGTCGGCATTCCCATGCCCAGGATCAGGCTGGCGATCGCCGTCAGGACCAGGAGGAGAAAGAGGTTGCCCTCGCCGATCTCAGCGAGCGCGAAGGTGCCGGCAAAGCCCAGCCCGGTGATGTTCAGAACCCCGATGATGATCCCCGCCCCGGCCGAGATCATCAGGATGTCGGTCATCGCGAACCCCGTCTCGACCAGCGACTGCCAGATCGCGCGCGGCGCGATTCGCTGACCGCCGTAGCCGAAGGCTGCGCCGCAGATCAACGCGACGGCGGTTGCCCAAAGCGCGGCGGTTTCCGGACGCTGGCCCATCCAGAACAATGCGCCCACCATGACCAGAAAGGGCAGAATCAGGATCCCGCCTCGCCGCAGCGTCCTGCCGGCGGAGGGAATCGTCTCTTCGGACAGCGGGGCAATACCGGACGCGGCAGCCTCCAGATCGACCTGGAAGTATAGCGCCAGATAGTAGAGCGCCGCGGGAATGACGGCGGCCAGCGCGATCTCTGCATAGGGAACCTGAAGGAAATCCGCCATCAGGAAGGCGACGGCGCCCATGACCGGCGGCGCGATCTGCCCCCCGGTCGAGGCCACGGCCTCGACCGCCGCGGCCATCGGTGCCCTGTAGCCCGAACGGATCATGAGCCGGATGGTGACAACGCCGGTCGCCACGATGTTGGAAACGACAACCCCCGATATCGTGCCGAACAGGGCCGACGCGAGAATCGAAATCTTGGCCGCGCCGCCGCGCCGCCGTCCCAGCGCGGCAAGGGATATGTCGTTGAAGAACTCGGCACCGCCCGCGCGCATGAGGATCTGGCCAAACAGCACGAAGGCGATCACGACGGTCACCGCCACGTTAAGCGTAAGACCCAGTATGCCGTTGACATCAAAGGCGACGTAGGTCAGCAGTTGTTCCGCTGCCACATGCCGGGTCTGCAAGGAGCCCGGCACCAGATGGCCGAGCAGCCCGTAGCCGGCAATGCCGAGCACGACAAGCACCAGAGGCCAGCCCACGACCCGGCGCAGGCCTTCGAGCACCAGCAGGAACAGGATGGCGGCAATCGTTACCACATCCGCTGCGACCGACATCGCGCGACCGACCAGGTCGGCGTAGTGGAAGGATACATAGGCCGAAGCACCCAGCCCGAGGGCGGCCAGCATCCAGTCGATCATCTGTCCCGCAACCGGCCGTTCGTTCCCGTCGCTGCCGCGACGCTCGATCAGGAACACCAGGGCGAGGCCGACACCGAGCGCCGCAGCCAGCACCTGTTCGGTGTAGATGCGCAGGCCCAGACGGCTGGGCAGGTCGAGCGCGAAGGCAATGGCGATGAGGGTCAGAACAACCGAAAGTCCCTGCACGACGGCAGGGCGGACAGACGACGGCCGGACGCGGCTTGCCTGTGTCATCTTGAATTTTTCCCGCTTGATGATTCGTCGTGTTGCGAAATGGCGGCCGGGCGGGATCCTATGCCGACCCACCCGGCCGCCCGGGCCCGGTCAGTTCGCCGGAATCCTGGCCACACCACGTTCGCCAAAGAACGCCACGGCGCCCGGATGGTATTCCACCCCGGGGTAGTCCACATAGGCGGTTTCGACGTTCAGCGCGGCAAGCGGCGGATAGGCTGCCATGATTGCATCGCGGCTGTCGAAGATCGCGGTCAGCAGTGCCTTGACCTGCTCGTCGGGAACGTGCGCGCCGGCCACCAGCACATTGTCCCAGGTCAGCATCATCATCGGCTTCTCGATCCCGACCCGGACCGGTGCCGGCGTGACTTCCGAGAAGTAGTAGGTGGGACGATGCTTGCGCACGGCCGCCAGTGCCGCCTCGTCCGAAGCGACTTCCAGGTAGCGGACCCCGCCGACCGAGGCAGCAACCTCGGCAACCTTTGGCCCGCCCACGGCGAAGAAGGCCGCATCGGTCATGCCCGACACGAGTGCGTCGGCGGCGCGGATCAGTTCGGGCATCGGCACGCCGACCACCTCGTCATAGCTGATCCCGTCGGCCTCCAGCAGTGCACTCACCAGGGGCCGGTTCAGCGGGAACTGCTCCCAGCCGGCAGGAACGCGCTTGCCCGCCAGATCGGATACACGGGTCATTCCCGAATCCGCGCGCACGAACAGCCCGACCGGGAAGGGATTGACCCGGGCCACGACCCGGAGATTGGGCATCGGCGCGGAATATTCGCCCGTCCCGGTCAGCGCAGTTATCATGTCGTTGATATCGTTCAGCGAATACTCTGCCAGCGCGTCATTGACCGCCTGCATCATCTGGGCATTGCCGCCATAGGGCTGCACGACCAGCCGAGGGCCGCCGGCCTTGCGGACCTCGGCCGCGATGACGGAAGCCATGGTGTTCCACACCGATCCGGCCGGCGGGGTCGCGACCGAAACCACTTGCGCCAAGGCGCCGCAAGGCAACAGGCACACCGCCGCCGCCGAAACCACGCGGCGCACCGACAGGCGCACCGACGACAAAACATTCATCTTGTTCCCCCCTTCACAGGATCATCCGGGCATCATCACTCCGGCTCTGCCCTCCCGCAGCGCCGCGACCGGATCATACCCGACATCGCAGATATTAAAAGCATGCTTTTTTTCTTGCCGGCACCCCCGCGGCGCGCTAGAAATCGGCCGGGACAGGCAGCTCGCGGAGGGGCTGCCGCTTGGCCAGACTGAAACGGGAGGAACTCCAATGAATGTGAGCGCGCAGACCGCTCGGACCGCCTACTCTGACGCCGAAATTCTCGGAATGATCGACGAGAAGCGCGGCGTCTACGATCCGAAGATCTATACCGATGAATCGCTCTACAGGCTCGAGCTGGAGCGCATCTTCGCGCGGACGTGGATCTGCATGGGTCACGAATCGCAGATCGCGAAGCCCGGCGACTTCATCACCGCCTACATCGGCGAGGATCCGGTGGTGGTGGTGCGTCAGAAGGATGGCAGCATCCGGGTGTTCCTGAATCAGTGTCGGCATCGCGGGATGCGGATCTGCCGTGCGGATTCGGGCAATGCCAAGGCATTCACCTGCACCTACCATGGCTGGGCCTATAATCAGGGTGGCGATCTGGTCAGTGTCCCGATGGAGCAGGAGGCCTTCGGTGGCTGCCTGAACAAGAAGGAATGGGGGCCGAAGCAGGCGCGTGTCGAAACCTACAAGGGTCTGATCTTCGCGAACTGGGATGCCGACGCGCCCTCGCTGGACGAATACCTCGGCGAAGCAAAGTTCTACATGGACATCATGCTCGACCGTTGCGAAGGCGGCACAGAGGCGCTGCCGGGCGTCCAGAAGTGGGTGATCCCCTGCAACTGGAAATTTGCCGCCGAACAGTTCGCGTCGGACGCCTATCATGCGGGAACCACCTCGCATCTGTCGGGCATCATGGCGGGTGTGCCCGAGGATGTCGATCTCTCTCAGGTCGCGCCACCGACCTCGGGGCTGAACGTGCATATGTCGAACGGTCACGGTTGTGGCCTGTTCCTGCGCAACCCGATGTTCTACATGACGATTCTCGGTCCGAAGGTGACCGAATACCTGACCTCGGGGCCGGCCTACGAGGAAGCGACGCGCCGCTTGGGCAAGTCGCGGACGGATGTGCATCTGTGCCATTGCAACATTTTCCCGAACTTGTCCTTCCTTGCCGGGATCAACACGGTCCGCATGTGGCAGCCGCGCGGTCCCCATGAAATCGAAGTCTGGACGTTCGGCGTCGTGGACAAGACCGCCCCGGACGACATCAAGGAGGAATGGCGCCGCAATATTTCCCGGACCTTCACGGCCGGCGGCGTGTTCGAGCAGGATGACGGCGAGAACTGGTGCGACATCCAGCAGGTGCTGAAGGGTCACGTTGCCCAGCAGCAGAAATTCAATATCGAGATGGCCAGCCACACGGTTTCGACCGAGAATCCCGAGGGGTTTCCGGGGATCAGCTTCGCCTATACCTATGGTGAGGAATCGGCGCGCGGTTTTTATCGGTACTGGACCCAGATCATGACCGCACCGGACTGGCCTTCGATCCGCAAGATCCAGCAACAGCCTGTGGCAGCTGAATAGCCGCCCCCTGCGGCGGCAGTCCGCACTCTGGTCAAAACGCTTGCCGGTGCATCCGGCAGGCGCCCTAATGCAGTGGGAGGAAGCCATGCTCGACAGCACTTTCAAGTCCGCCTTCGAACGCAAGCCGAAGGCCGTTTCTCTGGAACTTCAGCACGAGGTCGAACAGTTCCTGTACTGGGAGGCAAAGCTGCTGACAGATCGCCGTTACCAGGAATGGTTCGACCTTCTGGCCACGGATCTCCGCTACTGGATGCCGATCCGATCGACCCGGATCATGCGCGAAGTCGCTCAGGAATACACCGATGAGAACGGTTTCGCACATTTCGACGACAACTGGCACACGATGAAGGGTCGTATCCGCAAGATCATGTCGGATGTGGGCTGGTCCGAGAACCCGGCTTCGCGCCTTCGCTATCTGGTCGGCAATGTGATGATCGTCCCCGAAAGCGACGACACCCTCAATGTCGTCTCGGCCGTGATGGTCTATCGCACGCGGCAGGAACGCCAGCTCGACGTTTTCGCCTGCGAGCGCCAGGATGTCCTGCGCCGCGTCGCTAGCGAGGCCGGTTTCCAGATCGCGAGCCGCAAGATCCTGATCGATCAGAGCACCATCCTTTCCAACAACCTCAGCTTCTTCTTCTGAAAGGCGGAAGGATGGCGTGGACAAGAGCTTTTCCTTCGGCAGACCTGCCGGAGGGAGAAATGAAGCAGTTCACCGGGGCGGCCGAACCTATTCTGGTCTGCAAACTCGATGGGCAGGTCTTCGCGGTCCAAGATACCTGCACACATGACACCTGGTCGTTGTCAGACGGTTTCCTTGAAGACGGGATCGTCGAGTGCAGCCTTCACTTTGCGAAGTTCTGCGTCAGGACGGGGCAAGTGAAGGCGCCTCCGGCCTGCGAGGCTCTTCGGGTCTTCCCGGCGAAGATCGAGAACGACGACATCTACATAGATTGCTGACGGAAGCCCTGGAGGCAACGGGAGGAAACGCAATGAAACTTCAGGATCAGGTCGCGCTCGTCACGGGCGGCGGGTCGGGACTGGGCCGCGCCATCGTCGAGCGCTATGTCGGAGAGGGCGCCCGCGTCGCAATCTTCGACCGTTCGCAGGAACGAATCGACGAAGTCGTGAAGGAACTCGGCGACAGGGTCATCGGCATCGTCGGTGACGTGCGCGAAATGGACGACAACAGGCGCGCCGTCGCGGAATGTGTCAGGGCATTCGGCAAGCTCGATACCCTGGTCGGCAATGCCGGTGTGTGGGACTGGTCGAAATCGCTGGTGTCCACGGAGGACGACGCGCTCGTCGCCGCTTTCGACGAGATGTTCGCCATCAACGTCAAGGGTTACGTCCTTGCAGCCAAGGCGGCGCTGCCCGAACTTTACAAGTCCCGGGGGCAGATGATCTTCACGGCATCGAATGCGTCCTTCTACCCGGGCGGCGGTGGCGTCATCTATACTGCGACGAAACACGCGGTGGTCGGCATGATCAAGCAGATGGCGCACGAATTCGCGCCGCATGTCCGTGTGAACGGCGTCGCCCCCGGCGGAATCGTCGGCAGCAACCTTGCCGGGATCGGTGCGCTTGGCCAGGCCGGACACAAGTTCTCGGAACTGCCGCTGAACGACCTGATGAAGCAGATGCTTCCGCTCGAGCGCGCGTTTCACGCGCGGGAATATGCCGGTGCCTATGTGTTCTTTGCCGATCGCCGGGACAACCAGCCGGCAACCGGCAGTGTGCTGAACTTCGACGGCGGCATCGGCATGCGCGGCTTCACGTCTCCGAACATGGGCGGCGAACTGGTGGAAGCCTTTGGCAGCGTCTGAATCTGCAGGGGCAGGTTCGATCCCGCCAACGGGTCGGACTGCCCCGAACGGACAGCGGGATTTTGCGCATAGTGGCCCAGAATGCTGGTTCGGTTCGACGGCGCAAGCTTGGCGGCGTCGATGACCTCGTCCAATCAACAAGGAAAGGAAACGCGGTGGATACCTATCTCTATATCGACAACGAGGCGCGCGGTGCCAGCGACGGCGGCACCTTCGTCCGCCGCTCGCCGGTGTCTGGAGAGGCTGTGACGCATGGCGCAGCGGCCAAGGCAAGGGATGCGGTGGCGGCGGTCGAATCGGCGCAACGTGCCTTTGCGACCTGGTCTCAGACCGGACCGGGACAGCGCCGCGGCCTGCTGCTGCGCGCCGCAGACGAGATCGAGAACCGGACCGAAGAATTCGTGACCGCCATGAAGGGCGAGGTCGGCGCGGGCGATCTGTGGGCGCGGTTCAATGTCCTGCTGGCGGCGAATGTGTTCCGCGAAGCAGCGGCGATGACGACGCAAATCCAGGGACGCAGCATTCCTTCGGACAAGCCGGGCACGCTGTCCCTGACCGTGCGCCAGCCGGTCGGTGTCATCCTTTCGATCGTGCCGTGGAATGGACCGATCGTGCTTGCGGCGCGCGCCATTGCCTATCCCCTGATGTGCGGCAACACGGTCGTGTTCCGGGCCTCGGAAACCTCGCCGAAGACGCACGCCCTGGTGGCAGAGTCTGTCTATGCTGCGGGATTTCCGGCGGGAACGCTGAACTTCGTGACCAACGATCCCAAGGACGCCCCCGAAGTCATCGAGACCATGATCGCGCACCCGGCGGTGCGCCGGGTGAACTTTACCGGATCGACCAGCGTCGGCCGGATCATCGGTGAGAAATGCGGCCGCCATTTGAAACGGTGCATCCTGGAACTTGGCGACAAGTCGCCGATGATCGTGCTGCGCGATGCCGATATAGACGGCGCTGTGAATGCGACGATTTTCGGGGCGTTCCTCTATCAGGGCCAGATCTGCATGTCGACCGAGCGGGTGATCGTCGAAGAGCCGATCGCTGACGCCTTTGTCGAAAAGCTCGCGGCACGTGCCGCCGAGCTTCAGGCCGGCGACCCGCGCAGCCAGACCGCCTGCGCGCTTGGCCCGGTCGTAAGCCAGGGTGCCGCCGACCGGCTGAACGCACTGCTTGACGACGCCTTGGAGAAGGGCGCGAAAATCAGGGCAGGCGGTCCCGCCCAAGGCACGCTGATGCCGGCAACCGTCCTGGATGGTGTGACATCGAAGATGCGCATCTATGCCGAGGAAGCCTTCGGCCCTATCCTGCAAGTGATCCGGGTCAAGGATGCGGATGCGGCTGTGCATGTTGCCAACGACACGGAATATGGTCTTTCGGCCGCCGTCTTCAGCAACGATGTAACCCGTGCGCTCGACGTGGCGATGCGCATCCAGACCGGTTCGGTGCACATCAACGGGGCCACCGTCGCCAATGAGGCGCAGGCACCTTATGGCGGCACCAAGGCGAGCGGCTGGGGGCGTTTCGACAGCCAGGCTGTGATCGAGGAGTTCACCGAATTGAAGTGGCTGACGTTCGAGCAGCCGTCCCAACGATATCCCTTGTAACCGGCGACCAGCCGTTCAGATCAGGTCCGGCCGTGAACACTACCATCGGCCGGACCGGCCGGGACACCGGCGCTTGTATGAAGGCACCACGCAAGACAGGACATCATCGACCCGCCGTGACCGAAAGGATGTCGTGCCTGCAATCGTTATCGTTGTCCCAGCGCACCATAAGGAGGAAGAGATGACAGTATCCACCGCAGCCGATGAAGTCCTGTCGGGTCAGGCCCGGGGGTTTAACCTTTTCGATCCTCCCGAGGACTATTTCGACGATCCTGGCCCGTATTTCCGCCTTCTTCGCGACGGGGATCCGCTGCACGCCCAGGAAGACGGCAGCGTCCTTCTTACCCGCTATGACGACGTGCGGCAGGTTTGGCGCGATCTGAGCGGCCTGGTTTACAAGGGCGACCAGTTCCGCCAGCGTTTCGGAGAGGGCCCGCTGCTTGAACATCACACCTCGACCATGCTGTTCCGGGACAATCCGGATCACGACCGTCTGCGGAACATTGTCAACCCGTTCTTTGCCCAGACTTCGATCCAGCAGCTGTCGAGGTTTACCCAGGATGTGGTCGATCAGGAGATAGAGAAGGTGAAGCGGATGGGCGAATTCGACTTCGTCCGCGACTTCGCCTTCCGGATCCCCGTCACCCTGATCTGCAAGATCATCGGCGTGCCTGTCGAGGACGCAGACTATATCCAGGCCGTCGGCCGCAAGGTTCTGTTCCCGCTGAACCCCAAGGTGCCGGATAGCGCGATCGCCGAAGGGCACGATGCTGTTGCCGAATTCAAGACCTACCTGCTTCCCTTTCTGCAGGAGATCAAGTCGCGGCCATCGATCGACCGCGCTGAAAACATTCTCTGCGCAATGGCTGCGGCCCAGCGTGAGGGTGTCGAAATCAGCGACGACGAAATCCTGCACATGTGCATCGTGACGCTGAACGGCGGCCACGAGACCACCACCAACCTCATTTCCCAGTCGATCCACTTCCTGATGGACGACCCGGAAAGCCTGAAACAGCTACGCGACGGCGAAGTGCCGATCGCAACCGCCCTCGAGGAACTGATCCGTTTCGTCACACCCCTGCAGCTTCAGGGGCGGCGCACGACCCGCGACGTGGTTCTGGACAGCGGGAACGGGACCATCCCGGCAGGGACCGAAGTGGTTCTGTGCCAGGCCTCGGCAAACCGGGACGAACGGATATTCGACAGTCCCGACAGACTGAACCTCGCCCGCCGGCCAAACAATCACGTCGGCTTCGGGGCGGGAATTCACGTCTGTCTGGGGCGGTCTCTGGCCAGGCTCGAAGCTTCGATCGCGATTCCCACCGTCCTGCGCGAACTGCCGACGCTGGCGCGCGGCGGGGATGTCCGCTTCCAGCGCAACACGCGGTTCAGGGGACTGGAACAGTTTCCGGTCAGGATCGCCTGATCCATCCAGGCGCCGGGACGGCGCGTGAATTCAGTTCCGGCCGCCGCAATGGGGCCGCCGGAGCCTCCAAAGCCATGCGCGACGCGGATGGCATCACGGATCGGGAAACACAAAATGAAGATTTGCCGTTTCAACAAGACTCGCGTCGGCCTTGTCGAGGGTGCCGAGGTCGTCGATGTGACCGCCGCGCTTGATCTGCTGCCGCAGGTGCGCTATCCGCTGCCGCGCCACGACCCCATGATCGCACATCTCGATCTGCTGATGCCGGCCTTTGCCGCGGCATCGCGCAGCGGCGAGCGTCGGAAGCTCTCGGAAGTATCGCTCGAATCTCCGGTCGCGAACCCCGGCAAGCTGGTGGCGGCGCCCGTCAACTACGTCAAGCATCTCGAGGAGGCGCGCGAGCAGAAGGAATTGCACCAGAACAATGCCGCGCAGATCCGCGTGATCCACGAGACGGGTCTTTTCCTCAAGGCGACAAGCAGCCTGATCGGCCCCTCGGACCCCGTAACGCTGCGCTTCCCCGACCGCCGCTCCGACCATGAGATCGAGCTGGCGGTGATTATCGGACGCCGCGCGGACCGCGTGTCGGCGCAGCGGGCGCTTGAACATGTGGCCGGCTATGCGATCGGGCTGGACATGACTGTGCGCGGCGCCGAAGAGCGCAGTATGCGCAAGTCAATCGACACCTATTCCGTGCTTGGCCCCTGGATGGTCACGGCCGACGAGATCCCGGATCCGTCCCGGCTGGACTTCGAGCTTAAGGTTGATGGTGTCACTCGGCAGAAGGCGAATACCCGCGATCTGGTGCTGAGCGTTCCGGAGCTGATCGAGATGGCAAGCCGCTTCTATACGCTCGAGGTCGGCGATGTCATCTTCACCGGAACCCCCGAAGGCGTCGGTCAGGTTCTGCCCGGAAACCGCCTGCATGCCTGGATAGACAGGATCGGGGCCATGGACGTTCGGATCTGCTGAAACCTGGGTCGGCGACCGGAAAGCAATGGAGCCCACCGCCCGCGCCTGCCGCTCAGCCGCTTTCAGGCATCGCCGCGTCGGGAATCGACGACCGCGTGTGCTTGCCGGACTTCTGGACGTAGTTCATCAACTGCGCCACGAACTGTGCCCCCTCGTCAGGATCGAGTTGATCCAGCAGCAGCGACCGCAGCAGTTCAATCCGGCCTTCGCCCGCGATTGCCAGGGCCATGCCCGCCGCTGTCAGTTCAAGCAACTTCTGGCGGCCATCCGCCTCGCTTTTCCGGATCAGCAGCAATCCGCGCTTTTCGAGCATGGTGGCCGTCCTGCCGCAGCTCGCCTTGTCCACCGCGGCGCGGCGGGCAAGTTCCGTAACCGACAGTCCGGGAAAATTCCGCGCTGTCGCGATCAGGATCCAGGTCACCGGTGTCAGGTGCAGACCTGCCATGGCTTCGTCAAAGCAATAAAGAAAGATCTGGTAGATGCGCCGAATCAGGTGGGCGGGATGTTCGGTCAGAACTTTCTGGCGACAGAGCGCATCCTGCGCGCCCTGGGGATCGGCCATGGCATGGTCTTTCATTCGCAACGTCCATTGTGTGGGTGAGCCCCTGACCGGCGCCCCCGGGGCGCAGGCCACGACTAGAACTGTGCACGACTGTGCATGATCACTCGCGGCGCCGCAATGACCGAGGGCGGCAACACCGCCGAACACGGGATCGGCCCAAGGCTTGTGTGCGGCTTGCGCAATCGGCTTCATTTGGCTTGACGGGCTGGCCCGGGGTCGTTAGAGAATAGTATGCATGCTTGATAAAGTCGCCGGTTGACCGGGCGCAGTGGCACAGCAGTCAAGGGCCTGGTTGGCAACATGCGTGCGGAGAAGGCGGGTGGGGGCCCTGGTGGGCCCGGCCGGTTCCGTGTCGATCTTGGGAGGGATTCTTAGGTGGCCATCAATCTGGTTTTTATCGACTCGACCGGCGAACGGCGCGAGATCTCTGCCGCGGAAGGGCGGACTTTGATGGAAGCCGCGTGCCTGGCCGGGATTCCCGGCATCGACGCGGATTGCGGCGGGGCCTGTGCCTGCGCCACTTGTCAGGTCTATGTCGATGCCGAGTGGCAGTCCCGTCTGCCTCCCGTCGGCAACCCCGAGGCGAACATGCTGAACTTTGCGGCCAACCGGCGCGAAAACAGCCGCCTCGCCTGCCAGATCAGGCTGACCGCCGAGATGGATGGTCTTATCGTGTCCACCCCCGAGTTCCAGTTCTGAAATCGCTGAGGGATGCCCGCCCTCGCGCGGGCCGCTAGTGGAGGAGCCGAATGTCGCTTATCGAAAAGCCGGTGGAAACGCCGGAGCGTCGCGAATTCTACGAAAAGATCGACAGTTCTTCGTATACCGCGCTGTGGACGGTTCTGTCAGACATCATCACGCCGGAGCCGCGCAGCACCTGTCAGTCGCATCTCTGGCATTTCGACGAGGCCAAGGCCTATCTTCTGGAGGCGGGCAATCTCATCACCGCCAAGGAGGCCGAGCGGCGTGTGCTCGTGCTCGAAAACCCCGGCCTGCGCGGTCAGTCCCGCATCACCACCTCCCTTTATGCCGGGCTTCAGATCGTCATGCCGGGAGAGGTCGCCCCGGCGCACCGCCACAGCCAGTCTGCCCTGCGCTTCGTGATGGACGGGTCGGGGGCGCACACTTCGGTGGACGGCGAGCGCACGATCATGCAGTTCGGTGATTTCGTGATCACGCCGCCGGGCGCTTGGCACGATCACGGCAACGATTCCGATCAGCCGATGGTCTGGCTTGACGGGCTGGACATCCCGATCGTGTCGGTCTTCGATGCGTCTTTCGCGGAAGAGCATCACGAGGACCAGCAGCCGATCACCCGCCAGGTCGAAGACAGTTCCTGGCGCTTCGGCGCGAACATGCTGCCGGTCGATTACGAGCGGACCCGGCTTTCGTCGCCGATCTTCAACTATCCTTACGAAAGGTCGCGCGAAGCGCTCGCCCATCTCGAAAGGCAGGGTGAACTGGATCCGTGCCACGGCATCAAGATGCGCTATGTCAATCCCGTCGATGGCGGCTGGGCAATGCCGACGATCTCGCCCTGTCTTCAGCTTCTGCCTCGGGGATTCAAGTCCCAGAGGTATCGCTCGACCGATGCCACCGTTTTCGTCGTCACCGAAGGGAGGGGGCGCAGCACGATTGCCGGAAAGACCTACGAATGGGGTCCGAGGGACATCTTCGTGGTGCCCAGCTGGAAAGCAGTCACCCATGAGGCCGACAGCGATGCCGTGCTGTTTTCCTATTCCGACCGCGTCTGCCAGGAGAAACTCGGGCTGTGGCGGGAAGATCGCGGAAACGCGATTCCGCTCTGAACATCGGGCATCGTCCTGCCGCGATTGCGGCAGGGGTCGCCGCAGGCAAAATTCCCACAGGAAAAGACGCAATGACACGAAAACTTCTGACCGTGGATGATGTGAACGGCTGCTGGGCGATCATGCCCACGCCGTCCAAACCCGGTGCATCCGATCCGAACGCCGTCGATACGGTCGATCTGGAAGAAACCGCGCGCGCGGCCGAAGCTCTGGTTGCCGCAGGCGTGGATGGCATCCTGTCGCTTGGCACCTTCGGCGAGGCCGCGACCACGACCTGGGAAGAAAAACAGGCGTTCATGCGCACCTTGGTCGAGACGGTTCGCGGGCGTGTGCCGGTCTTCGGCGGCACCACATCACTCAACACCCGCGATACGATCCGCATGACCCGCGCCGCACGCGAAATCGGCGTCGATGGTGTCATGCTGGGCTTGCCGATGTGGGTGCAGCCCGATCTGGCGACAGCCGTCCAGTTCTTCCGCGACGTTGCATCGGCCTGTCCCGACGTGGCGATCTGCGCCTATGCCAACCCGGAGGCCTTCAAGTTCGAGTTTCCCCGCGCCTTCTGGGCGCAGATCGCGGATATTCCGCAGATCGTCTCGGCAAAGTATATCCATACCGCGGGCCTCTATGCCGACCTGAACCTGACCAAGCGCAGGATCCGGCTGATGCCGCTGGACGTGGATTACTATGCCGCAGCGCGGATCGACCCGGATGCGTGCACGGCCTTCTGGACCAGCGGCGCCGTCTGCGGACCGGCCCCTGCGATCCAGTTGCGCGATCTCGTGTCGAAGGCCAAGAAAACCGGCGACTGGACCGGCGCGAAAAAGCTGACCGACCGGATCGGCCAGACCTATCGCACTCTGTTCCCGAACGGTTCGTTCAAGGATTTTTCGGTGTATAACATCGGCATCGAAAAGGCCCGCATGGACGCGGCCGGGTGGATGAAGGCGGGTCCCTGCCGCGCGCCCTATTCCCTGGTCCCCGAGCCCTATCTTGAGGGAGCCCGCGAATCCGGTCGGCAATGGGCGAAACTCGCCGCCGAGCTTGCGACGGAGCGGGCGGAATGACAGCGCGCGCGCTGGACTTCTATTTCGACTTCATGAGCCCCTTTGCCTATCTGGCCTTCCAGAAGGTGCCGACGCTCTGCCGGGAATACGGGCTGGAGTTTCGTCCGCATGTGGCGAACCTGCCCCGGCTGAAGCTGCTGGCGGGCAATACCGGTCCGGCCAATGTGACCATTCCGCTGAAGCTCCGCTATCTTCGCAAGGATCTCGATCGCTGGGCGGCACTCTATGGCGTGCCCCTTGTATTCCCGAAATCGCTTGCGTCAGAGACCCTGAACAAGGCCTTTCTCCATGCGGCAGACCATGGCGCGGGCGAGGCCTTCATCAAGGCCGCGTGGGACCGGGTCTGGGGGGAAGGTGCCGATCCGGCCGATCCGTCGCTTCTGGCAGGGCTTGCTCGGCAGTTCGGTTGGAATGAAGACTCCCTGGCGGCCTGGGTCGCATCCGAACAGGCGGAAGCCCGTTACGAGGCCGGGACACGGGCCGCGCATGAGGCCGGTGTCTTCGGAATGCCCACGATGATCGTGGGCGACGAGATGTGGTGGGGCAACGATCGCCTCGCCTTCATGGAAAAATCGCTCCAGTCGGGGCTTTGAACGAGACCGGCTCTGGCCGGAGGGAGGAATTCTATGGCTCTTCAAAAACTGTCTCATGCGCGGTTGCGCGTCAGGAATCTCGATGCATCGGTGCAGTTCCACACCGAAGTTCTCGGGTTGGAGGAAGTCGCCCGGCAGGACGGCGTCGTGTATCTGACTTGCGGCACCGACGGAACCTTCGATGTTGCCGTGACCGAGGGCGGGTCGGGCGTCATCAGCTTTGCCATCGCGGCGGATGACGATGAGGATCTCAGACACTACAAGAAGCGCGTGTCCGAGGCCGGTGTGGAGGTGCGTGAAATGACCGCGCCCGATCCGGGCGTTGAAAAGATCATCGAATTCGATCTGCCGCCGCAGAACCAGAAGATGCAGATCGCTCTGCTCGATGCCTCGGCGCGCAAGCACTATTACAACCCTGCCGCGCGCGTTCGCAACCGTCTGTCGGCGCTGGCACCGGTGGATCTCGATCACATCACGCTCCGCGTCGGGCCCGATGCGACGCAGACGATCGAGTTCCTCACCAAGCATGTCGATTTCTACGCATCCGACATCGTCGAGTTTCCCGGCGGTCAGGGACGGCTCGCCGCCTGGCTCCATGTCGGTGACTTCCACCATGACGTGGCAATGTTTGCCGGCGCGCCGCACGAAACGCTCGACCATCTCGCCTGGACGATCCCGAACTTCGAGTTCATGAAGCTCATGCTCGACCAGGTCGCCCGCGGTGGCGTCATGACCGAGGCCGGACCGGGGCGGCATGGCGTCGGCTCGAACCTCTATTCCTACTTCTTCACGCCGGACGGCAACCGTTACGAATTGTCCGGCGAGATGCCGCGTTGCGTGGATCGCAAGGCTCCGCCCTTCATCTGGCGCGCGGATCAGCCCGGCATCTTCAGTTCGTGGGGCGCGCCGTTCCCCGAAAGCTTCAAGATCGGCTCCTGATCCGGGGCAGGAACATCGGCGCGGAGGGGGTCCGCGCCGACCGATTTTCGTGCGATGGGGAGGATCGCCATGAAGCAGGTTGTAATCGTCGGCGGTGGCCAGGCCGCCGCATCGGCAGCCAGGACGTTGCGGAGCGAGGGGTTCGACGGCGGGGTCGTCATCCTGTCGGACGAGGTCTATTACCCCTATGAGAGACCGCCGCTGTCCAAGGCGGTGCTTCAGGGGACAGCGGACGCAGTCAGCACCTGCCTGCTAAGCGAGGATGACGCGCGGAGCCACAACATTGACGTGCGGCTCGGCCAGCGCGTGGAAGCCATCGACCGTGGCAACCGGACCGTAAAGCTCGGCTCCGGCGGGATCCTGCACTATGACAGTCTGCTGATCGCGACCGGCAGCCGGGCCCGCAGGCTTGAAGGGGACTTCGCCGACAAGCGCAACGTCTTCTACCTCCGCAGTCTCGACGATGCCGCGGCGCTGCGGGCCGCGATGGCACCCGACCGGCATATGCTGTCGATCGGTGCGGGCTGGATCGGCCTCGAAGTGGCTGCCACCGCGCGCAAGATGGGGATGCAGGCGACGGTGGTGGAACTTGCCGATCGTCTCTGCGCCCGCAGCCTGCCCGCAGATGCCGGCGCCGCGCTGGCCGAGGTGCACCGCGGGCACGGCACGGTCATCCATCTGAACACCGTGATCGAGAGCGTCGGCGGCCAGGATCGGATCGAGTCCGTTACCCTGTCGAACGGCAAGACCCTTGCGGTGGACATGGTCGTTGTCGGGATTGGCGCGATCGCCAATGATGTGCTTGGCCGCGAAGCGGGGCTTGAAACCGCCAACGGAATCGTCGTGGACGAGTTCCTTCGCACATCCGATCCGAACGTTTTCGCTGCCGGCGACGTGGCGGCGATGCGTATGGGCGATGGTCGTCTTGTGCGCATGGAGTCCTGGGCCAATGCGCAAGACCAGGCTGCCATGGCGGCGCGGAATATCCTGGGCAGGAACGTGCCCTATGTCGTCAACACCTGGTTCTGGTCCGACCAGTATGATCTGAACATCCAGATGATCGGCGACATTCAGCCCGAAGGTGGCAGTGTGCTTGTGCGGAGGGGCGAGGGAAGGGCCTTTACGCGCTTTTCGGTGGTCGATGGGCGTCTGGTCGGCGCCATCTGCTTCGGCACGCCGCGCGACATGGCGATCATCCGTCGGCTGATGTCGAAGGGCTATGTCGTGACAGACGACGCGCTGGTGACGGCGCCGGACCTTCGGAAGCTTCTGTAGGACCCCGGGTCCTGCGGATCACAAGAACTCAACAAAGACTTGGCACATCAGGGAGGAAACGTATGCGCCATTTTGCAGCGATCGGAGGCGTGTGTCTTTCAATGTCGATCGGTATTCCCGCTGTGGCTCAGGATGCGGGTCATCGCGGCTGGTATTTCCGCGGCGGTCCGGTCGGAGTGTTTTTCAGCCCCGGCGTGGATCTTTCGATCGCCGGCGCGACGGTTCCAGGCGCGGATGTTTCGGTTGACGACAACTATTCGCTTACCTTCGATATCGGCTACCGGTTCAACGAGCGGCTTTCCGGCAGCTTCACCTTCGGCGTTCCGCCCACGGCAGAGATCCGTGGCGCCGGTTCCGTTGCCGGTGCCTATCTGGGCGACGTGACCTATGCCCCGGCCGTTCTGGCGCTCCAGTATCGAATTCCGACGGGAAATCCGAAGTTCGAGCCCTATGTCGGGGCCGGCGTCAACCATACCATCATTCTCGACGAGGACGGGCGCGACGTCGCCAACTTCAAGGTCGATAACGGTTGGGGTGCGGTGCTTCAGGTCGGTTTCGAGAGCATGATAAACGAGAAGATGGGCATCTATTTCGATGTCAAGAAGATCTGGCTCGAAACCGATGTCGGCGGCACGTTCGGGGTTGGCGGGCCGCCGGCGGCCGGCCAGGCGACCCTCGACCCCCTTCTGGTCGGGGCCGGTCTGGTCTGGCGCTTCTGACCAGCGGATCTTGAGCCCTTGAACCGTCAACCCACCTGCAAAAGCGAGAAGTCGAATCATGGAACTCTACTATATCCCTGCGGCCTGTTCGTTGGCCGCCCATATCGCCAGCCTCGAGGCCGGCCTGCCGACGACTTTCCGGAGGGTCGAGATGAGCCCGACCGGAAACACGGTTGACGGCGCGGATTACACCGAGATCAACCCGCTCGGACTGGTGCCGACGCTGGTCGATGGTGACCGGAAGATCTCGGAAGCCGCAGTCGTGCTTCAGTATATCGCCGACATGGCGGAGGGACGCCTCGGTGATGTCACCGGACCGGGGCGCTGGAAGCTGCTCGAGATGCTGAATTTCCTCGCGACCGAGATTCACAAGTCGATCGGGCCGCTGTTTCGCCCGGACCTGCCCGGCGAAGCCCGGCCCTTTTTCGAGAAACTGGTTTCCAGTCGGCTGACCGCGGCCCAGGACCGCATCGAAAGCTCTGGCTACCTCGTTGGAGATGGCTTCACGATCGCCGATGCCTATTTCTTCACGCTGCTCGGCTGGTGCAATTTCCTGAAGATGGACATGTCGCCTTGGCCGAAGCTGGGCGAATACGCACAGCGCATCGGCAGCCGCCCCGCAGTTCAGCAGGCGCTCAAGGAAGAAGGCCTGGCCTGAATGCGGCTTTACACCGCCATTTGCGGATAAGGGTCAGGATGCGTTGATTTGGCGCGCTACGTGATTCACTGCCCCGAAGCGGGGCGGTGACATGTGCGATCTTTGCTGGCCGAACAGCGAACAGACGGGCACGGAGCTGCGGCCTCGGTGTCGGGCGTGCCGGGGGCAGCCCCAGCGAGGCCGAGACCGCCAGCAACGTGCGGTACTGGAACGCCTCGTAGCCGCCGCCGACATCCGCCGGGGACGAGAACTTCACGTCCTCGCCGGGCAGCAGCACCTGCAGCGTGCCGGGCTCGAGGCTGGCGATGGCCGCGCCGTCGGCCTCAGACTCCTCCGTGCCCATCATCGGCTCTTCCGGCGCGGTCTTGGTGATGAAGCCCGCGAACATCGCCGCGGTCTTCTTTCGGTCGAGCTCGGCGTCGTCGTACTGGTCGAGCAGGAACAGCCGCACCATCGCCGGCGCGATATGCGGCAGCCCCCGGATCTGGCCCGCGTCGATGGGGCGATAGATGTGCAGCACGTCCGCCGCCGGCACGCGCACCGTCGTAAGCGCGACGCCGACCACCTCCTGCCATTTCTGAGCTGATCCGGCCATTCTGCGCGCATGTGCGTGACGGAGGGTTTGGATATTGGAAAGAGACGGCAAAATGGACGTCCATTTGGACGGCTCAAGGGGTGTTGGGGTTTCCCGGCTCGAGGTGATCGAGGGGCCCAGCGGGCGTCGGCGGCGGACGAAGGCTGATCGGGCGCGGATCGCGGCGGAGAGCATGATGCCGGGTGTGAAGGTGGCCGATGTCGCGCGCAAGCACGGCACCACCCGCTGGCAAATCTACGATTGGCGCAGGCAGATACGCAAAGGCAACCTGGTTCTGCCCGATAGCATCGCGGCGCTTCCGATGTTCGCGGAACTGGTTGTCGACGACAGCGCGGTGGATGCAGCGACGGCGCGTCCCGCATCCGATCTGGAGATTGTTGTAGGCGATGTCGTGATCCGGGCGGGTGCCGATACCGACGAAAGGCAACTGACGCGAGCGATCCGCGCGGCGCGGGCCGCGGCATCATGATGTTCGGCCAGGGCGGGTCGGCGAAGGTCTTCGTGGCGACACGGCCGGTGGACTTCCGCAAGGGTATTGATGGCCTGGCGCTGGCGGTGCAGGAGATGTTCGGGCTCGATCCGTTCTGTGGCGCGGTCTTCGTGTTCCGGTCGAAACGCGCGGACCGGATCAAACTTCTGATATGGGATCAGACCGGGATGGTGCTTGTCCACAAGCGGCTGGAATGCGGCAAGTTCGTCTGGCCACAGGCGCAGGACGGGGTGATGCGGATATCCTCCGCCCAGATGGCGGCCTTGTTCGAAGGGCTGGACTGGCGGCTGGTCCGGCCGGAGCGCGCGCGGCGCCCGCTGGTGGCGGGATGATCGCCTGGGGGCTCTGGAAACTCCTGTTTTTGCTGGCCAGAACGGGTGTCTCATGATTCACTTCGGACCATGGATGCCGCCGTTCTCGCCCGAGAAAACGCCCTTCTGAAAGCCCGCCTGATTGAGGTGGAGGCGGCGCTTGCGGAGTCGCAGGAGGCGAACCGTAGGCTGGAGGACATCCTGCGCACGTCGCAGCGCGAGAAGTTCGGCAAGCGCTCGGAGAAGCTGTCGCCTGATCAGTTCAACCTCCCTCTGGAAGATGCCGAACTGGCCCAGGGAGTGCTCGAGGCCGCACAGGAGAAGGCTGAAGCTGCGATGCAAAGGGCGCGCGGTGAAGAGCCCCGTAAGCCCAAGCGCAACCGTGGGCATCTGCCGTCGCATCTGCCCCGGGTCGAGCGCGTGATCGAGCCTGCAAGCACGCGCTGCCCCTGCGGCTGCGGCGAGATGGCGAAGATCGGCGAGGACGTGTCCGAACGGCTCGACGTGATCCCCGCGCAGTTCCGGGTGCTGGTCACGCGGCGGCCCAAATATGCCTGCCGCCGCTGCTCGCAGGCCGTGGCACAGGCGCACGCACCCGAGCATGTCGTGCCCGGCGGGCTGCCCACGGAACTGTTCATCGCCTCGATCATCGTGTCCAAGTTCGGTGACCACCTGCCATTTTACCGCCAGGCGGAGATCTTCAAACGGCAGGGGATAGATCTGGACCGCGGCACGCTCGGCAACTGGGTCGGCCGCGCCTGTTTCCACCTGATGCCGATCATCAATCACATGAAGGCTCATCTGCGCGGCGCGGACCGCATTTTTGTCGACGAGACCCGCGCGCCGGTGCTGGACCCGGGCCGCAAGGCAACCAAGAGCGGCTTCTTCTGGGCCGTCGTGTCCGATGATCGCGGCCATGGCGGTGTCGGCCCACCCATCGTGCTCTTCCACTACGCCCCCGGGAGGGGGAAGGAGCATCCGCTGAAGTTCCTTGCCGGATACCGCGGCCGGTTCCTGCAATGCGACGCCTATCAGTCCTACAACGCTCTGACGGAGATCGCGCGCGACACCGGCCCGTGGCAGCTGGTCTATTGCTGGACCCATGTCCGCCGCCGCTTCGTGAAACGCTTCGAGAGCGACCGCTCCCCCATCGCCGAGGAGATGCTGCGCCAGATCGCGCTGCTGTATCAGATCGAGAAGACCGTGCGCGGCAAGGATGCGGAAGTGCGGCTGCTCGCCCGACGCGAACATGCAAGCCCGATCATCACAGCACTCAAGCCCTGGCTGGAAGCCCAGCTCTCGCGCATCCCGCAGAAATCCCAGCTGGCCGAGGACATCCGCTACACCCTCGCGCACTGGCCCGGCCTGATCCGCTTTCTGGACGAAGGCACCCTCGAGCTGGACACCAACCCTGTCGAAAATCAAATCAGACCGATTGCCCTGACGCGGAAAAACGCGCTCTTCGCAGGCAACGAGGTCGGTGCCGAAAACTGGGCCATGCTCGCCTCGCTGGTCGCCACCTGCAAGATGTCCGGCGTGAACCCCGTCGACTACCTCGAAGCCACCCTTCGCGCCATCCTCGACGGCCATCCGCAGAGTGGCATCGAAGACCTTATGCCGTGGCGCTTCAGGATGCCGTCAAGCCTCGCCGCGTAGGGTCACGCCGTGGCGCTTACGCACCGTCTCCGGGATGGCCGCCCCCTGGTCGGTGCTGTCGCCCGGGTGGCGGCGGCGGAAGTGGTAGGCCACGCGGCGGCCGATCCCATCGAACTCGATCCCGCAGCGCAGCCGGTTCCCGTTCGCCGCGGTGCCGGTCTTCTCGAAGGGCAGCATCTCCGATTGCAGGAGCTGCATCTGCAGTGGGACCGTCAGCCCGTCCTCGGCCCGGCGGGGCCGCAGCCGGACGAAGCACTCGCCGGCCACGAACATCTCGCGCGCGACCATGGCCTGCAGGCCGTAGAAGTCGGTCAGCCCGTCCGCATCCGCCTCGTCGGTCCAGGCCAGCCAGAGCCGCTGGACGCGATCCCGCAGGGCCGCATCCTCGATCAGCGACGAGGGCTTGATCCCGTCGCCGACGAGGTTCGCGGCGAAGGCCTCGCAGGCGTTCGCCGCATAGCCGTTGGTGACCACGAGCTCGCGCGCCCGCGCCAGCAGTCGCGGCCCGCCCGAGGCCACCAGCGCGTTGATGTTCTCCAAGGGCGGGTTCCAGCCACGGAGCCGGCGCTTCGCCATGGCGCCCTCGAGGCGGGCGCGCACCGCAGCGGGACCGCCGGTCGAGCGGCGGCGGAAACGGTCGAAGATGCCCATGGGTTCAGAGAGCCTTCGCCGTCGTTACGCGCACTTGCCGGACAATCCGACGCCCCTCGGCCGCGGCGATCTCGCGATCCAGCGCCTCGACGGCCCGGTCGATCTCCGTCACGCTGCGATAGTCCACGGTCTTGCCGTCATAGCTGACCCGCGCCACGCCCGAGGACCGCTGCGCGGTCAGGGCGTCGCGCCGGGCGCGGAGCTCTGCGGCCGTGGCCATGGATCACCTCATGTAGCTCGAGCGCACCGTGCGCCGGCGCGGCGAGGTTCGTCTCTCAACGTGCGCCGGCGTTCCCGGTCCGGCCTCGGGTCCGTCCTGCTTCGCCACCCCGAGCTGGGCCTCCAGATCAGCCCAGCGCGCCTCGGGCCAGCGGTCCGCGCCCGCGATCCACGCCGCCGCACGGGCATAGACCCGTGTGTCCAGCGCCTCGTTGCGCTCGCGCAGCTTCTGCCATTCGAGCCGCGCGAAGCCGCGTTTCGTCCGCACGGTCACCAGCTGCTCGGCGGTCAGCTGCTTCAGCCATTCGCCGTCCGCCCAGTCCGGCAGGTGGATCGTGCCGGGCGGGCACAGCGCGCCCGCCGCCTGTTCTTCCCGCGTCGGCCGGTCCTGCCGCAGGAAGCGATAGGTCTCGGCCTTGAAGGTCGATGTGGCCACGGTCCAGAGCCGGGCGCCGCGCCGGAGCCGCTTGCCCGCGACGGTCGCGTCGACATAGGTCGGCCCGGTCACCGGACTCGTTCGCGCGAACCCCTCGACGCCCTTCACCGGCGCCACCTGCGCAAAGCCCACCTGGCGCGACCAGGCATAGACCGCGCTGGTCTCATACCCCGTGTCGATGGCGAGCCGGGCAAGCGTCATCCGCTGGCCAGACCCATGCGCCCATGTTCGCCCGAGCAGGTCGGTCAGCTGCTGCCAGCAAGCCGGATCGCCCGGTCCGCCCTCGAGCACGAGGTGATCGACGAGCCAGCTTTCGAGGCCTCGGCCCCAGGCCCATACATCGACCTCGATCCGGTCCTTCTGCACGTCGGCGCCCGCGGTCAGGAACAGACCGCGCTCGGGCACCGTGCCTGGAGCCCACGCCTCGCGCCGGTCCGCCAGCCGCTGCCAGTCGGGCGCCTCGCCGGTCTCCATCCAGGTCTCGCCGAGGATGGTGTTCCGGAATGCCCGCATCGCCTCGTCGCTGCCCCGTGCCGCCTCATGCGCCCGCGCGATCCGCTGCCAGCTGAGCCACCCGACCGGTGAATAGAGCGCCGAGAGGTGGTAGCCGACCGTGGTCGGATCGGCGGCCGTGGTGGTCGCGCGCCACTCGCCGCGCTCGAGCATCTGCGTCTTGTGGTGCTCCGCGATGGTCCGCTCGCAGCCCTCGCAGTGATATTCCGCCGTCTCCGGCCGCCCCTTTTCCCAGCGCAGCCGCTCGAACTTCAGCCACTGCATCGCGTCACAATGCGGGCACGGCACGAAGTAGCGCCGCTGGTCGGACGCCTCGAACTCCCGCTCGATGCGCGACAGCCCCCGGATCGTCGGGGTCGAGACAAGGAACACCTTGCGCCTGTGGGCGAAGGTCAGCGAGCGCGCTTCGGCCAGCGTCACCGGATCGCCTTCCTCGTCGGCCGAGGCCGGATAGGCATCGACCTCGTCGAGGAAGATGTAACGCGCCGGGGTGGACCGCAGCCCCACCGCCGAGTTCGCCCCGGTCATGATCAGGATGCCGCCCGCGAACTCCTTCGAAAGCATCGTGTTGCCCGCGTCGCGGGACCGGGCCGGTTTGACCCGCTCCCGCAGCTCGGGGCTCTCGTCGATCAGCGGGTCGATGCGCTGGCGCGAGTTCCGCTTGGCCAGTTCCACCGTCGGCTGGACCGCGAGCATCGGCCCCGGCGCCTGGTGGATGACGAAGCCGATCCAGTTGTTGCCCGCCTCGGTGTTGTGCGTCGGGATCCAGCCCTTCCCGCACAGAAAAAGGTGGCTCGGCGAGTCCACTTCGATGCAGCGCACCGGCACGCTCGGCACAGGCCGGATCGCGACGATGCGCCGGCGACGGCTTTTCCACGGCCGCCCGGACTCGATCGAGCGCATCCGGGCCCGCTTGCGCGAGAGCCGGAACATCGGCTCCTCGGCATAGGCCGTCCACGACACGCGCCAGTACTCGGCGGACGTCGTCGCGCGGCCGTCCCGCCCGAAGACCTTCCGCCGACTGGCCATGCGATAGACCGCCGGTTTGTAGCCGAGGCTGCGGAGCAGTTCGACCATCGCGTCGACGAGCCCCCGGTCGGCGTTCGAGAACTCGCAGCGCTTGCCGTCAGGTGTGATCGTGCCGTCGGAGTCCATCAACCCGCGCACCAGCTCGAGCCGCTGCGCGCGGCTCGCCCGCATGTACGGGAGCGGCACATGCTTGTTGTCGAGCACGTCAAGCTGGCGCAGCCGCGTCACGAAGCGTGATCGGAAGCATTCCGAAACCGACCCGCCATCCGCCCGCCGCGTTCGGAAGGTCGGATCGATCACCACATTGGCAATCCGGCCCTTGCGCCACGTCGGCAGCCGGAATTCGGCCTCGACACCGCAGTCGCGCAGATGCTCGACGATCTCGGCGTCATCCTCATGCACCGACACATGGTTCATGATCGACGAGCCGTCCCCAAGCCAGAGCCCGAGCACGTAAGGGTGCAGGATCAGATCCTGCTCCGGCATGTCGACCGCGCCGCAACAGTCGATGGCATAGCGCCTGCGCTTGCCCGCCGCCCCGATCGTCACGCGCCCGGCCATCTGTTCCGTGGTCAGCGTTCGCGCGACCGGCCGGTCGTTCGTGAAGTCCCACACCGGCCAGCGATGCTTTCCATCGGCGACGATCCGTTCGCCATCGTCGAAGACCACCTCGAAGCAGGCGCGGTCCTCGAGCACCGGCGACAGGCCCGTGACCCGGCAGATGCGGCCGCTTTCGTCGTAGAGCAGATCGCCCTCGGCGATCTCGCCCATGGTCGTCCAGCCAAAGGGCGTGGGCACCGCGGTGTCGAGCGCGAGCGGCGCGCCCACCTGGGCCGCCTTCATGAACACGACACGCTGGGCCGGATCGCCGGGGCTCAGCCGGTCCATGATCTCGCGCATGTAAGGCGTACGCGCTGTCCGGTACTGCCCCGGTTCGGCGGAGGCGCGCGACCCCAGCCGCCGATGCCGATCCGCCCATTGCGAGACCGTCAGATCCGGATCGGGGCGGATGCCGCTGCGCCACGCCCGAAGCAGTCCTTCCGCGCCGTCGAAGTCGAGCGCGCTCTCACCCGAGCCTCGGCCGGACCTCGGCGAGGCTTTCGAGCTGGGCGCGGACATGGGTTTCGAGCAGTCTCTGGATCAGCGCGGTCGTGACCGCCGGTTTCGCATTTCCGTTTTCGGCATCCGCAGCCTGTGCGAGCGCCAATGCCAGTTCGGCGGCCATCGGCGCCGCCACCCGCGCCGGCCAGTTGACCCAAGCGTCGCGTTCCTCGCGCGCGAGCCGGAACACGAGCGTTTCCGCTCGGGCGCGGTCGACGAGTTCGCCCTTGAGCTTTTGCAGCCGGATCCGCCGCTCCTGCGCCTTCAGCACCTCGTTCGCGGTCTTGGCCTGCAGGAAGGTGGTGCCGCCGCCGACGGCCGGAGCGGTCAATCCCTGTTCCCGCAACGTGTCGCCGACGGCGGCGACGGCTGCCTCCGGCACGGGTTTCAGCTTCGGCGCGGGCGGCTTGCGGATCTTCGACGGGTCCGTCGTCTCGGCCCGCCGCTTGTCGGAGGCCGCGGCGTCGATGCTGCCATCTTCGTGCAGCACCAGCCGCCCCGTCGCCTTGGCCTTCTGGATCGCACCGCGCGACAGCCCGACATGGACAGCGTACTGGCGCTCGCTCATGCCCTGCATGGCGCGCTCCGATTATCATTCGAAATCATGTGCTTATGGTGTTGATAAGCCTCCCGACCAGAGCGAACCTGTCATCACAAGGACGATGCAACTCAGCTACGGAGCCCGCCATGAGCCGCCTCACCCCCAGACCACACCCCGGCATGAACTCCGCGCCGAGAAGGCGCGCCGGAACAAGGGTGAGCCCGGTTCCGCCACTGGTTCGAGGAACCGGGCGAACGCGCTCGCCGCCTTCATCGGCAAGAAGGCCGAGATCGACGAGATGCTCGCCCGCCTGCAGGCGCTCAGCGACGACCACTTCAACGCCCACCCCGACGAAGTGAACTGGGGCCACGTCGGCACCCTCGAACACTACGCCAGCCTCGTGAAGCGCATCACCGACAGCGCCTTTGGCGAGGGCGAACACGCCGAGTGATCTCCGGCACCGCCGGAACTCCCGCCGCGCGTCCTGCGCGGCTCGGGGTCGTAGAAGGGTCGCGACGGTCGCGGCCCCGATGAAGGAGACCCCCGATGACCAAGCTTTCCGACACCCAACTCGTGATCCTCAGCGCCGCCGCGCAGCGCGACGACCGCAACGTCCTGCCGCTGCCCGGCAGCTTGCGCGGAGGCGCGGCAAAGAAGGTGATCGGCGCGCTCATGAAGCGCGGGCTGATCGCCGAGAAAGTGACCGACAGCCAGACCAAGGCCGATGCCGCGCTCAACCGCATCTGGCGCAACGACGAGGACGGCGACGCCATCCTCCTGTACATCACCGACGCGGGTCTCGCCGCCATCGGCGTCGAGCCGGAAGGCGGCGACAGCGCGCCCACGGGCGCCGACGTGGCGCCGAGTGCGGAGGACCCGCAGGACGCTCCCGCCGAGGCCGATCCCGCGCCCAAGGCGCGCACGCCGCGCGCAGGCACGAAGCAGGTCAAGCTGATCGAGATGCTCCGCGCCGAGGGCGGTGCCACCATCGACGAAATCGCGACCGCGCTTCAGTGGAGGCCACACACCGTGAGGGGTGCGCTTGCCGGCGCGCTGAAAAAGAAACTCGGCCTGACGATCACCTCTGACAAGATCGAGGGGCGCGGCAGGGCGTACATGATCGCCGAGGACTGACACCGCATATCACGACGGTCCCGATGCCGCCGTCCCGCATGGGGCGGCGGTCTCTTTTTCCAAGCTCCGCATCCGGATCGCCTCGAACAGCCTGCGCAGCAGATAGCCCCGCGCCAGCGACACGCCCACGAAGGCGAGGCCGATGGACAGATGCTCAGCAAGCCTCGCCTCGATCCCGAACCACGGGAACACGGCGATCTGCGTGGCGATGGCCAGAACGTAGCCGACGACAACGTTTGCCGCGGCCTCGACCATCGACATGGTCCGGCTCTGCTTCATCGCAGGCTCTCCAGAAACGCCATCACGAACTCCGCCGCGAGCGGCGGTACGATCGCATTGCCGTAGCCCCGCAGCAGCCCCATGCGACCGGGTAGCCCATCAGCCAGCGGGAATGTTCCGGGCTCAACGGGCCGCCATTTTCCATCCCGGCAGAGGAGCCAGTCCGGATCTCGCCAGACGCCGTCCGTCGCATCGGCGCCGGCAGGGTCGGCGCCTTCGACCAGTCGACCAGCTTCACCGTCCTGCGGCTCGCATCGGTGTTGCCGGCCGCGTTGTACGCTGCAGTCGCGGGCGAGCCCGCCATCGCCGTCGGCCAGCCCGCGAGCCAGACCTGTCGGCCGAGCAGCGCGTTGATCGGCACCGCCCGGCATTCCGATCCATCCTTGTGATCCCGCGCCGAGGCCGTCGCCCACCCCGAGAGGGGTTGCTTCCAGGGCGACGGCGCCGAAGAACAGGCGCTGGCGGATGTGCGGCGCGCCGATGCCCGCAGCCGGCAGATCGGCCGCCGCGACGGCGTAAGATGCCGCTTCCAGGTCAGCCGCCAGAGCGTCGAGCCACGCCCAGCCAGCCGGGCCCTCAACTGCCGCGCGAGACTTTCTGCCAACCGGTCCGAGTACTGCCGCGCTCGCGACCTGCTCGCCGAAGACGAGCTCCGGGCGGCAGGCTGCGACGAGCCGCAGGAAGGCCGGGGCGAGGTGGCGGTCATCGTCCTGTCCCTTGCGCTGCCCGGCCTGGCTGAAGGGCTGGCAGGGCGGCGAGCCGGTCCAGACGGACAGATCCTCGGCCACACCCGCGAGGCGGAGTGCGTAAGGCCAACCACCGATCCCGGCGAAGAAATGGCATTGCACGAAGCCGCGAAGGTCGGCGGGCTCCACCTCGAGGATGGAACGCTCGTCCACTTCGCCGGCAGGCAGCAGCCTTGCCGCGATCAGTTCCCGCAGCCATTCGCAGGCCGCGGGATCGGCATCGTTGTAGTAGACGGCCATCAGGCAGCGGTCTCGGCCTTTTCGCCCAGCCGTTCGGCCTTCACCTCGGCGAAGGTCCTGCCGTCGCTATCGAGGATCGCGTCCTTGCCGGTCTCGGCCTGCCAGCGCTCGACGGCGACATCTACATAGGCCGGGCTGATTTCCATAGCGAAGACACGGCGGCCGTTGGCCTCGCCCGCCATGATCTGCGAACCGGAGCCCGAGAACGGCTCGTAGCAGAGCCCGCCCCTCGCCACATGCTGGCGCATCGGGATCCCGAAGGCGTCGAGCGGTTTCGGGGTTGGATGGTCGGGGCGCTCGTCCTTGGCGAAGGACGGCATCTCCCATGTCGAGGGCAGCGTCTGCTCGGCCACCTTCGGCGGGCGGTTCGGGCGGCGCCAGCCCATGAAGCAGGGCTCGTGCTTCCAGAGGTAGTGGGACCGGGTCAACACGCCCCGGTCCTTCACCCAGATGATCTGCTGGTGGACGAAGGCGCCGGCCTTTTCCCAGCAAGCCTCCAGCATCGCCTGGCGGCGCGAGGCGTGCCAGCAGTACCAGGCGGCGTCCTCGGCGATGGCCTCGGCCACGGCCGCCGCGATGAAACCGTCGTAGAGTTCCGCGCCCTGCGAACTGTCGTCCCACGTGGTGCCGTAGGACGCAGACCAGTCCTTGTTCCGGGTCGGATGGTTCGAGCCATCGTAATCCACCAGGTATGGCGGGTCGGTGGCGAACAGGATCGCCCGCTCGCCATTCATCAGGCGGCGCACGTCGGACGCGCTGGTGCTGTCGCCGCAGAGCAGCCGGTGGTCGCCAAGGATCCAGAGATCCCCGGTTCGTGATGCTGGATTGCGCGGTGGCTCGGGGATGGTCACCGGCGGCACGGAGCCCCCGGCGCCACCTTCTTCCCCGTCCCCCTCCGGCGCGAAGGTCAGAAGCTTGTCCAACTCGCCGTCGGAGAAGCCGACAAGCGACAGGTCGAAATCCTCGGCCAGCAGGTCGTTCAGTTCCGCAGACAGAAGCGCCTCGTCCCAGGTGCCAAGCTCCGTCAGCTTGTTGTCCGCGATACGGTACGCCCGGCGCTGCGCCTCGGTCAGATGGCCCAGAACTATCACCGGCGCCTCAAGCAGCCCCAGCTGCGTCGCGGCCAGCACCCGGCCATGACCCGCGATCAGTTCGCCATCCTCTGCCACGAGGCAGGGCACCGTCCAGCCGAACTCCGCCATGCTAGCGGCGATCTTCGCGACCTGGTCCGCGCCATGCGCCTTCGCATTGCGGGCGTAGGGCTGGAGTTTCGCCAGCGGCCACATCGCGATCCGATCCGGGGCAAAGCTCAGCGTCATCGGCGGGTCATTCCTCGGATCAAGGTGGATACCCCCGGCTTTCGGACTCCGGGGTCCAGACTGGACTCCAAGCGGGGTCCAGCGGCCACCAGGGGTGTCCAGAATCAAGGGTTTGAATTTGCAGTGTTTCAGGCGGGTCTAGTCGGCGCTGGCTTCCGGGTGGCTTCCCAAAAATCCGGCCCTGTCGCTAGCGATGTGCCGCGCTGCGCCCTCCCGTATACGGAATAGCGCAGAAGGAACCAGAAACTTCAACGGGTTGGCGGGTGGACCCCGTCTGGACCCCGGTGCGGAGTCCGGGGTCCAGCATGGAATCCGGTCACCGCTCCCGCGCGTCAGGATCGCGATTTCTCGGCCCGTACAGCTTCTCGCCCAGCTGTCTTATCAATTCCCGCTCGGGCCAGCTCAGACGCTCGTCGTCGATGGAGACGGCGAGCACGCCCTGATCCCGCCAGCCGTCGCGTTTGACGCGGTCTGCGTCTCGCCGCTCACCTCCATAGCCCGGGGGATGCCACCGCATGGTTTTCATGTCCGCCCTCCTTCCGGCTTGTCCTTTTCTGACTTAAGCGATCGGGGGCGAGCGTCTGCCGGCTGCCTCACCCCATCGGAAGGTGAGCCGGAGCTTTCGTCCTTTTCGGCAAATGCATCGGCGAGATCGGCGGCACGGCGAAGGCCGAGGCGCCGGCCATGCTCGCGGCGTGCCTCGCTAACCGGCCCGGCCCACGGATTCTTTCCCATCCGGAACGGCCAGCTCGGGCAGTCCACGGCGGTGCAGAGCCGCACCTCCCGCGCCGAGCCGTTGCAGCAATCGAGGCATTTCAGCCGCAGGGCGCGCAGGGGCGAGATACGGGCGTGACCGAGCCGCTCCAGGTCGTCGGTGGAAAGCCCGCGAGGATCGCGGCCGACGTCGTAGCCGTCCTGGCGCTCGAGGCCGATATGGCGATGCTGGCTCATGTCCGCCCCTCCCGCCGTTCGCGTTCCATCACCGCGCGGGCCTGCTGGGCGCGGCGACGGTCGCGGTCATTGGCGAGGTCGATCCGGCTCTCGCCCGTTTCGCGACCGATATGGGTGCCCTTGCCGTGGCGCGCCCAGGCGATGAAGGCGTTGCCGATCCTGCCGTGGAGCGCGATCAGGGAGCTCTGGTTGGCGACCCCGATGAGCGGCGCGAGATGGCGCGAGAGGAAGGGCAGCCAGTCGGCCGGGTTCGGGACGACGACCTGCTCGACGAAGGCCAGTGGGGTCTCGATCAGCACGAAGAAGCCGTGGATCTCGCTCGGCCAGAACCGGATCTCGAGCGCACCGCCCAGCAAGCCCTCCTCGGTCAGCAGCGTGTATTCGCAGTCGAGAACACGCTCGAGCGCGCGATGCCAGTCCACGCGTTCGGTCTCGCTGATGCGCACGGCCGCATGATACCAGTCGGGCAACTCCGTGTCGTGGAAGCGGCCGGCGTCGTAGAGGCGCATCCTGTCAAAACTCATGCCTCGGTCTCCTCTTCTGGTTGGGGGTGGTGGGTGCGGCGCAGGGCGGCGGGCTTCGCGGCGTCTAGCCGCGCAGACAGCGCGTCGAGGGCCAAGCGGCGCGCGTCGAGCACGGCCTGCATGCTGTCGGTCAGGCGGGATGCGAGGGCGTCGAGGCGCGCGGAAGCGGAGGCACCAGGCGCGTCGATGTCGGCGCCCTCGACGCGCCGCATCTCGAAGCTGGCGAGCGGCCCGAGGCGGTTGGTGAGCCAGGTTTCCGGATCGGGAATGCGGGAGAGATCGACGCGGGCGGTGCGGGCGCGATGGCCGGGACCCTCCGGGCGATAGGTCACCTCCGCCGAGGATGGGGACATTCTGCTATTATAGAGGTCTCTATAATAGCCATTTGTCCCCTTCCTCTGGCCGTCCTTCTTCGCGGCCTCGCGGGTCGGCCAGAACTCCGGGAAGCAGGCGGCCATATCGGCGGCGTTCTCGAGGACGATGCCGGTAAGGGACATCAGGTCGCGTCGGGTCGGGCGCAGGTCGGACCAGGGAACGAGCGCATCGACGGTGACCGGCAGGACCACGTCCGTGAGCAGGTCGATCTCGAGCGGCGTGGCGGCGGTGCGGTTGACGCCGCGCCCGCGCCCCGTCGCCTGGATGAGCTCGCCCTCGCAGATGCTCCAGCGCACGGACTCGGCAATGGGATCGGCATGTTCCTCCATCGTGAGCGGCGCGGTCCGGTCGCCCGCGAGCCGGATGCGGCGTTCGACCATGGGATACCACCAGCCCGCGTCCTCCGGGTTCGATGCGGGCATCCGGCCGGTCAGCGCCATGGCGATCAGTTCGACCGTGTGAGGCGCAGGCAAAGTGCGGCCGAGGATCACCATGCCGCCGATCCCGCCCCAGCGGTCGAGCCCGCTCAGCGCGTTGAAATGCACCGCCTCAACCCGCGGCGGCAGCCCCGCGGACCTGAGCGCATCAATGGCGGCCTTCTGGCCCACCACCAGCAGATCGATTGCCTGGCCGGGGCGATGGCACTGCCGGGCCCGGAGGTCGATCCAGGCGCGAAGATCGCGCAGACGGGTGGCGGCGGCCTTGCGGTCCCGTTCGGGCGCATCGGCGGAGGGCGACAGCGCGCGGGCCGAGGTCGGGCTGCCGGTCACCTGGCGGACGCGGACATGGGGCTGGCGGGCAGCGACGGGCGCGCCTAGACGCAACCGCGGCAGGTAGGTCTGCACGAGTTCCGGGCGCAGCGTCGCGTCGAGATGCAGGATCGGCGCCTGGGCCGCCCAGCCGGTCCGCATGCGGCTGCGCCAGCGCAGACGGAGCGCGCGGACCGAACCGGCCTCGGTTATCTCGTGAACGAGCTCGGCGCCGGCGGCATCGTGGCCGTTCTCCAGCGCCTCGGCGAGGATCAGCCAGAGCGTGGCGCAGCGACCGGGCGGCGCCCATGGCTCGCCCGCTTGCGGCAGGACCGCCTCGATCCGCTTGCGCCGCTCGACCGGCGACATGCCAGGGCGGAGGCCCGCATCGCGCATGCGGCGGCGTTCCAGCGTCGCAGCATGGCGGCAGTCGTCCGGCGTGAGACCGACCGCTTCCAGAAGGCCGAGGCGCAGCGAACCCGGCTCCGTGACCCGCAGCGCCTTGCAGAGCCGCTCCCGCGCAGCGACCAGGTCGGCCGTGGCGCCGACATCCATCCTGCCCTTGCCGGTATAGCAGGTGAGCGAGGTCCGGCCGGGCTCCAGCCCGTCCTGCGTGAGCGTCGCCTTGCCGTCGAGACCGCGCAGGCCCGACTGCCAGAAGGCCTCGTCGATGACGAGAAGCCCGACCTCGCCGATGGCCTGCGGCTTCATGTGAAAGAGACTGTCATGGGCGCAGACGATGACCTGCGCCGCCTGCGCCAGTGGCTTCTGGCGTTGGTAGCCGCAGTCGTGGAACCAGGGGCAGAGCAGCAGCTCCGCGCCGTTCTTGACCTTGCAGCAGCTCTGTTCGACCGGATGCTCGACCTCGAGCGCGTCGAAGGTAGCTTCGGGGTCGAGGCACATGAGTTGGTCGGGATTGCCCGGCGTGGGATCAGGCGCGGTGCGCCCCTTCCAGAGCATGGCGCTGAGACCCAATGCCTCGAAGGCCGTGACCTGTTCGGCCCCGAGATCGTGGCGCGGGACGGCGTAGACGACCTTGCGCGTGCCGAGCCCGCCCGCGGCGATCAACTCGGCAATGGCGGCGCGCGCGCTCGAGGTCTTGCCGAGGCCCACATCGACCGGCAGGCCGAGAAGCGGTGGCAAGGCGGCCCGCGCCACGATGTTGAAATCCAGCGGGTCGCGGTCGGCGTCGGCGCTCTTGGCCTCCTCCTGCGCCGCCTCGACGGCGGCCCAGTAGTCCGGGATCGCGGCCATGAAACCGGCGATGGCCTCGGCCAGGCGGACGCGGGCCTCGTCTGGCGTGAGAACAGGTGCGGGATAGGTGGGCGGTGACGGCGGGATCCGCGCCGCGCTGGCGACGAGCGCCGAAACGGCGTCCGGCCCCTCGGCGCAGAACAGATCGTTGGCGTCTCCGGGGCTCTCCGGCACGGCCAGACGGCCATCGACTGCGAGCGCGACCTTGCGCGCGGCCTCGACGCCGGGGTTGTCGTCGCGATCGGGCTTCGCGTCGTTGTCGGCGACGAGGACGAGATCGGCCGCCGGAAAACGCGCCCGCAACGCCTCGGCCACCGGCATCAGGTTGCCCGCGTCCATCGCCGCGATCACGGTATGGCCCGTGGCGATGTGCAGGCTCGCGCCGGTCGCCCAGCCCTCGCAGATCAGGACGGGGCCAGCGGGTTCGGCAATCGGCCCCGGCTCCGCGCCCGCCACCGCGAAATGACCCTTCTTGGCCCCACCGGCGAGGAAACGCTTGGCCCCATCGGGCGCGATGGTCTCGAGACTGTGGATCCGGCCGTCGATGTCCTGCAGCGGCACGACGAGCCGGCGGCCGGCGTCCATGCGCAGGGCGAGCGGCGCGGCCTGCTTGGCGATGAGATAGGGATGGTCCTCCGGGGCGGGACGGGCGCTGGTCCAGATCCGCTTGGCACGCGCGGCGGCCTCATCCGTGCGGTTCGGCGCGGGCGCGGCATCGCCATCGGGGTGTGGCTCGGGAGGTGCCGTGGCCAGCGCCAGTGGCGGCTCGGCCGGATCGTTCGCCGCCGTTGCGCCTGGTGTCGACGGCTGACGGGTCGGCCGGGGCAACGCCGCCATGCCGATCCGGTCGGCAATCCAGTCGGTCGCATCCTCCCGGGCCATGCCGAGGTCGCGGCCGACAAGATCCGAAAACCAGCCGCCCCGGCCTTCCTCGTGGTCGAACCACATCCCCGCCCGCGCGCCGGAGATGACGACCGAGAGGCTGCCTTTGCGACCCCAGCGCCATTCTTGCCCTGCACGAAAGGTCGGCTTGCCCAGAAGCTCCACCGCGAGTTCCGGCACGCGGGCACGCAGCTCGGCGTCGAAGGCCCGCCAGTCCCGCCCGCTCATCGCCGTCCCCGCGGAACGGGCGCATCGCCGGTCGGCCGGAGGGCCGCCGAGCCGGCAGGGCGCTGGAGATGGCGGAGACAGGCGGACACGGGTGCTGCGGAACCGGAATGAGGGGGTCGTTGCCCCCGGTTCTGCCGCGGATCAGACCGCCCTCGCGACGTCGGAACCGGTCCGCCCGGCCGCGCGCAGCCCTACCGGAAAGGGGTGACCCCTTCCGGCAAGGCGTTGAAATAACGTCAGATCATGGGTGGAGCCCAACGGGCCTAACGACTCCTGAAGAGCGCCCTGAGCGGCCGCGGCCGATCAGAGGGGTGATCCCGCGTCTGCGCGAACGGGGTGAACGGTTCCGCCCGTCTTCGGGCTGCCGCGGCCTTGGGGTCACCCCTTGGAGTTGGCCATTGTCAGTGCTGTTCGGGATCCTTCCGCGGACCCAATGACGCCAGCCGACGCGGCAGGTCCGAGCGGCTGTGCAGCACGTCCACCACGACCACCTGATCCGGCATCTCGACGAACACGATGAAATGCTGCCCCGCCCGCGTGAAGCGCAGGTCCTCCGGCAGGTCGGGATCGATCAGGCGGCGGCAGTCCTGCGAGGGCGCCTCACCCGCGGCGATGGCGGCGCAGCGGGCGATGAGATCGGCCTCGTAGGCCTCGGCCTGGCGCGGCCCGAAGGTCTCCAGCGTCCAGCGGGCGATCTCGACGAGCGACCGTTCCGCCTGCCGCGTCAGCCGCCACGGCTTCGGCATCAGGACGCGGTGCGCGCGGCGGCGAAGGCCCTGCGGATCGCGTCCTCACCGGTGCCCTCGGCGAGCGCACCCGAGCGCGCTTCGTCCAGTCCGGCGGCGAGCCGGTTGCGCAAGGCGGTCATCTCGGCTTCCTCGCGCTCGAGCAGCCGAAGCCCGGCCCGGAGCGCCTCCGACGCGTTCTGGTAACGACCATCGGCGATCAGTCGCTCGATCAGGTCGGTCTGGCTGTCGGTCAGGACGACATTGCGGGTCGGCATCGGCATCTCCCTTGGGCATATTGGCAATATATGCCAATGACGGTCATGTGTCGACCAGGTGCCGTCTCCCGCGTCAGCCGGTCTGCCGCAGATCCGGACCCAACACCCGCTTCGCACCGCCGCGCTGCGCCGAGGGCAACCGGATCAGCGTGGCCATGGCGTCGGCGAGCTTGTTCGACACCGGCTCGCCCTCGATCTGCTGCTCGAGAAACCAGTCCATGAGGCATTCCTTCTTGCCCTGGTTCCCCGGTGAAATTCCGAAATGTGCAATCGCGGCCTGCATCAGGTCGAGATAGGGCGTGGTGTATATTGCATCTGCTGCGCCTTGCGCGGGTCGCACCGGCTCCGGGATGTAATCCGGCCAGATCGCCTTCACGAGGAAACGCGCCACGCGGATGTCGATGAATTCCCAATCCCGCGCGGTCAGTCGCCCGAATGAATACTTGCCCTCGCGCCACTGCTCGGGACGTATGCTGGTGTGGTAGCCCGAATGCAGACCAAAGCCGCTACTACTGCCGCCGTTGCCCCAACCATGCGTCCGCTCCTCGGTGAAGCGCCCCTGCGCCAGAAGATCTCCGTCTCGCAGAGCGACGAGCAACTCGGTCTCCGCCTCCGCCTTCCAGGCCACTTTGGGATCCTGCGGCGGGTTCCAGGTCTGGTATGCCGGCACCGGTTTGGGCGGCAGCTTTGCCGCTTCCACCGCGCGCCGCGCGACCGTCACATTCTGCACATGGGCCAGCGCCTCTGCAAAACTCCATTGGGTACGGTCGAGCGATTGCAGCGACATGGGCGGCCTCGTGAATCGATTGGGGACAGTTCGAACATAGTGGGAACGCCCTGATCCCTCAACCCATCGCGGTGTTGCAACATCGGAGGGGTTCACCCTTTCCTGTCGGTCGCGGGCTGACCCGTTCCGAGGTCGCGGCCGGCGGCGCAATCCGACACCGATGGATCATGATGTTCGATCCCGGTCCCATTCGTCGCCCCAACCCACTCGCCCCTTCGGCGATGACCCCCGCCGAACGCCGCGCCGAGCTGTGCGGCCTGCTGGCGCTCGGGCTGGTCCGGTTGCGGCTGCGCGAACGCGGCGAACCTTCTGTCGATACTGGAGAAATTCGCCTACACTATCAGGCCGACCAATGCCGTCATGCAACCCGGAAGCCAACGGAGAAAGCATGACGACGCACGACCCCATCCCCGCGCGCCTGGCCGCGCTGAAGACCGCGCCGACGCCAGACCTGAAAAAGCAGTGGCGCGACCTGTTCGACGGCGAGCCGCCACCGTTCAACCGGCGCTACCTTGAATCCCGTCTGGCCTACCGCATCCAGGAACTCGCCTATGGCGGGCTGAAACCGGAGACGATCCGGCGGCTGGAACGCCTTGGCGAGGAACTGGATGGCGGCGACAGGAAAAAGCGCGGAATGCGCCTCGACCGCGATCGCCCCATCACCGGAACGAGGCTCCTGCGCGAATGGCAGGGCGTCGAGTTTGTCGTCACCGTCACAGCCGATGGCTTCGAATGGCAGGGGCGGCCTTACAAGTCGCTTTCTGCCATCGCGCGGGCCATCACCGGCACCCGGTGGAATGGATGGGTCTTCTTCGGTCTCAAGAACCATAGGGGGCGGACATGACGGAGCCCCCGGAGAAATCGAAGCTCGCCCGCAAGCTCCGCTGCGCGGTCTACACGCGGAAATCCTCCGAGGAAGGGCTGGAGCAGGAATTCAACAGCCTGCACGCCCAGCGCGAGGCTTGCGAGGCGTATATCGCCAGCCAACGGTCAGAGGGCTGGGTGCTGGTCCGCGATCAGTATGACGACGGCGGTATATCGGGCGGCACGCTGGAACGCCCCGGTCTGAAGCGACTGATTGCCGACATCGAGGACGGGCTGGTCGATGTGGTCGTGGTCTACAAGATCGACCGCCTCAGCCGCTCGCTGGCCGACTTCGCCAAGCTGGTAGATGTATTCGACCGAAACAGTGTCACGTTCGTCTCGGTCACGCAGTCCTTCAACACGACGACTTCCATGGGCCGGCTGACGCTGAACATCCTGCTGTCCTTCGCCCAGTTCGAGCGCGAGGTCACGGCCGAGCGCATCCGAGACAAGGTCGCGGCGAGCCGGAAGAAGGGCATGTGGATGGGCGGCGTGCCGCCCTACGGCTACCGCGTCGAGAATCGGAGGTTGCTGGTCGACGAAGACGTCGCCGAGCACGTGCGCTGGATTTTCGCCTGCTTCCTCGAGATCGGATCGGGCACGGAACTGGCCCGCGAGGTCGCGAAGCGCGGCATCCGCACGCCCCGCGGCAACCGGATCGACAAGAAGTACCTGTACCGGATGCTCAACAACCGCGCCTATATCGGCGAGGCGGTCCACAAGGGCGACAGCTATCCCGGCGAGCACGACGCCATCATCGACCGCGAGACGTGGGCCCGTGTCCATGCGATCCTGCAGGAGAGCCCCCGCAAGCGCGCCGCGCGTACCCGCGCCGAGACGCCAGCGCTGCTGAAGGGGCTGCTGTTCGGACCCGACGGCGCGGCCTTCTCGCCGACGCATACACGCAAGGGCGACCGGCTGTACCGCTACTATGTCAGCCAGACAGTACTGAAACATGGTGCCGGCTCATGTCCGGTCGGCCGCGTGCCCGCGGGAGAGATCGAGGCGGCCGTCATCGACCAGGTGCGCGCCGTGTTCCGCCAGCCCGAGATCGTGGCGGGGACATTGAAGGCCGCGCGCTCCCACGTGGACAACATCAACGAAGACGACGCCCGCGCGGCCCTGCAGCAGCTCGATCCGCTGTGGGACGAACTGTTCCCCGCCGAGCAGGCGCGTATCGTGGCGCTGCTGGTTGAACGGGTCGACATCGGTACGGACGGCCTGAACGTCCGGCTCCGGGTGGACGGCCTCAACGACCTCGCGCGCGAGATGCTCGCCGGCGGAATCGAGGTGGCGGCATGAATCGCGGGGCGCCGATCCCCGACACCGTGACGCTGCACATGCCGTTCCGGGTCGTGAAGCGCGGCGGGCGAAAGGAGATGCAGATGCCGGACGGTGCCGTGCAGCCGCGCCGGACAGACAACACGCTGGTCAAGGCGCTGGCCCGCGCGTTCCGCTGGAAGCGGATGCTCGACTCGGGTGAGTTCGCTACCATCACCGAACTGGCCGAACGCGAAGGGATCGCGCCGTCCTACATGACTCGGGTACTGCGACTGACGCTGCTTTCGCCCGACAACGTCGAGGCGATCCTAGACGGGAAGCAGGGGCCGGCGGTGACGCTGGCGCGGGTGTTGGAGCCGTTTCCGCTGGAGTGGGAAGAACAAAGACAATTATTCGCCTGACCGACGCGACCGGCCCAGAGCCGACATTCATGCGAGCCGCAGCGAAGAGCCACAACAACGCCGAGGCATCAGATTGTTGCCACGGGTTGGTCTGGCCGGCTGCGGCGTATGAAGAATGTCATATGTTGAACGCCGTGTTGGCTTCGCCTCCAATTCGTTAACGCGGCATTAACGCCGACATGCCATTTTTGCGTACAAGGCAAGCACCAGCACAGGACAGACATGCATTTGACGAAGGTTCGGTCTGCCATCCCGTGGGGACTTGCGGTAATTGCGGCGGCGCTGGTGGGGATGCTGTGGCTGCAAAGCGCGGTAAGAAGCATTATTACCGCGCAAGCCGAGGAGAGCGCGGCGCGTTGGGTCGCGCAGATCGAGCATGCCGTACCCGATTTGCCGGCCTTGGTCGACGGCGCCCACGTTACCGACGCGCAGCGCGCCGTGGTCAATGCGGCGATGATCGGCTCGCAGATCTTCGAGGTCCGGTTTTTCGACCGCGCAGGGCGCGAGGTGTTCGACTCCAAAGGCGGCGCCTCCTGGCAAACCGGCGCCGTCTATGATGCCGCCGCGGACGTTGCGCAAAGCGGTCTGCCCTCGGCCAGCGTCGAGGCAGGCGGTCCGTCGAATGGCACGCCGACGCGATATGTAGAGATCTACATGCCTATCTTCGACGGACAGGGTGCCGTCCTGGGAGTGGCGGAGCTCAACGTCGATAACAGCGCCTCTGCGGCGGCCATTGGCCGGGAGCTTGGCAAGGTCAGCGCTCTGATCCTGCTCCTGACTTTCATGGTCATCGCGGTGCCAGTCGCGGGGTTCATGCGCCAGAGAGCCCAGCTCCGCGTGCGTGAAGCGGAAATCCGCACCCTGACCGACGCGGCGGAAGACGCGCGCAAAACACTTGAGGCCTCGATCGAGGCGCTGCCGCATGGCTTCGTGCTTTACGATCGCAACGATAGGCTCGTTCTGTGCAACGCGCAGTACCGGCATTTCTATCCCGAGAGCGCCCACGCCATGCGCCCGGGCGTCTCTTTCGAGACAATCCTGCGCGCCGGGCTCGCGGCCGGCGAGTACCGCGACGCGGTCGGCCGCGAGGAAGACTGGCTCGCGGAACGTCTCATCCGGCACAAGGAGGCGCGCGGCCCGGTCTATCAGCACCTCGCCGATGGCCGACGCCTGCAGATCATCGAGCGCAAGACGCAGGACGGCGGCCGGGTCGGCCTGCGCATCGATATCACCGACTACATCGAAAGCCGCGAGCGCGCCGAGCGTGCCGAGCAGCGCCTTGTCGATGCCATCGACGCTCTGCCCGCCGGGTTCTGGCTGTTCGACGAGCAGGACCGGCTGGTGATGTTCAACGAGATGTACCGCAAGATGTACGGCACGTCGTCGGACCTGCTCGAGATCGGCCGCACATACGAAGACATCATTCGCGCCGGGTTGGCGGCAGGACAGTATCCCGATGCAGCAGGCCGCGAGGACGCCTGGCTCGACGAGGTGCTGCAGAACCGGACCAACAAGTCCTACGAGATGGTCTACCAACTCGACGACGGGCGCTGGGTCCATTCGTTGAACGAACGCACCACCGACGGCGGCATTGTTGGGTTCCGCATCGACATCACGGAGCTCAAGCAAAACCAGCTCGATCTGGAGAAAGCCGCCACCACGAACTCACTCACGGGCCTGCTCAACAGACGTGGCGCCGAGATCGCGATGCAGAGACTTGTTGACGGACTGCCGGACGACGACGCAGAGGTCGCGTTTCTCCACATCGACCTCGACCGCTTCAAACCCATCAACGACGCGTTTGGGCACAAGTTCGGCGACATGCTGCTCTCGCATGTCGGGGAGTGCCTGCGCGACGCCGCACCCGAGGGTGCCGTCATCGCGCGCGTGGGTGGCGACGAGTTCCTCGTCGCTTACGGCGCGCACCGGACTCGAGAAGACCCTGCACAGGTGGCCGACAGCATCCGCAACGCGCTGGTCCGCCCGATGCACTTGCAGGGCCAGCATGTGCGGATCGGTGCCAGCGTGGGCGTCGCGACCTGGTCGCTTGGACAGGGCGATTCCGTTTCCATCGAGGACGCGATGCAGAACGCGGACATCGCGCTGAACGTGTCCAAGACGCGAGGGCGCAACACCGTCACGGTGTTCGAACCGGCGATGCGCGAGGCAAGCGTCCTCACCGCCAGGATTGCCGACGTGTAGAAGTTTAGACTTCGTCGGACAGTTGACATCTGGATGTCGGTCGGGTCGCGCCTGTCGGATGCCGATCAGGCTGCGATCATTTTCTCCTTTGCGAGCGGCTTGGCGTCAAGAAATGTCTGCATCGGCGTCTTGCCGAAGCACCATCTGCCCTGGTGCTCACGCTGCTCGTTGTAGCTCCTGATCCAGTCGTCGAGGTCGGCTTGCAGCTCGTCCACGGACCGATAGATCTTCTTTCGGAACACGACGCGGTAGAACTCCTCGAGCACGGTCTTGTGGAACCGCTCCACGATGCCGTTCGTCTGCGGGCTCTTCGCCTTCGTCCTGGAATGGTCGATATCCTCGACCGCGAGGTAGAGCTCGTATTCGTGGCGCTCGGGGTTGCCGCAGAACTCCGTGCCGCGGTCGGTCAGCACCCGGCACAGCTTTACCTCCTGGGCATCGAAGAACGGCACCACGCGGTCGTTCAGGAGATCGGCCGCCGTGATCGGCGTCTTGCGGTCGTAGAGCTTGGCGAAGGCCACCTTCGAGTAGGTGTCGACGAAAGTCTGCTGATAGATCCGTCCCACGCCTTTCATGTTGCCAACGTAAAAGGTGTCCTGCGCGCCGCAGTAGCCCGGGCATTCGCTCTCGAACTCGCCATGGGCTTCCTTGTCGGCCTTGGCCTTCTCGAGGGCGGCGAGTTGGCTCTCGGTCAGCACGATCCCGTCCTGGGCGACTTTCGCCTCCAGCGCCTTCAGGCGCTTCTTCATCGTCTCCAGGTCATTGCGCTGCCAGACGCCGCGCACGCCCGCCGGCGAGATCGAATGCCCGCGCTTGCGCAGCTCGTTGGCGATCCGCACCTGTCCATAGGCCGGCAGCTCCAGCGCCAGCTCGATGACCAGCGCTTCCACCTCCGGCGCCACCCGGTTCGCCAGAAGCGGCTTGCGCCGGCTGAGTTCCTGCAGCGCCATCTCGCCCCCGGTCTCGTAGAGCTCCTTGAAGCGATAGAAGCTGTCCCGTGAATAGCCCATCATCTTGCAGGCCTGGCTTACATTGCCGAGCTGCCGGGCGAGCTCCAGCAGCCCCACCTTCGCACGAATGATCTTCTGGTCCTTGGTCATCTCGACGTCCTCCAACGCCGAGGCCGGGCGTTACGCCACCCCAACCGCTCCACGCCCGGCCTCGGCTCTCACCTCAGCTTCACGATGCCGCCTGTCAGATCAAGTCATAACTTATACAGCCGACGATATTGCGCGGGGGCTTGAAGCCGAGGAATTCACCGCGTATTTCCAGCCGGTTGTCAACGCGGCGAGTGGCGCTGTTCAAGGCTACGAGGCGCTCTTGAGGTGGCGCCACCCCGAAAAGGGCCTGCTCACACCCGCCCACTTCTTGACTGCAAGCGAAGCCGCCGAGCACACGACCGCCCTCGATCGCGTCGTTCTTAAAGAGGCCGCTAACCTGGCACGAACGCTCCGCGATCGCGGCCGTGCCGACCTGCGCATCGGGATCAACCTCGCCGAAGCCCATCTCAAGATGCCCGACATCGTGGATCAGTACCTGTGGCTGCTCGACGCCCACGGCGTCACGCCTTCCCAGTTCCGCATCGAGATTCTCGAAACGACCCTGCTGGAGGAGCGCGCGTCACACGTGATCGAGAATGTGTTGCGGTTTCGCGAGGCGGGCTTCGCAATCGATCTCGACGATTTCGGAACAGGCCACACAGCGATAGCAAGCCTGCGCAGCCTCAACGTGGACCGCATCAAGATCGACCGAAGCCTTGTCACCGGTGTCGACAGCGACCCGAACCTTGCGATCCTGACCGACGCCATTGTCGGGCTCGGACGCCGCCTCGGGCTTGACGTGCTCGCCGAAGGTGTCGAACGCGCGGAAGAGGCCGAGGCCCTCGAACAGATGGGATGCACCAGCTTTCAAGGTTACCACTTCGCGCGTCCGATGCCCGCGCAGGAGTGCGTCGCGATACTTGACAGCGCGCCCGCCAAAATTGCACGCCTCGACTCCGCTATCGCGCAAAACCAGGCCAGGCGAACAAGCTGAGGCACCATTGCCGGTCGAGGCATGCGCACTCGGCCGAAGGCTGCACGTGCACTGTGTCGATCGATCGGCTGACCCAGGCTGCACATCACCCGCCTCGATAACGGACGGTGTCAGGCGGCACGGCAAACTGACCCCCCGTATTTCCTCAGCTGAGTTTGCTACCGGGTATGGTGGAACGTCAGCCGTGGCAAAGTCCGGGCGGACCGCCGCGACCGCCGAGGCTCTCGCCGAGCCGCACGATCAACACCGAAAGGCATTGGCCAGCTAAAACCAGGCATCGAGAGCCACGCAGACGGCCCACTGCGGACTTTGGCAACTTGGTTCGTCGCAGCGGCGCTTCTGCTCCAGAGCGGACATTTGCTCTTTGGTGCAGCATTCTTGAAAAGCCTGCGATAATTTTCGATAGGGCGGGCTTCGGATCGAAGTGAGCGTATGCCCGAGCGGGCACTTGTCGTGTTGTTCAGCTATTCCGAGGTTGCCATGCCAAGGCGTCCCAACACCCGCCGCTCGACCACCACGACCAGTTGATAGAACACCACCGACAAGATCACCGAAACGGCGGCGACGGACCAGATCATGCCGTAGTCGAGATAGCCGCGCGACTGGTTCAGCAGGTTGCCGATCCCGCGCCCCGTGGCCAGCCATTCGGCGATCATCACGCCAAGCAGCGCGCGTGGCACCGTCAGCCGCGTTGCGGCAAAGAGGTAGGGCAGAGAGGCCGGGATCGTCACCATGCGCAGTTCCGTCCAGCGGCTGGCCCCATAGGCGCGCGGCAGGTCCTCGGCGCTGCGCGGCACCAGGGCAAGGCCCTGCGCCAGCGTGACGAAGGCCGGGAAGAAGGTGACGGATATGGTGATCCACAGCGTCAGCGACGTGCCGCGCCCGAGGATCAGCACCAGCAGCGGCGTCAGGGCGACCAGGGGCATGGTCTGGGTGATGAGCGCCACGGGCATGAAGCCTGAGATGAAGCGGGGCGACAGTTTCGACAGGATCGCCAGCGCAAAGGCAAAGGCCAACCCGGCCACCATCCCGATGAAGGTGATGGGCAGGGTTTGCGCCAGGGCGGCCAGCAGCTTGGCCTGTGCGGTTTCGGCAGACGGCGCGAGAAAGAGATAGGTGAAAACGTCGCCCGGTGTCTTGGCGATCATCGAGGGCGCGCCGCTGAGCTTGATCAGCGCCCACCACAGCGCAAACGGCAGGGCGACGGACGCCAGCGCCATGCCGATGCGCGCCCAAAGCGGGCCGCTGTCACCCTTGCCCGTGGGCACGGCGGCGTTCAGCGTCACCGCCTTGGTCGCGCCCAGCAGCTTTCGCGACAACAGCGCGAAGCCGGCATAGCTGAGCCCGGCGATCAGCGTTGCGATCAGTCCGATGCCCCAGAGGCGATCCGGCTCGCCCCGCCCCAATGACCCCAGCAGGTAAGTGCCAAGGCCCCAGCGCCCGCCGCCGCCGAACTCGGCCAGGATGGCGCCCAGCACGGCGTTGGGCGCGGCGATGCGCAGACCGGCGAGGATCGACGGCACCGCGCCGCGAAACTGCACCAGCCGCAGCACCTGCCAGCGCGAGCCGCCATAGGCGCGCACGACGTCTTTGGCGCGGCTGTCGGCCTGCGCGATGCCGATCACGGTGGCGGTCATGGTGACGAAATAGACGCCCAAAGCGGCCAGCGTGATGCGGGGCGCCATACCCGACAGGGTCAGCGCCAGGATCGGCGCAATGGCGATGGGCGGCAGGGCGAATGCGGCGATGTTGATGCCCCGGAACAGCCGCAGCATGGGCGGCGACAGGGCAAAGATCACCCCCGCCGCGACGGCCACCACGTTGCCGATCACGAACCCCGCGACCGAGGCTTGCAGCGTGGCTATGATGTGGCCGGGGTAGTCGCCGCGATCCTGCCAAAGGCGGATCAGGATGTCGCTGGGTGGTGGCAAAGCCCCACCCGCGACCAGCCCCAATTGACCGATGACCTCCCACAAGAGCAAAAGGATCAGGGCGTTGCGCACCCCGGCAAAGCGTCTTTCAGCCGCCATGCAGCACCTCGGCCACGTGATCGCAGACCTTGTGAAACGCCGGATCGGAAAACAGCGGCGGCTTGCGTGGCCGGTCGAACGGCACGTCGATCACATCCACGATCCGCCCCGGCGCGGCGTGCATGACCACGACGCGATCGGCAAGGAACACCGCCTCGTCGATGCCATGCGTGACCAGCAGCGCGGTCGATCCGGTCTCGGCCCAGATGCGCTGCAATTCGACATTCATCTGGCGGCGCAGGATCTGGTCCAGCGCGCCAAAGGGCTCGTCCATGAACAAGACCTGCGGATGCGTCACCAGCGCCCGCGCGATGGCCACCCGCTGGCGCATCCCGCCGGACAACTCGCCCGGCAGGGAGTTTTCGTATCCCTTGAGGCCCACGAGGTCGATCATTGCCTGCACATGGCCCGCATCGGGTTTGCGGCGCAGCACCTCCAACGGCACCTCGATGTTGCGCCGCACCGACCGCCACGGCAACAGCGCCGCGTCCTGAAACGCGACGCCGGTGACGCCGTCCCGGGCGGCCGCCAGCGGAGGCTCACCCGCAATCCGCACCACCCCTGCATCAAGGCTTTCCAACCCCAGGGCGATGCGCATCACGGTGGATTTGCCACAGCCTGACGGGCCGATGATCGCGGTGAATGTGCCCCGTGGGCAGGAAAGGGTCACGTCGCGCAACGCCTCGACGACCTTGCCCCGCCCGCTGAAGGTCTTGCTCACCCCGTCCAGCGAAATCCCGTCAGGCTGGATCATCAGACCTCCGCCAGAAGCGAGGTGTCGAACATGTCGGTGCTGCCCACGATTCCGACCTCGCCAAGCGCGCTCAGGCACTTTTCGATGCCGTCCTCGGTCAGGGCAAAGTAGCCCTCGGGGCTTTCCATCAGCGGCTTTTGCGCAGTGTTGAAATAGACCTCGTTCTCGATCGACCGACCCGTGCCCTTGAAATGCGTGTCTGCGAATTTCGGCGGCCAGACCGTGGGATCGGCGAGGTTTTCCGCCCAGCCCTTGCGCGAGGCGCGCAGCCAGGCCACCAGCAGATCGCGCTTTTCAGCCAGCACCTGTTCGGTGACGACAACCGTGTCGTTATAGATCGTGTAGCCGAAATCATAGAGCAGGAAGGACGTGGCCTCTTCACCCGCCTGTTGAATCGTGAACGGCACGTTGGTGGTGAAATCGAGGCTGGCGTCGATCTCTCCCTTGACCAGCGGTGTCGGGTCATAGGCATAGGGCACGATGTTGACCTGCCCCGGCTCGATGCCGTTCATCTTCAGCATCGCCTCGACCGAGATCACGTTGACCGGCGGCACGGCCAGCGTCTTGCCGATCAGGTCCTGCGGCGTATTGATCGGGTTTTTCGCCAGCGACACGATGCCGATGGGGTTCTTTTGATACTGCGCGCCGATGATCTTGAACGGCGCGCCCTGTTCGACGATCGCCTTGATGGTGGTGTCGGGCGTGGTCAGCGCCAGATCGGCGCGGCCCGCGATGATCGTGCTTTCGGGGATCACGTCCGGCCCGCCGGACAGGTATTCGAGGTCCAGGCCGGCCTCGGTGTAATATCCCTGATCCATGGCCAGGAAATAGCCTGCGAATTCGGCATCGTTGATCCACGCGGCCTGCATGGTCAGCGGGGTGGCAGCCCGGGCGCGGAATGGCAGGGCCGAGGCGGCGAGACCGGCAGCGGCGGTGCCAAGGAAACTGCGGCGATTGAGCATGGTCTTTTCTCCGTGTTGGGGATGTCAGGCGAGACCCTGCAGGCGCTGAAGCTCTTGCAAGGGTGGGGTTTCGTCTATTTGCTTGGGGTCGAGCAGCGGCCATTTCACCCCGCTGGGGCGTTTCGCCCGGCGTTCGACCACATGGGTGCCGCCGGGGGTGAAGATCTTGTCCACGAGGATGTCGGTTTCCGAGGGCTGCAACTGCTCCTCGACCAGCTGGATGTCATGCACCACCGCATGGACGGGCGTGGTTTCATCGACAAAACCAAGGTCGGTGAACATGCCCCATTCCAGGTCGAAGAACCCGTGCCCCTTGCCAAAGCGCACACCGTTCTTCGACACGGCGGAGGCCCCGGTGACGAGGTAGTCGAAGCGCCCCTTCTTCGAGATGTCCTCCAGCGTGACCGGCTCGCCGAAATGCTCCATCCCGTCGAGCCAGGCAGCATAGAGCGCGGCACCGGGAGGCACCTTGGCCGGGTCGAGATAGAGGAACCCGCGATAGATGCCGTAGGTCGACATGACAAAGGGCTTGCCCGCCTCGATCATCCTGCGGCGCAGATCGACGAGGCAGTTGTCGGGCGTGATGAAGGCAAAGCTGCTGGCCTGATAGGCCGGGTCCTGCACCAGATGGTCGGTGGCGGTTTCAGAGCCATCGAAATCCGGGATCACCTCGGCAAAGTTCATGTGGAACCGGGTATCCGGCCTCGCCACCTCGTGCAGCTTCGTCCATATTCTTTCGCGGATCATCCTGGAGGACGTCATCTTGCACCCCTTGTCGTTTCACTGTTTCAATTCTGTGAAACGTGGGTTTCATTCGTCAAGGGAATTCCGGTGAGATGGCCTCCAGACTGATCCTGCGCATTCAGGAAAAATTCACCCGATTGACATCGAGCGAACAGAAAATCGCTTCTGTCCTGCTGGAAAATCAGGGGCTTGTGGAAACGCACACCGCGACAGAGCTTGCGTCTCTGGCCGGGGTATCAAAAGCGACGACTGCCCGTTTTTTCCGCACTTTGGGTTACGCGGATTTCGAGGAAGTGCGCATCCAAGCCCGCGACGAACGCAACAGCCGCGCGCCCTATGCACGATTCGACCCGAAACCCGAGGCCGCGTCGCTGGGCAGAACCCTGTCCGAACATCTGGCACTGGAAAGCCGCAACCTGTCACGCACCTTCGAGGAGATGCGGTCCGACCTGCTGCCGGAAATCGCGAGCGTGCTGGAGAAGGCGCCGAACTTGTGGTTCCTCGGGTTTGGCGATGAATACGGGCTTGCACGGCTGGGGCGCACCATGTTCACACGGTTGCGCCATGGCGTGCACCAGATCGAAGGGGCCGGGCAGGATTGGGCGGCGGAACTGGCGATGACCGGCCCGCGCGATGCGCTGATCCTGCTGACGTTCGAGCCGCGCCCCCGGCTGTTGCCGGTTCTGTTGAAACACGCCCGCACAACGCGGATGCGGGTCATCACGATCACCGATCATGCCTATGCCGCGCAGGCGCAGCGCTTTTCGGATTTCGTGCTGCCGTGCCACATCGCCAGCTACGGCATCCTGCCGACCCATGCGACGATGATTTCGATGCTGCGGCTGCTGGCGCTGTCCTACCTCGGGGAAAACCCCGACGCCGTCAGCCAACGCATCGCCACGCTGGATGCCATCAACGAGGAACTCGACCTGTCGGAATGAACACGAGCAAAGGACTGCCGATGCCGCAGTAGAGATGCAATCCGCATGCGCTTGGCGTTCTGCTGAAAGCCCTGGGTTTCTTGTATCAGAAAGTCGAGATAGTCGTGACCGGCCCTCTGCGGACATTGGTACAGAACGCGGCGAACGACCGATTTCCGCCCATCCTGCAGAATTTTGACGTGTGCTGCACCGCAGCAACCGGCACGCTGAACGAGACCTACGGACCGGCGAACGTTCGATTCCTGTTCCATCTCGCCGAACGCGACTCCGGTCGAAGTGTTTAGGTTGGCCTACAGGAAAATCCCTTACTTACAGTGCATTGCAAGAAATTCACTAAATCGGCGCAGTCATCAGGTTCAGAGAATAGCCGGACAAGAGAACGGATTTTGGGCCGACAGCCGATAAAGCGGTGTTCAGCCTGTCCCGCAAACCCCTTTGAAAACACGACAAAATTCGGCTGCAGCCGGATCGGGAGAACGCTTTCGCGAGGGCAAGTGGCGGAGAGAGAGGGATTCGAACCCTCGGTACGGTTGCCCGCACAACGGTTTTCGAGACCGCCCCGTTCAACCACTCCGGCACCTCTCCGCGGCACTCAAGATCGGGGCCTCGAGTGGCGCGGAACATAGACAAGGCGGCGGGCGCCCGCAAGAGGGTCGCACGCGGCTTTTTGCATTTTCCCGACCGACCGCGGACGACGGCGCAGATCCCGGGCAACCCGAGTCCTTCCGGCGCAACCACGGACGGCAAGGCGTGGGCGCAACCGCGGACGGCAAGGCGTGGGCGCAACCGCGCGCAGGCGACGCGACCCAGGACGCGAGAGGGGTACGCGAGAGGAAGCGCGCGCCAGAGAGCACGAAAGAGCAGGATTTGCCCGTCGGACGCCCAGTTCTTCATTGACTTGGGGCCCGCCCTGACTATAGTGCGGCTTCCTGAAAGTGGCGGTCCCTCGCGGGTGCCGCCTTTTCTGCTGTTCGAGGCCTGACCGGACACGGGGAAAACCGCCAGCGGCGCCCCCCTCGAAGCCGGTCGCAAAGAGCTCCGCTGTCGCTGTCCTGCCTGCGTGTGCGGGCCGCGCGCGGAACCGCCGAAGGACGCCAGACACGAACGAAAAGAAGGACGTGCGAGACATGTTCGCAGTGATCAAGACCGGCGGCAAGCAGTACACCGTCGCCGCCGACGACCTCCTGAAGGTCGAGAAGCTCGATGCCGAAGCCGGCAGCACCGTCACCTTCGGCGAGGTGCTGATGATCGGCAACGGCGCAGAAACCACCGTCGGTGCGCCGCTTGTGGAGGGCGCTTCCGTGACCGCGGAAGTCGTCGACCAGGGCCGCACCCGCAAGATCATCGTCTTCAAGAAGCGCCGCCGCCAGAATTCGCGTCGCCGCAACGGACATCGCCAGGCCTACACGCTCGTCAAGATCACCGATATCCTGGCAGCAGGCGCAAAGCCGGCGAAGAAGCGCGCATCGAAGAAGGCCGAGACCGAGGAAGCCGCTGGCGAGTGATCGCCGCACCTTCGGTCGCAACTGAACAGGTAAGACGAGGAGTTTCGTCATGGCACACAAGAAAGCAGGCGGTTCGTCCCGCAACGGCCGCGACTCCGCCGGCCGCCGTCTCGGCATCAAGAAGTTCGGCGGCGAAGCCGTGATTCCGGGCAACATCATCGCGCGTCAGCGCGGCACCACCTGGCATCCGGGCACGGGCGTCGGCATGGGCAAGGACCACACCATCTTCGCGACCGTCGAGGGCAAGGTGGAGTTCCAACCGAAAGCCAACGGCCGAACCTTCATCAACGTGCTCCCGGCAGCGGTAGCAGCGGAGTAACGCCGAGTGATCCCAGGAATCGCCGGCGTCCCATCGACCCGGCGGTTCTGGCGAACCGGTCAAAGTTCACGGGGGAGATGGGTCGCCATCTCCCCTTTTTCTTTGCACTTTGATCGGAGCGTACCATGGTTGTCGAAAGCGAAGGACCCTTAGAGGAAAGTTGTCTCGGCGCGGCCGTGCTGCCGCAGGAAACCGCCCGGATCCGGCTCGACCAGCCGCGAACGGACGACCTGGCCGACATCGTGTTCCTGGCCAACAACCGCAAGATCGCCGCCAACCTGGCGACCATGCCCCACCCCTTCTCCGGCGACGACGCGCGCCGGCTCGTGCAGCGCGGCCAGGCAACCTCGGCCGACGCCGCCCTCTATGCCATCCGCCTGAAGTCTACCGGCCGCTTCATCGGCGTCGCCAAATATGGCAGCACCGAGCCCGGCGGGCCGGTGCATGTCGGCTACTGGCTCGGCGAGCCGTTCTGGGGCAACGGCCATGCCACCGAAGCCGTGCAGGCGCTGGTCGACCAGGCGTTCTCCTGCGGCTCGATGAACGAGCTCGCGGCCGCCTGCCGGGTCACCAACCCCGCCTCGCGGCGGGTGCTGGTGAAGTGCGGCTTCCAGTACCGCGACCAGGCGATGATCCGCTCGCTGGCCGCCGGCGGCAGCGTGCCGATCGAGCGCTACGGCCTCGAACGGTCGATCTGGCGTGCGCTCAAGCGCTGGGGGAGATCGGCATGAGCCTGCCCGTCCTGACCACGCGCCGGCTGGTCCTGCGGCCGTTGCAGGCGGACGACGCCGAGGCGGTCGCCGCCCTGTGCGGCCGAGACTTCGCGGTCGCCCGCTGGCTCACGAGCTGCAGCTGGCCCTATGAGGAGGGTGCGGCCGAGGCCTTCGTCACGGCAGCGCGCGCCGCCGACCCCGCCCGCGACGAGGCGGTGTTCGCGGTGACGCTGGGCGGCGTGTTGATCGGCAGCGTCGCGGTCCAAGCGCCCGGCGATCTCTCCGAGGCGCCGGACTGCCCGACGCTCGGCTACTGGATCGGCCGGCCGTTCCAGAGGGCCGGCTATTCGGCCGAGGCGGCGCAGGCGGCGCTCGACTGGGGCTTCGCCATGCACGCCTGCCCGGCGATCGCGGCACGCGCCTTCGAGGACAATGCCGCCTCGCGCGCCGTCCTGCGCCGGCTCGGCTTCCGTCCGGCAGCCAGGACGATGCGCTACGCGAAGGCACTGGACCGCAAGGTGCCCACCATCGTCATGCGGCTCGGGCGGGCCGACTTCGAGGCGCGGAGGATCGCGGCATGATCGGCACACTGGCCACCGGGCGGCTGACGCTGCGCGCACCTGAATCGGCCGATCTCGACCGGCTGGTCGCGCTCGTGGGCGACTACGAGGTCGCCAAGATGCTTGCTGTTGTGCCGCATCCCTATCGGCACGAGGACGGCCTCGCCTGGCTCGCCAGGGTGAACGCCGGGACGCCCGACGGCGAGACGACCTGGGCGGTCGACGACGGCAGCGGCCTGATCGGCTGCGTGTCGCTGGGAAAGTTGCAGCAAGCGCCCTCTTTGGGCTATTGGCTTGGTCGGCCGTACTGGGGAAAGGGCTACATGAGCGAGGCGGCACGCGCCGCCCTCGCCTGGTTCTTCGACCAATACCCGGCCGGCAAGGTGGTCAGCCAGGCGATGGACGAAAACCCGGCCTCGATGAACGTCTTGCGCAAGCTGGGGTTTCAGGACGACGGTACAGGCACTTGCTCCAGTCTCGCACGCGGCGAAGCCAGGCCGTCGACCAAACTCAGGCTCCATCGTGACATCTTCCTGCAGGCCGGGGCGGCCTGACCGCCGCGACAGAAAGCGATTTCCATGAAATTCCTCGACCAGGCCAAGATCTACATCCGCTCCGGCACCGGCGGCGCCGGCGCGGTGTCGTTCCGGCGCGAGAAATTCATCGAGTTCGGCGGTCCGGACGGCGGCGACGGCGGGCGCGGCGGCGATGTGTGGGTCGAATGCGTGGACGGCCTCAACACGCTGATCGATTACCGTTACCAGCAGCATTTCAAGGCCGGCACCGGCATCCATGGCATGGGCCGCAACCGCACCGGCGCAGGCGGCGAGGACGTGGTTCTGAGGGTTCCGGTCGGCACGCAGGTGCTGGAAGAGGACAACGAGACGCTGATCGCCGACATGACCGAGGTCGGCCAGCGCGTGCTGCTGCTGCGCGGCGGCAACGGCGGCTTCGGAAACGCCCATTTCAAGTCGTCGACCAACCAGGCGCCGCGCCACGCCAATCCCGGTCTGCCGGGCGAGGAGAAATGGATCTGGCTGCGCCTGAAGCTGATCGCGGATGCAGGTCTCGTCGGCCTGCCCAATGCCGGCAAGTCAACATTCCTCGCCGCCGTTTCGGCGGCCAAGCCGAAGATCGCCGACTATCCGTTCACGACGCTGCACCCCAACCTCGGCGTGGTCGAGATCGACGGGCGCGGCTTCGTGCTGGCCGACATTCCCGGCCTGATCGAGGGCGCGCACGAGGGCACCGGCCTCGGCGACCGCTTCCTCGGCCACATCGAACGCACGCGGGTACTGCTGCACCTGGTCGACGGCTCGTCGGAGCAAGATCCCGGCGAGGCCTACAGAATCGTGCGCCATGAACTGGAAGCCTACGGCGGCGGACTGACCGACAAGCCGGAGATCGTCGCCCTGTCGAAGGCCGACGCCCTGTCGCCGGAACTCAGGGCGGAGAAGGCGGCGGCGCTGGAAGCGGCCTGCGGGCGCAAGCCGCTGGTCCTGTCGGCCGCGAGCCGCGAGAACGTCGACACCGCGCTGCGGATGATCCTGAGGGCCATGGATCGGGACAAGGAAGAGGCGGGCAACCAGGTGCCGGCCGTCCGCGACGAGGAGTGGCGTCCCTGATGTCTGCCCGCAAGCTCAGCGACCACAAGCGCGTCGTCGTCAAGATCGGCTCGGCCCTGCTGGTCGAGAAGGGCGAGCTGCGGCGTGCCTGGCTCGAAGCCCTGGTCGACGACCTGGCCGCACTCGCCGCCGCCGGCTGCGAGATCCTGGTCGTGTCCTCGGGCTCGATCGCGCTCGGGCGCGGCGTGCTCGGCCTGCCAAGAGGGGCGCTCAGGCTTGAGGAAAGCCAGGCTGCGGCGGCGGTCGGGCAGATCGCTCTGGCGCAGGCCTACTCGGAATGCCTCGACCGGCGGGGCCTGCGTGCCGGACAGGTGCTGCTGACGCTCGGCGATACCGAGGAGCGGCGGCGCTATCTGAACGCGCGCGCCACGCTCGGCATGCTGCTCCGGCTTGGCGCCGTGCCGATCATCAACGAGAACGACACGGTGGCGACCTCGGAGATCCGCTACGGCGACAACGACCGTCTGGCGGCGCGCGTCGCGACCATGGCGAGCGCCGACTGCCTGGTGCTGCTGTCGGACGTCGACGGGCTCTACACGGCGCCGCCGGCGACCCATCCGGACGCGGTGTTCCTGCCGGAGGTGCCGCGGATCACGGCCGAGATCGAGGCAATGGCCGGCAGTGCCGGATCGGAACTGTCGCGCGGCGGCATGAAGACCAAGATCGACGCGGCCAAGATCGCGACCTCGGCGGGCACGGTGATGGCGATCGCCTCCGGCAAGCGCCTGAACCCGCTGAAGGCCATCGACGAGGGCGCGCGCTGCACCTGGTTCCTGGCCCCGTCGACGCCGACAACCGCCCGCAAGGCCTGGATCGGCGGACATCTGGAGCCGCGCGGGGAAATCACCCTGGATAGGGGCGCCCTGGAAGCCGTGAAGTCCGGCAAAAGCCTGCTGCCGGCGGGCGTCACCGCCGTCGCCGGCACCTTCTCGCGCGGTGACGCGGTGCGCGTCCTGTCACCAGAAGGACGCGACATCGGCCGTGGCCTGATCGCCTATGACGCGGCCGAGGCGCGTATGATCGCCGGCCGCAACAGCCGCGAGATCGAGGCAATCGTCGGCTATCCGGGACGGGCGGAGATGATTCACCGCGACGACCTCGTGCTGGATGATGCACCCGGCACGAAAGACCTGTAGGAAAAACGACGCGGCCCAGGGCCGGAATTGAGAAACGGGACAAGGCCATGCTGGACACGGCGCAGACGACTGACATCGAAACGCTCATGGCCGACATCGGCCGGCGCGCCCGCGCGGCGGCGCGGATCCTGTCGACTGCCTCGACCGAGGCCAAGAACCGGGCCTTGACCGCCATGGCGGGCGCCGTGCGGACCGCGGCGCCTGAGATCCTGGCCGCTAATGCCCGCGACGTCGAGGCGATGACCGCTGCCGGACAGACGGTCGCCTTCCTGGACCGCGGCACGTTGACGGCGGAGCGGATCGAGGCGATCGCCAGGACTCTGGAGGACATCGCCACCCTGCCCGATCCGGTCGGCAGCGTGATCGCCGCGTGGGAACGGCCGAACGGGCTGAAGATCGAGCGCGTGCGCACGCCGCTCGGCGTCATCGGCGTGATCTACGAAAGCCGGCCGAACGTCACCTCCGATGCGGGCGCGCTTTGCGTGAAGGCCGGCAACGCTGTGATCCTGCGCGGCGGGTCGGATACCATCCACTCCAACCGTGCGATCCACGCGGCGCTGCAGAAGGGTCTTGCCGCGGCCGGCCTGCCCGAGGACGCGATCCAGATCGTACCGACCGCCGATCGCACCGCTGTCGGGGAGATGCTGCGCGGGCTCGACGGCAATCTCGACGTCATCGTGCCGCGCGGCGGCAAGAGCCTGGTCGCCCGGGTGCAGGCGGACGCCCGCGTGCCGGTGTTCGCGCATCTGGAGGGCCTCGTCCACATTTACCTCGACAGGGCCGCCGACCTCGACAGGGCGATCGAAGTGATCGTCAATTCCAAGCTGCGGCGGACCGGCATCTGCGGCGCGCTGGAGACGCTGCTGGTCGACAGGGCGGTGGCGGAAACGCACCTCAGGCCGGTCGTCGAGGCGCTTCAGGCCGGAGGCTGCGAGATCCGAGGCGACGCCGAGACCCAGCGCCTGTGCACGAGCGTCGTGCCGGCGACCGGCGAGGACTGGACGACCGAGTATCTGGACAGGATCCTGTCGGTGAGGGTGGTCGACGGCCTGGACGCTGCGATCGAGCACATCGAGACCTACGGCTCGCACCATACGGACTGCATCCTGACCGAGGATGCAGTCGCGGCGGAGACCTTCCTGCGCAAGGTGGACTCGGCCATCGTGCTGCACAACGCCTCGACCCAGTTCGCCGACGGCGGCGAATTCGGCATGGGCTCGGAAATCGGCATCGCCACCGGCCGCATGCATGCGCGCGGACCGGTCGGCGTGGAGCAACTGACCAGCTTCAAATATCGCGTCCGGGGCACGGGCCAGACCCGTCCATGAGCCTTGTCCCGCCCGCAGGGGGTCCGATTGCTGACTGGATGAAGCTGCCACATGCTGAGCCGGGCAACCGGATCGGCCTGTTCGGCGGCTCGTTCAACCCACCGCACTCCGGACATCGCCTGGTGGCCGAGACTGCGCTCAAGCGGCTCGGCCTCGACCAGGTCTGGTGGCTGGTGACACCCGGCAACCCGCTCAAGGATCCATCCGCGCTGGCGCCGCTGGAGATGCGCATCCACCGCACCTCGGCGCTGGCGGACCATCCGCGCATGAAGGTGACCGCGCACGAATGCTTGCTCGGCACCCCCTACACGGCACGCACGATCGAGATGCTGCAGAACCGCCATCCGGCGTTGCGCTTCGTCTGGGTGATGGGCGCGGACAACCTCGCGAGCTTCCACCGCTGGCAGGACTGGCGCTCGATCGTGGCCCGGGTCCCGGTTGCCATCGTCAACCGGCCAGGCTCCGGCTTCGCGACGCTGTCCTCGCCCATGGCGCAGGCGTTCCACGCCGACCGGTTGGCGGAGGAAGACGCCGGGCTGCTCCCCATCTGCAAACCGCCTGCCTGGGTATTCCTGCACGCGCCGCTGGACCCGACCTCGTCGACTCGCCTGCGCCAGCAGGACACACCGGGGTGACGGGAGGGCGGTAAGCGTCTTGAAATCGTCAGACTGCAGAGCTTATCTTAAGGGGCGCGCGGCAGACTAGGTCTGAAACACTGCCGGCGCCACGGGATCTGCGGGCAATCGAGCCGCACACCCTGGAGAACCAATGGCGAAAGGCAACACACCTGACCATGACCTTTGAAAGCGAGGGGATGGCTACGTCCGCCCCTCTTCAGTCCTCCGTAGGCGCAGTCCTGCAGGGCGACCTGATCGACACGGTCCTCGCGAGCCTGGACGAATCGAAGGCCGAGGACGTCGTTTCCCTGAAAATCGCCGGAAAGAGTCCGCTCGCCGATTACATGGTGATCGCTTCGGGCCGTTCTCACCGGCATGTCGGCGCGATCGCCGATCACCTCCTGCGCGATCTCAAGGAGGCCGGCTTCGGCAACGCCCGGATCGAGGGCCAGACCCATTGTGACTGGGTGCTCATCGACGCGGGCGACGTCATCGTGCACATCTTCCGGCCGGAAGTCAGGGCGTTCTACAACCTCGAGAAGATGTGGGCCGCCGACGCGAGCGAAACGACCCAGTACATCGGCTGACGGCAGACGGCCGATCCTGTCCCGACCAACGGAGCCCGGACACAGAGTCCGGGCATGACATCATGCGCTTCGTCTTTGCAGCCATTGGTCGCATGAAGGCCGGCAGCGACAAGGATCTTTTCGACCGCTATCTCGACCGGGCGCGCAAGGTCGGACGCGGATTGGGCGTGTCCGCCGTCGAGGTGATCGAACTCGCCGAAAGCCGCGCCGCACGCGCCGAGGACCGCAAGGGCGAGGAAGCCGCGGCCCTGCTCGCCGCCCTGCCCGGCCGGGCGCGGTTGGTGGTGCTCGACGAGGCCGGCAAGGCGATGACCAGCGCCGGCTTCAGCGCTCTGCTGCAGGCCTGGATGGACGACGGCGTCTCCGATATCGCCTTCGCCATCGGCGGCGCGGACGGGCACGGCGCTGCGATGATCGAGCGGGCCGATGTCAGCCTCGCCTTCGGCGCGATGACCTGGCCGCACCAGATCGTGCGCATCCTGCTGGCCGAACAGGTGTACCGGGCGCTGACCATCCAGGCGGGCCACCCCTACCACCGGGCATGATCGCAGACGCGCGCGGGAGCGCCCGCATATCGCCGCATTCGCCACCTAGGCTTCCTTGGCTTTCGCGTCCCGCAGACGGGAAGGTAAACGTTTCGTTAACACGCGACCGGCATGCTGCGCGACAACCGTGGCATCAGGATCGACAGAGTGGCTGCACGCCGGGTGAGACCGTTCCGGGACAAAATGTTGCGCGCCGGCCTACTGACCGCGGTGCTGGCGGTCGCGTCGGTTCCTGCGCAGGCGGTAGAGGACCCGGACAAGGCTACGGCCGCCGACGAGGCGATCACCGAATCGCTCCAACGCAAGCAGCAACGCGAGGCGGAACTGGCCGCGCTGAGCCGCGACATCGAGCTGTCGGCCGGGCAGCAGAGCGAAATCGCGCGCGAGATCGAGGCCATCGACCGGGACAGTCAGGCGCTGACGGCGACGATCCTCAGGACGGCGCAGAAGGTTAAGGCCCTGGAGGGCGATCTCGCCAACACGGAACGCCGGTTGGCGCGCCTCGGCGAGAACGAGGATGCAGTGCGCGCGTCCCTGCAGGAACGCAGGGGCGTGCTCGCGGAGGTGCTGGCAGCACTGCAACGGATCGGACGACGGCCGCCGCCGGCGCTGGCTGTGCGGCCGAGCGACGCGCTGGCGGCCGTGCGCAGTGCGATTCTGCTCAATGCGGTGATGCCGGAGATCCGCATCGAGGCGGAAGCGCTGGCGGCCGACCTAGAGGAGCTGACCAGGCTCAAGACGACGATCGCAGGCGAAAAGAACCGGCTGCGCGGAGACGCGATGCGGCTTGCCGAGGAACAGTCCCGACTCGAGCTGCTGATGTCAGCCAAGCGCCGGCAGCGCGACACGAGCGCCGAGAAACTGGCCGCTGAGCGGCAACGCGCAGAGGAGCTTGCAGACAAGGCCGGGTCTCTCAAAGAATTGATCGCGCAGATGGAAGCCGAGATCGAGAGCGCCAGAGTGGCCGCAAGGGCGGCCGCACGCAGCGCCGAAAGCCGGCAGGGCGGGCGGCCGCCGGTGTCGAACCCGTTCGTCGATCCCGGACGACTCACCCCGGCGGTCGCCTTCATCGAGGCCAGAGGCCAGCTGCCGAAACCGGTTTCGGGCGTGCTGCTGAAGGATTTCGGCCAGGAGGACGATTTCGGCGGACGGACCGAAGGCCAGTCGATCGCGACGCGCCCGGGCGCGCGCATCACCGCACCGAACGACGGCTGGGTGGTCTATTCCGGGCCGTTCCGCTCGTTCGGGCAACTCTTGATCCTGAACGCCGGCGACGGATATCATGTGTTGCTGGCTGGCATGGACAGGATCGATGTGGAACTGGGGCAATTCGTGCTCGCGGGGGAACCTGTCGGAGTGATGGGCTCAACGCATTGGGCAAGTGCGTCGACGTTTGGCTTGGGCTCGACCCAGCCCGTCCTGTATGTTGAATTCAGAAAAGACGGAAGTGCGATCGACCCCACCCCGTGGTGGGCCCGCACCGAGGAAGAAAAGGTTCGCGGATGATTCGGAAAGCTTCTCTGCTGTTCGCCGGTGTCCTGGTCGGGGCCGTCGCTGTGTCCACCCTGTCTCAGCTGCCCCTGCGGGTCAGCGGCGCCGCCAACGCCGCAGCCTCCGACACCTATCGCCAGCTCAACCTGTTCGGCGACGTGTTCGAGCGGGTCCGCTCCGACTACGTCGAGGTTCCCGACGACGCGCAACTGATCGAATCCGCGATCAACGGCATGCTGACCTCGCTCGACCCGCATTCGAGCTATATGTCGCCGAAGACCTTCCGCGACATGCAGGTGCAGACGCGCGGCGAGTTCGGCGGCCTCGGCATCGAGGTCACGATGGAGGACGGACTGGTCAAGGTCGTCTCCCCGATCGACGACACGCCCGCGCACAAGGCCGGCGTGCTGGCCGGCGACCTGATCACCCATATCGACGGCGAGCAGGTGCAAGGCCTGAGCCTCAACGAGGCGGTCGAGAAGATGCGCGGCCCGGTCAACACCGACATCGCCATCACCGTGCGGCGCGAAGGCCGCGCCGAGCCGCTGGAGATCAAGATCACCCGCGACGTAATCCGCATCCGCTCGGTGCGCTGGCGTGAGGAGGGTGACGTCGGCTACATCCGTGTCACCCAGTTCAACGAGCAGACCTTCGACGGTATTCAGAAGGCAGTCGAGGAACTCAGCGGCAAGATCGGTAAGTCCGAGCTGAAGGGCTACATCATCGACCTGCGCAACAATCCGGGCGGGCTGCTCGACCAGGCGATCGCCGTGTCAGACGCCTTCCTCGACCGCGGCGAGATCGTCTCGACCCGCGGGCGCAACGCCGACGAAACCCAGCGCTACAACGCCCGCGCCGGCGACCTGACCAGCGGGAAGCCGGTCATCGTTCTGGTCAACGGCGGATCGGCGTCGGCCTCCGAGATCGTCGCCGGAGCGCTGCAGGACCATCGCCGCGCGACCGTCCTGGGCACCCGCTCGTTCGGCAAGGGGTCGGTGCAGACCATCATCCCGCTCGGGGCTAACGGCGCCATCCGCCTGACCACCGCGCGCTACTACACGCCGTCCGGCGCGTCGATCCAGGCCAAGGGCATCATCCCCGATATCGAGGTGCTGCAGGAACTGCCGGAAGACATGCAGGGACGCGGCGAGACCAAGGGCGAGGCCGGACTGCGCGGCCATCTCGAAGCCGAAGGCAAGGATGAAGCCGAGAAGGAAAGTTCCGGCAGTCAGGCCTATGTTCCCGCCGATCCGAAGGACGACAAGCAGTTGGCTCTGGCGCTCGACCTGCTGCGCGGCATCCAGGTGAACAGCGCCTTCCCGCCGATCGCGGGCGAGCGTGCGAGTGTACCGAACTGACCCTTCAGCATAGGGCCCGCCGGGTCAATCCGTCGCGCGTCGACCCGGCTCCCGATGCCCTGCAAGGCCCCTCCCGCAGCGGAGCGGTCCTCCTGAGGAGTGGCAACGCGCAAGATGGCGGCGGATGACCTGACTGCCCCCCTGGGGATGGGAAAGCGGAAATTCTTCCGCCTTCCGTTCGGCTTGATCGGCGCCGGCCTGTTCACGGTCATGATTACCACGGCGCTGGTCTGGATCGGCGTCGTGGACGACCCGTTCGGCGGCGAACCTATTGCGGTGATCCCGCTCGAGAAGACCGTCGAAGGCCTGTCGTCGCGCGATATCGCGGTCGTCGAACTCAAACCCGAATTCGCCGATGGCCCGCTCGGGCCGGATGCCTCGCGATCCGCCAGGCAGGGCGCCCTCGGACCGCGGTTCGAGGGCGCCGAGGCGCAGGGCGAGGCCGGGTCGGGCGAAGGCCCCGGCGTGGCCTTGTCGACGACGCCCGATTCGCGCGTGACCGAGCGGACGGACTACGGCCTACTGCCCAAGATCGGCGACAACGGCCTGCGGCCGCTCGACGTCTACGCCAAGCGCGTGACCGCGGAACTCGGCTCGACGCCCAAGATCGCAATCGTGATCGGCGGTATCGGCCTGTCGGAAGCCGGCTCGCGCAACGCCCTCGACAGCCTGCCGGCGGACGTCACCCTGGCGCTGGCGCCCTACGGCAACGAGATCGAAGGGTGGATGCAGGAGGCCCGTCAAGCTGGCCACGAACTGCTCCTGCAGCTGCCGCTCGAGCCGTTCGACTTTCCCGACAACGACCCAGGGCCGCACACGCTGCTGGTCAGCCTGCGCGGCGCGGAATTCATGGACCGGCTCACCTGGCTTCTCAGCCGCACCACGAACTATGTCGGCGTAGTCAACTTCATGGGCGCCCGGTTCAGTTCGACGGAAGCCTCCATGCAGTATCTTCTCGAGGAGGTTACCCGGCGTGGACTGATGTATGTCGACGACGGCAGTTCGTCGCGCAGCGTCGCCCAGCCGGTCGCCTCGGCCGCCCAGACGCCGTTCAGCAAGGTCGACGTGGTGCTCGACGCCGTGCCGAAGCCGGACGAGATCAACGCCCGGCTGCTGCAGTTGGAGGCGCTGGCGCGCGCACGCGGCATCGCAGTTGCCGCCGGCTCCGCGCTGCCGGTCACCGTCAGGCAGCTCGCAGACTGGTCGCGCGACCTAGAGCAGCGCGGCCTGATGCTGGTGCCGATCAGCGCCACCGTCGATCGACCGCAGGGCTAGACCGCGACGTTCGGCGGCAGCGGAAGGGGTTTCCCTCTGCCCCGTTTCTCCCGTAAAGAAGAAGCAGTCTCTTCGGACCGCACCCGCCGCCGGTGTCCGGTCCCTGCCAGCCGCCGAGCCTGCCGTGCACATTCCCGTCCTCGACCCCCGCTTCCCCACAGACGTCGACGGCCTGCCCTACCGGCCCTGCGTGGGAATCATGCTGCTGAATGCGGCGGGGCGCGTGTGGATCGGCAGACGCGAGGATTCGCCGCGCAAGGTCGATCCGACCCACGCCTGGCAGATGCCGCAGGGCGGAATCGATGCAGGCGAGGATCCGCTGGCGGCCGCCTATCGCGAGCTCTACGAGGAAACCTCGGTCCGGTCGGTCAGCCTGATCGAGGAGGCGCCCGACTGGTTCGTCTACGACTATCCGCCGGCGCTCATCGGCACCACGCGCCAGGGGCGCTATCGCGGCCAGGCACAGAAGTGGTTCGCCTTCCGCTTCGAGGGTAGCGAGGACGAAATCAACATCCTACAACCGCCGGAGGGACACCAGCAGGAATTCAGCGACTGGCGCTGGGAGGAGGCCAGGAAGCTGCCGGACCTGATCATTCCGTTCAAGCGCCAGGTCTACGAACAGGTCGTCGCGGCCTTCGCGCACCTGACCGGCTGATCGGCGCCGCCGAACCGGTCCGGCGAGACGACAAGACCGGAAAGACTGGGAGGAACCATGGATCTGGGGCGAGACCTCAAGGACAAGCGCGTCCTGATCACCGGGGCATCGAGCGGGCTCGGCGCCCATTTCGCCCGCCTGTGCGCATGCTGCGGTGCCCATGTGGCGATAGCGGCCCGTCGCCTCGACCGGCTGAAAATCCTGGCGGAGGAATTGCGCGGACTCGGCGCGCCGACGGCGGTGCCGATCGCGCTCGACGTCAGCGATGCCGCGGCGATCCACGCGGCACGAGCCCAGGCGGTCGACGGGCTCGGGGGCCTCGACATCCTGGTCAACAACGCCGGGATCGCCCGCGAGGGTCTGGCGATGAACCAGACCGCGGAGGAGTTCGACGCGGTGATGGACGTCAACCTGCGGGGTGTCTGGCTGATGGCGATCTCCTGCGGACGCCACTGGCGGGAAACCGGCACGCCGGGCGTGATCATCAACATCGCCTCCGTGCTCGGCCTCGGGGTGGCCGCTGGGGTCGCTTCCTATGCAGTGTCCAAGGCCGGCGTCGTGCAGATGACCAAGGCGCTGGCGCTGGAATTCGCCCGCCACAACATCCGCGTCAATGCGCTGGCGCCAGGCTACTTCCAGACCGAGATCAACGAGGGCTTCTTCGAGACGGAAGCCGGCCGCAGGACGATCGAGCGCGTGCCGATGCGGCGGATCGGCCGGCTGGAGGATCTCGACGGCCCATTCCTGCTGCTGGCGACCGACGCATCGCGCTTCATGACCGGGGCGATCGTGCCGGTCGACGGCGGCCATCTGGTCGCGCCGCTGTAATCGGGAGGAGAGACGCCATGGACTTCACGGTTTCGCCGCGGATCGCAGAGCTGAGGGAAAGAGTTCGGGCCTTCGTCGCCGACGAGATCCTGCCGCTGGAAAGCGATACGACCAGCTACAACGAATTCGAGAACATCCGCATGGACCTGCGCAACCAGATCCGGGCGAAGGCCAGGGCGGCCGGCCTGTGGGCGCCGCAGATGCCGCAGGCCCGCGGCGGCCTCGGCCTGCCGATGGCAGAGCAGGCGATCTTCTACGAGGAGGCCAACCGCTCGATCTTCGGGCCGGTCTGCTTCAACTGCGCGGCGCCTGACGACGGCAACATGCGCTGTCTGGAGATGGCGGCGAGCGAAGAGCAGAAGGCGCGCTGGTTGCAGCCGATCGTCGACGGAGCGGTCAATTCTTCCTTCGTCATGACCGAGCCGCATCCGGGCGGCGGATCCGATCCGTCCATGATCGCGACGAGAGCGGAAAGGCACGGCAACCGCTGGAAGGTCCACGGACGCAAGTGGTTCATCTCCGGCGCGGCCGTCGCCAGCCATTTCATCCTGATCGCGCGCACCGACCCGAACCCGGAGGAGAAGCGCCGGCAATTGACCGCCTTCCTGTTCCACCGCGACCAGCCCGGCTGGCGCATCGTGCGGCGGATCGGCAACATGGGACCGGACGAGCATGGCGGGGTGTGCGAACTGGAGTTCGACGGGCTGGAAATCGACGACTCCGACCGGTTGATGGAGATCGGCGACGGCCTGCGGCTGACCCAGATCCGGCTCGGCCCGGCTCGGCTAACCCATTGCATGCGTTGGCTCGGCCTGTCGAAGCGCTGCATGGAGATCGCCCAGGACTATGTCTCCACCCGGACGGGATTCGGGATCCGGCTGGCGGAGCGGGAGTCGGTGCAACTGACCCTCGGCGAGGTCGCCCACGCGATCCAGATCGGCCGGCTGCTGGTCATGCATGCGGCCTGGAAACTCGACCAGGGCGACCGCGCGCGCAAGGAGGTGTCGTCGGCGAAAATCCACGTTGCCGACACCCTGTTCAAGGCCGTCGACACGGCGATTCAGCTCAACGGCGCCAGGGGTTACTCGACCGACACAATCCTCGAATGGATCTACCGCTATGCCCGGGCGGCGAAGCTGGTCGACGGGGCGTCGGAAGTCCACAAGATGGTCCTCGCCCGCTTCTACGGCAAGGAAGGCAGCGACTACTGGCAGTGGGGCTGAGCGGCCCCGGCGAGCCACTCGGCGCGTACGGCGGGGTCGTCCTCGGCCGCCAGATGCGTCGATTTCTCCTGTTCGAACAAGGCCTTGGGCGCCAGCTGCGCGAGCGCCCAGACGGCCGCGCCGCGCACCTGCGACGAGTCTGCGGAGAGTCTCCTACGAATCGCCGGAATCAGTCCGACGTCGCCGCTGTTGCCGGCCGCGACAAGGACATTCCTGACGAACCGGTCGCGGCCGATGCGCTTGATCGGCGAGCCGGCGAATTTCTGCCGAAAGGCGGCGTCGTCGAGCTCGATCAGGTCGGCCAGGCGCGGCGCCACCAGATCGGAACGGGCGACGAGCTTCGCCTCGCGGGCCGCCTGGGCGAACTTGTTCCACGGGCAGGCGGCGAGGCAATCGTCGCAGCCGTAGATGCGGTTGGCCATCGCCTTGCGAAACTCGACCGGAATCGGACCGTCGTGCTCGATGGTCAGATAGGAAATGCACCGGCGGGCATCGAGCCGATAGGGCGCGGGGAAGGCATCGGTCGGACAGGCGTCGAGACAGGCGCGGCAGGAGCCGCAATGATCGGCCTCCGGTCCGTCGGCCGGCAGGTCGAGGGTGGTGAAGATCGACCCGAGGAAGAACCAGGAGCCGAGCCGGCGCGAGACCAGGTTGGTGTGCCGGCCCTGCCAGCCGAGACCCGCGGCTTCGGCCAGCGGCTTTTCCATCACCGGGGCGGTGTCGACGAAGACCTTCACGTCGCCGCCGGCGCGCGCAACGAGCAGGCTGGCGAGTTCCTTCAGCCTGCCCTTGACGATGTCGTGGTAGTCACGGTTGCGGGCATAGACAGAGATGCCGGCGGAGGACGGATCCGCGAGATGGGCGAGCGGATCGGTGTCGGGGCCGTAGGTCATCGCGAGCATGATGACAGATCGCACCTGCGGCCACAGCACGCGCGGGTCGGCGCGGCGCGCTTCCGTCTCGGCCATCCAGGCCATGGTGGCGTGATGGCCGTCGGCCAGGAAGCGGCGCAGGCGCGCCGGCGCCTGCGGAATCGCGTCGGACGGCGCGACGCCGAGGGCATCGAAGCCGAGCGCGGCGGCACGGGCGCGCAGCGCCGCCATCAGCTTCGCCGGTGCAGTCCGGGCGCCCTCCGGGTTCAGAAGTCGAGATCCGCGTAGCACAGGGCCGGCGGCATGCCGAGCATCTTCTCGCCCAGCAGCGGGCGGAAGCTCGGGCGCGACTTGACCCGCGCGTACCAGGTCTTGACGTTCTCCTCCTCCGCCCATGGCACCTCGCCCAGGTAGTCGGCGCAGGACAGCTCGGCGGCGAGCGCGAAGTCGGCGAAGCTGAGCCGGTCGCCGGCGAGCCATTTGCGCGAGGCGGCAAGATAGCCGAAATAGCGCATGTGGTGGTGGATATTGGCGCGCGCGACGCGCAGCACCGCCGAATCCGGTTCGCCGCCGCCGACCGAGCGCGGCATGTCCTGCTTGTAGATGCGCTCGCGGACGAAATGGCCGACGACCTCGTCGTCGAACTTGCGCAGTGCCCAGTCGACCAGCCGGCGGGCCTCGGCGCGCCGTTCGGGGTGGTCGGGCATCAGCCGACGGTCGCCGACGGCATAGCCGCGCGTCTCGTCGAGATATTCCATGATCGGCCCCGGTCCGCAGATCGGCGGGCCGTCGTTTTCCACCAGAACGGGCAAGGTGCCAGCGGGATTGAGCAGCAGGAAGTCGCGCTGCCGCTCCCAGGGGTTGACGTGCCTCATTTCGAAGCCGGCGCCATACTCGGCGAGGATGAGACGCACGAAACGGGAAGACGGAGAGAATGGATGATGATAGAGCGTGAGCATTCAGTGACTGCACCTTCGGCGCCGGGTTGCTCCCGGTCGCGGACGCCACCCTAGGGGAATATGGTTAGCATCCTGTTTCCGGTTTTTTCCCTCCGCCCGCGTCCCGCTTAGACCAGGACGCGGCGAACATTCAATCCTGCGCGCAGACCTCTTTTTTCCGGAGCCCTTCGCACCATGACCAACGACACGATCGTCAGCGCCTTCATCCTCGGCATCGTCGAGGGGCTGACGGAGTTCATTCCCGTCTCGTCCACCGGCCATATCCTGTTGTTGGGGCATTTTCTGGGCTTCGAGAGCACGGGCAAGACCTTCGAGGTGCTGATCCAGCTCGGCGCCATCCTGGCCATCCTGACGGTCTATTTCGGCCGGCTGTGGTCGATCGCGCTGGCGCTGCCCTCCGACGCGCGCTCGCGCCGCTTCGTCGCCGGCATCGTCGTCGCCTTCCTGCCGGCGGCCGTCATCGGCGTGTTCGCCCACGGGTTCATCAAGACCGTGCTGTTCGAATCGCCGGAACTGATCTGCTCGACCCTGCTGATCGGCGGCGTGGTGCTGCTCTACATCGACCGCCTGCCGCTGAAGCCGCGCTACACCAACGCCATGGACTATCCGCTCGGTCTGTGCCTGGCCATCGGCCTGTGCCAGACGGTGGCGATGATCCCCGGCGTGTCGCGCTCGGGCGCGACCATCGCCGGCGCGCTGCTGATGGGCACCGACAAGCGCTCGGCGGCGGAATTCTCCTTCTTCCTGGCCATGCCGACCATGGCCGGCGCCTTCGCCTACGACCTCTACAAGAACCGTGACGTGCTGTCGGCCGACGACGCCATGATCATCTCCATCGGCTTCGTCACCTCCTTCGTCGCCGGCGTGTTCGTGGTCAAGGGCCTGCTCGACTTCGTCTCCCGCCACGGCTTCGCCCCCTTCGCCTACTGGCGCATCTTCGTCGGCGTCGCCGGCTTCGTCGGGCTGTATTTCGCGGGCTGAAGCGCGGCAGCCGCGCCCTGCCCATCCGCCGCCATCCTCAGACGCCCTTACGACCCCGCCCTTATCCCGAGAAGCCCGCGCAGCGGGCGTCTCGGGGGATGCCCCCAAGACACATGGCCTGCCGGCCGGAAGACGTGCGCCTGCACCCGCAACGGGCGCTTAAACGGATTCTTAGATCGAACCGGATAGAAGAAGGCGCGCAGGCTGGGACGATCGGTGCCGCGTCAAGGGGCTGCGACAGCGGGGCGGGACCTGTTTCGGAGACACAGATGATTTTCAAAGCAATTTTGGCTGTGGGCCGGAACGCCGCGGCGGTGGTGACCGTAGCGACGGCAGGGGCGCTGTTCGCCGGTGGAGGCGGCATGCAGGCCACGGCGGAGGACAGCCAGCCGGCGCAGGTGACTTCGGGCGTCAGCTACCAGTTTCTCGCCCGTTGGGACGTCGACAAGCTGAACCAGATCCTGACCGTCGACACGCCGAAGTTCGCCGGCATCACCGAGACCTACACGCCGGCGGCGAACGCGGTCCGGCTCTATCGCATTACCTATTCCTCAACGATCCCGGAGCGGGGCAACAAGCCGACGGTGGCAACCGGGCTGCTCGCCGTCCCGGACACGGACGCAACGCGCTTCCCGCTGATATCCTACCAGCACGGCACAGTGTACGGGAAGGAGGAGGTGCCGTCCTTTGCCGACCAGTCGCCGGAAACGCAACTGATGCTCGCCCAGTTCGCCGGTCAGGGCTACCTGCTGATCGGAGCGGACTACTTCGGCCTCGGCCAGTCGGCGGAGCCGGAGGGCTACATGGTCAAGGCGAGCCACCAGCAGGCGACATACGACATGCTGACGGCGAGCCGGGCCGTACTCGCGCACATGAACCTGGAGGACACCGGGCTCCATCTGGCCGGCTGGTCGCAAGGCGGTTTCGTCACCATGGCCATGCTGGAAAAGCTGGAACAGGCCGGCGTCGCCGTGAAGGGGGCAGCCACCGCGAGCGCGCCGCTCGACGTGTTCGCGGCGCTGAACGGCTTCCTCAACTTCCCGCGCAAAATCGACGCCGATTGGGTCAACAGCCTGTTCATCCTGTCGTCGTTCTCTTTCGAGAACTACTACGGCATTCCGGGCCTCGCCCGCTCGCTGATCGCCGACGCGTATTACGAGGTGTCGCGCAAGGCCTATGCCCGTGAGCCGCTGAACCCCGCGGACGTCCCGACCGACCTGAAGACGCTGCTGAAGCCCGAATATTTCGACGCCCGGTTCTTCGCCGCCTCCGCCTACGGCCGGCTGATTGCCGAGACACAGGCGTACCGGTGGGTCATCCGCACGCCGGTGCGCAACTACTACGGCGAAACGGACGAGGCGATCACGACCGGCATCGGCCGCATGGCGATGACCTATCAGCAGGCGATCGGCAACGGCAATCCGCTCGTCGAGGCGATTTCCACTGGCGACACCTCGCACCGCGGCACCTTTGCCCGCGCCGTGCCGCTGTGGAAGACCTGGTTCGACGGCAGCCAATAGACGCGTCCGTCGCCGCCGCGCCGCGGCCAAGGTCCCGAAGCCCCCGCCCGCCCTTGACCGGCAATGGTTGCATCTGCAATCACTTGCCGGCCGTGGCAGCGCCGCCCGGCACCGTCCCCACAGGCGCGAGGCAACCGCCATGTCCGACATCGTCCTGCACAGCTACTTCCGCAGCTCGACCTCCTACCGGGCGCGCATCGCGCTGGCGCTGAAGGGGCTGGCCTACCGTCAGGTGACCCATCACCTACGCTTCGGCAAGCACCGCGAGGCGGACTATCTCGCCGTCAATCCGCAGGGCCTGGTGCCGGCGCTGCTGTGGCGCGACGGTACCGTGATCACCCAGTCGCTGGCGATCATCGAGTTCCTGGACGAGACGGTGCCCGAGCCGCCGCTGCTGCCGGCCGATCCGAAGGCGCGCGCGCGGGTGCGCATGCTGGCGCAGATGATCGCCTGCGACATCCATCCGGTGAACAACCTGAGGATCCTCAACGCGCTCAAGGACCGCTTCGGCGCCGACGACGCCGCGGTCGCCGACTGGTTCCGTACCTGGGTGGCGGAGACCTTCGCGCCGATGGAACGGCTGCTTGCCGACAGTTCCGAGACCGGCACCTTCTGCCATGGCGACACGGTCGGCCTAGCCGACATCTGCCTGGTCGCGCAGGTCGCCAACAACGCGCGCTTTGCCGTCGACATGGCACCCTATCCGACCATCCGGCGCATCCACGCGGCCTGCATGCAGATCCCGGCCTTCGTCGACGCCGCGCCGGCGAATCAGCCCGACGCGGAGTAACGGCGGGATCAGCGGCCGATCTTCTCGGCCATCACCGCGATGGTCTTCACGTAGACCTCGGCGCGGTTCCATTCCTTAAGCACGGCGTGGTTGGCGGTGCCCGGTCCCCACGGCTGGCCGGCGCGCCAGCCCTTGGCCTTGAGGTAGTTGGCGGTGGAGGCGAGCACGTCGGGCACGGAGCGGATCAGGTCGCGGCGGCCGTCGCGGTCGCCGTCGACGGCGTAGTTCAGGTAGGACGAGGCGAGGAACTGGGTCTGGCCGATCTCGCCGGCCCAGGCGCCACGCATCTCGGCCGGAGCCATGTCGCCGCGCTGGACGATCTTGAGCGCGGCGACCAGTTCGTTGGTGAAAAAGGCCGAGCGCCGGCAGTCGTAAGCGAGCGTGGCCAGCGAGCGCAGCACGGACATCTTGCCGGAATTGGCGCCGTAGCCGGTCTCCAGGCCCCAAATCGCGATCAGCACGGCCGGCGGTACGCCGTAGGTCTTCTCGATCCGCCCGAGCAGGCCGGCATAGTCGCGGGCCAGCCGCTGGCCGCGGGCGATCATCGCGTTGTCGACGCGGCGGGCGTAGAACTGCTCGAAGCTGAGCTTGAACGACTTCTGCGACCGGTCGAGCCTGACCACCTGGGGATCGTAGGTAACGCCGGCGAGCGCGGCCTCCACCGTGTGGCCCTTCAGGCCGTGGCCGGGCGCTTCGCGCTTGAACGCCTCCAGCCAGACGGGAAAGCCGGCTGGCCCATCGCCGCAGCGGGCTGCGGCTGCCGGCGGGACGAAGAATAGGCACAGGGACACAAGCGGGGCGAAAAGCAGCAGCAACAGGCGTGCGACCACGACCGGGACCTCCGAAACGATGCGGCAGGACCGCCGCGAAGGCCGCCCTCAAGCAGACTAACCCGTTTGTGGACGCGACGGTATTCCATTGCGACGCCTCATGGCCGGTTGTCCCTGGGAAACTGCCGCCGGCTCTGGTCCGGGCCTAGGCCAGCGACCTGAGCGGCAGCCGGATGCGGATCACCGTGCTGGCCGCGCTGACCTCGCGCTCGACCGTGCCGCGCAACTCGCCCTCGACATTGACCCTGATCAGGCGCGTGCCGAAGCCCTTGCGCTCCTCGGCCGGCGGCAGCGGTTGTTCGCTGGCCTGCGGACGCGTCTCGGTCCAGACGATCGAGAGGAAGCGGTCGCGGCCCGCCGTCTCCCAGGCCCAGCGCACCTCGAGCGCACCGCCCTCGTCCGAGACGCCGCCGTACTTGAGCGCGTTGGTGGCCAGTTCGTGGAAGACCAGGCCGAGCGCCTGGGTGGCGCGTTCGTTAACCTCCACCGGCGGACCGTAGAGCGCCTTGTCGATCAGATCCTCGCCGAGCACCTGCACCAGCTCCATGCGCAGCAGGCTGTCGAGATCGGCCTTCTGCCAGCGCGAGCGGGTCAGCATGTCCTGGGCGTTGGACATGGCCATGACCCGCGCAGAGAAGGAACTGGTGAAGTGATCGAGCGATTCCGAATTCGCCGCGGTCTGGCGCGCGATGGCGAGCACACGGGCGAGCGCGTTCTTCATGCGATGCTTCATCTCCTGAAGCATCAGTTCCTTTTCCTGCAGGCTGCGGGCATTGGCCTCGGCCAGGGCCCGGATCGCGGCAAAGCCGCGGTACTGGGAATGGGCCAGCGCGGCGAGCGAAAAGGCGAGCACGAGGGAAATGGCGCCGAGGCCGTAGACGGCCATGAAGTCGCTCTGGTCGCTCCAGCCCAGGGTAGAGTGGATGCGGAACTGCCAGGTTCGGCCCATGATGTCCGCAGTCAGGTCGACCGCCATGCCGCGCGGCGCGGCGAGGGCGTCGAATGCCCCGGAGCGGAACAGCAGCACCGGGTTGCCATCGGTCACGTCGAAGGTCTCCAGAACGACCGGCAGCACCGGCTGCTTCGACAGCGCTGCCTGGTGGAAGTCGCCGGCCCGGAATGGCGCGTAGACGAAGCCGTCGGGCAGCCGGAAGGTCCCGTTTCCTGTCCTGTCGGGCTTGCCGTCGGCATGGAACGGCAGGTAGACGAGGAAGCCGGCCTGCTTGTCTTCGGTGATCTCCTGGACCAGTTGCACGGGTGCGGAGGCCGTCGCCTCGCCGGTCTCGATCGCCTGGCGCATCGCCGCACGCCGGCGTTCCTCGCCGAACATGTCGAAGCCCAGCGCCGCCTCGTTGCGCGGGTTGGCCGGCTCGATCAGGACGATCGGCGTGCGCCACTCGACCGTGGTTTCCGGCCAGACCTTGCGGTCGAGACCGTAATAGGCCTTCAAGTTCCGTTCCGAGCGCTCTTCCTCGCCGGTTGGAATCAGTTCGGCATAGCCGAGGCCCTGGACGCCGCTGTAGGTGCCGGCGAGATCCAGGCCAGCGACGAAGGTCCGGAAATGGTCATGGTCGACCTTGCCGTCGACCGCGGCCAGGAGCGAATGGGTCGCCTGCAGCATCGACACGTGCTGGCCGATCCGGCCGGTGATCCGGTCGACGACCTCGTTGGCGGTTTCCTTGAACCGCGCGTTCTCGTCGGTGGCTGAGGATCGGTAAACCGTCCACGTCATGCCGAGGCCGATCGCGGAGACGAAGACGAACACGAGCGGCGGGAGGAGGCGGTGCATCTGAAATTTCCGGTTGCTTTCCTCACGCTTAGAGCCATGCAATTGCGGTGACAATATGCACCTGCAGACATGTCGTTGCGGCATTTTGCGAGTTTTCCCGCCGCCGCGGCCCCTACGCACGGCGCGGCGTAGATACAGGAACGGCGGGAGCGACCGCAGCCGACACCCCGCCCTTCCTCACCGCCTGCGCGACGCCAAACAGCCCCGCCGGGGAGCGGACTGCCGCCTTCGGCGACCGCCCGATCGCCTTCCGAATCAGGCGGCCTTCTTGTTCAGGCTGCTTTCGGCCAGCTTGGACAGCTTCTTGTCCGCCGAGTATTCCTGGTCGAGGGTTTCGCCGAGCAGCTTGGCCGCCTCGTCGTGGCCGAGTTGCTTGGCCCAGGTCACCAGCGTGCCGTAGCGCGTGATCTCGTAGTGCTCGACCGCCTGGGCGGCGGCGATCATGGCCGCGTCGAGGGTTTCGGCGTCCTTGATCTCGCCCATCAGTTCCTCGGCTTCCTCGGTGATGCCCTCGATCGCCGGGCATTCTTCGCCGGCAGGCTTCTCGTCGAGGCTCTTGAACACCTTCTCCAGGCGCTCGATCTGGCCCTTGGTCTCCTCGAGGTGATCCTCGAACAGCTTGCGCAGCTTGTCGTCGCCGGCCTTCCTGATCATCTTCGGCAGGGCCTTGGTGATGTGGTTCTCGGCGAAATAGACGTCCTTGAGGGTGTGAAGGAACAGGTCGTCCAGCGTCTTGATAGTCATCTTCGACTCCTCTTGAAAACTGTTCGGGCGGGACCGCCAGGCACTTCGACGTGCCGAGGCTCAACGCCGCAGTTCAGGCACGGTTCCGCCGAACCACGCGAAAGCGCCGGTTGCATCATTCGGCTTGCGCCGCGCTCAAAAACCCGATCTTGATCTCGTCATGACAAGCAGGCTCGATTCTCTGCGCGCCACCGTCCGCGAGCTCTACTACGGCGCCTCGTCCAGGGCGACGGCGTGGCGCTACATGCTGCTCGTCTTCGACCTGATCACCATCAGCTATTTCGTCGTAGCATCGATGCTCGATCCCGAACGGGCACATCACGAAGTCGACTACGCCATCGCGGCTGTGCTGGCGACCGACTACGTCGCGCGAATGCTCGCGGCCAACCGGGCGAGCCGCTACGTGCTGAGCTTCACCTCGTTCGCCGACATGGTCGTCATCTTTTCCTTGCTCGCTCCGGCCTTCGTCGACAATCTCGGCTTCCTGCGGGTGGTGCGCATGCTGCGGTTGATGCGGTCCTATCACCTGCTGAAGGAACTGCGCGAAGGCTCGCACTGGTTCAGGCGCAACGAGGACATCATCCAGTCGTCGATCAATCTCGTCGTATTCCTGTTCGTCGTCACGGCCCTCGTCTATGTGGTCGAGGTGCACCAGAACGACGAGATCAACACCTATCTCGACGCGCTCTATTTCACGGTCACCACGCTGACGACGACCGGATTCGGAGACATTACCATGACCGACAGCGCGGGCCGACTGCTCGCGGTCGGAATCATGATCATCGGCGTCGCGCTGTTCCTGCGCCTGATTCAGACCATCTTCCGACCGGCCAAGGTGAAATACGCCTGCCCCGACTGTGGCCTCAACCGCCACGACCCGGACGCGGTCCATTGCAAGCACTGCGGTCGCGTGCTGAACATCCCGACCACGGGCGAATGGACCTAGCGCTCCTGACGAAAGCGTGACCGGGCGCACCATGGCCCTTGCGCCGACCCGGCTTGACCGGCCGGCGCCGCGGCCCTCATCTGCAAGCCAGCATCGCAATCAGGGGCATCTCGAAAGACAGCCATGACCACCGGCGCCGATCTGATCGCCAAGAAACTCCACGCTGCCGGCTGTCGGCACGCCTTCGGCATTCCCGGCGGCGAGGTGCTGGCGCTGATGGACGCGCTCGACCGGGCGGGCCTTGCCTTCGCGCTGGTCAAGCACGAGAACGCCGGCGGCTTCATGGCCGAGGGGACATGGCATGCCACAGGCGCGCCCGGCGTGCTGCTGGCCACCCTCGGCCCCGGCGTCGCGAATGCCGTCAACGTCGTCGCCAATGCCTTCCAGGACCGGGTACCGCTGATCTTCCTAACCGGGTGCGTCGACGCTGCGGAAGCGGAGACCTACACGCATCAGGTGTTCGATCACCAACAGTTGCTGCGGCCCATCGTCAAGGCGAGCTTCCGCGCCGCGCCGGGCGCGCTCGCAGCCATGATGGACAAGGCGATCGCGCTGGCGCAGTCCGGCCAGCCGGGACCGGTGCATGTCGACGTGCCGATCGGCGTCGCGGAAAGCGAGGCCGCCGAGCCGATCCGTCCGGCACCGACCGTTGCCCCGATCCCGCAAACGCAACCCTGCGGGCGCGAACTTGCCGCGGCGCGCGCCCTGTTCGCCGGCGCAAGGCGGCCGATCGCGATCGCCGGCGTCGACGCGGTCAACGAGGACGCGGGTGCCGCCATTTCCGCCTTCTGCCGGCGCCATGGCGTGCCGCTGGTCACCACCTACAAGGGCAAGGGGCTGATGGACGAGGCCGACCCGCTGGCGCTCGGCGGCGCCGGCCTGTCGCCCAAGGCAGACGCTATCCTGCTGCCGCTGATCCGGCAGAGCGACTGCATCCTGCTTGTCGGCTACGATCCGATCGAGATGCGGATCAACTGGAGAAACCCGTGGCCGGCCGACGCGCCGGTGGTCGAGGTGACGCCGGTGCTGCGCACGCACGGCATGCACGCCGTCCGCCACACACTCGCCGGCGGGGTCGCCGCGTCGCTCGCCCTGCTGTCGGAGGCGCGCGGGCCGGCGAATGCTTGGCCCGACGGCGCGCCGGGCGTAGCGCGTGCCGCGCTGCAGGAGGCTTTCTCCGCCGAGCCCTCTGGCTGGGGCCCCGCGACGGTGATCCACACGCTGCGCGCGGCGCTGCCCGAGGCGACCGTGGCCACCGCCGACAGCGGCGCGCACCGCATCCTCGCCAGCCAGATCTGGCGCTGCGCTGCCCCGCGCGGGATGCTGCAATCCTCGGCGCTGTGCACCATGGCCTGCGCGCTGCCGCTCGCCATGGGGCACCGGCTGGCACAATCGCAGGCGCCGGTGGTGGTGTTCGTCGGCGACGCGGGGCTGGAAATGGGCCTCGGCGAACTCGCCACCCTGCGCGATCTGAAGCTCCCCGTCATCGTCTGCGTCCTGGTCGACTCCAGCCTGGCGCTGATCGAACTGAAGCAGCGGTCGACCCAACGACCCAACGTCGGCGTCGATTTCGGCGAGACCGACTTCCCCGCGCTGGCCCGCGGCTTCGGCGGCCACGGCGTGTGGATCGAGGATCGCGACACGCTCGCCCGCGAGGCCGAGGCCGCGCTTGCGCGCGACAGCTTCACCCTGCTCGCCTGCCGCATCCCGCGCCGCGCCTACGACGGCTTGATCTGACAGCCTCGGCCGGCGACCAAAAACAAAGAGGGCCGCATGCGCGGCCCTCCCGTGAGATCGATGCGACCTCGGGTCCGGATCAGATCCCGGCGAAAATTCCTGCTGCCAGAGGCTGCTCCAGCACCACGATTTCCCGCCCAGACGCCAGGGCCGCTCTCGGGGTCTCACTCGACATGGGCTCACCTCCTTTCGGTTGTTGCAGACAAATCCAGCTTAGCCGATGCCGGCCGCGACGCAATCGGCAATTCGGCGGAGGCGGACCGGCCGTCTGAACGGAGAAGGGCGTGGACGCCCGCTCAGCCCATTCCGAGCTTGAGGCGCAGGCGCGTGCCGGTCAGGCTGCCGGCGAAGGCGAACAGGGCCCACAGCCAGCCGTGCATCGATCCGGAGACGATGCCGCCCAGGTAGGCGCCGATGTTGCAGCCGAAGGCGAGGCGCGCGCCGTAGCCCATCAGCAGGCCGCCGACGATGGCGGTGAGCACGTCGCGGCGCGACAGCGACCACAGCGGTGCGAACTTGCCGGCAAGCGCGGCAGCTGCCATGGCGCCGAAGATGATGCCGAAGTCCATCACCGAGGTGGCATCTCGCAGCACGCTGCCCTCGATGGCGGCGACCTGGCCGGACCAGTAGGGCCAGTCGGTGACCGGGACGCCGATCGCGTGGAAGGCCTTGGCGCCCCACAGGGCGAAGGCGGAGGTAATGCCCCAGGGCCGGCCGACGACCAGGAAGGTGAGGATGCCGACGACGGCGAGCATCAGCGCGCCAGCCATCGGCGACCAGGGGCCGGCCAGCAGGGATTCGGTGCGCCGTGCCGGCACCAGACGGCCATGAGCGCGCTTCTCGATCACCACCGTGGCCAGGGCGAGCAGGCCGAGGACGGCGGCGGTGACCAGAAACGCCCAGTGAGGGCCGAGGTCCTGGACCAGCGAATAGGCGGGCAGGGCCGGCAGCCGGTTCCACAGATGCAGGTGAGCGGTGGCGACGACCGAGCCGAGGATGAAGGCGACGAGCGTGACGACCATGCGCGTCGAGCCGCCGCCGGCGGTGAACAGCGTTCCGGAGCCGCAGCCGCCGCCCAGTTGCATGCCGAGGCCGAACATGAAGGCGCCGACGACGCCAGCAACGCCGAAGGGGAACACGAAGGCGCCGGTCGGCCAGCCGATCTCCGCGCCCCAGGCGATCAGCGGGAAGGAGACGGCGGCGGTCAGCAGGATGAGCACGAACTGGGCACGCAGCCCGGTGCCGCGCCGCTCGGTGACGATGTGGCGCCAGGCGGCTGTGAAGCCGAAGCTAGCGTGATAGAGCGACAGGCCGGCCAGGCCGCCGATCAGCGCGGCGCCAGCCATCTTCGGCCCGGCCACTGCCCAGGCGCCATAGGTGACGAGGGCAAGACCGGACAGCGCCGCGGCGAAAACGATCTTCTGCGAGGATGAGGTCGATACAGCTTCCATGCGATCAGGATTTAGGGCCTGGCCAAGGCGCGAGCAAGCAAAGCGCTTCCATGGAACCGACCGCGTGTGGAAAGCGTTTGCGCGAAAACCGGCCCGGCGGAAAACCGACGCGGACACCGCATTGTGTGTTGCGCGTCATCGGCCGGTTTCCGACCTTTGGCACGATGCCAAGGCTTGGGGGGCGCGCTCCCGCATGCCCGGCGGCAGCCGGGTCATGCCGCCTGCAACAGCCGGCCGACCACCGGCGAACCGAAGGACCGACGATGCGCCTGAGCGACCAGTTCGGATACGACGTCACGCTCGCGGACCGGGAGGCCCTGGCGTCCTGGAACGCGGCGGTGACCGCGTTCCTCGCCCATGGCCGGACGACGCCGGTCCATCTCGCAGATGCGCTCGCGCGTGCGCCCGACTTCGCTCTCGGCCATGCCGCACGCGGCCTGTTCCTGCTGCTGCTTGCGCGGCGCGAACTGGTCGCCCCGGCGCGCGAGGCACTTCGCAGTGCCGAGCGCGCGCAGCAGGCCCGGCCCGTGACCCGACGCGAGGTGGCCGTGACGGCGGCGCTGCGCGACTGGCTCGACGGCTGGCCGTCGGCAGCCGCCGACCGGCTCGACCGGGCGCTGGCCGAGGCGCCGACGGACGCTTTCCTGCTCAAGCTCGTGCATGCGATCCGCTTTCTGATCGGCGACGCGCGCGGCATGCGCGCCTCGATCGAGGCGGTGCTGCCGGCCTATCGGGAGGGCCATCCGGCCTTCGGCTACGTGCTCGGCTGCCATGCCTTCGCGCTGGAGGAGACCGGGGACCACGACCGCGCGGAACGCGCCGGACGGCGCGGTCTCGGCCTTGCGCCCGACGACGCCTGGGGCCTGCATGCGGTCGCCCATGTCCACGACATGACCGGGCGTGCCGAGGACGGCATCCGCTGGCTGGAGGCGCACCCGCACGGCTGGGCCCACTGCAACAATTTCGGCTATCACGTCTGGTGGCACCTGGCGCTGCTGCATCTCGACCGCGGCGACACGGGCAAGGCGCTTGAGCTTTACGACATGGAAATCCGGCGCGAGCGCACCGACGACTTCCGCGACATCGCCAACGCGGTGTCGCTGCTGGTCCGGCTTGAGCTCGCCGGCGTCGACGCCGGCACGCGCTGGGAGGATCTGGCGCAGCTGTCGGACCGGCGCGCGGAAGACGGCTGCAGCGTGTTCGCCGACCTGCACTACCTGATGGCGCTGCAGGCCGGCGGCCGGCGGCCCGGCGCCGAACGGCTGATCGCCGGCCTGGCGCGCCGGGCGGCGGAGACCGAGGGCGACATGGCCCGGGCGGCGGCGCGGGCGGGCCTGCCGACGGCGCTGGCGCTTGAACAGTACCGAAAGGGCAACTACGCCTCAGCCTATTTCGGCCTGCTGTCGGTGCGCGAGGCGTTGCCGGCGATCGGCGGCTCGCATGCCCAACGCGACGTGTTCGAACGGCTGACCGTCGAGGCGGCGCTGCGCGCCGGCCTTGCCCATGAGGCGGAAGACCTGCTCGCCGACCGCACGCGCCGGCGCGGCGGCCTCGACGGCTTCGCCGAATGCCGCCTCGAGATCTGCGCGCGCATGCGCCGCGCCGCGCTGGTGATGCAGGACGAGCGCCTGCGTGCCGGCCCGGGTTGACCGCACCGGCCCGCGGGACTATCGAGACCCTCCGCGCACCGCCCCCAGCGAGGACGAAGCAAGCGTGACCGTTTCTGCCCCAGCCCTCCGCCAGCGCGATCCGCGCCTCGACTTCTTCCGCGGCCTCGGGATGTTCATCATCTTCATCGCGCATGTGCCGTGGAACTGGCTGACGCTGTGGATTCCGGCCCGCTTCGGCTTTTCCGACGCGACCGAGATCTTCGTCTTCTGTTCGGGCATGGCCTCGGCGCTGGCCTTCGGCAAGGTGTTCGACGAGCGCGGCTGGGGCATGGGCGTCGCGCGCGTCGCCCACCGCATGTGGCAGGTCTACTGGGCGCATATCGGGCAGATCCTGCTGCTGGTCGCCGGGCTGGTCGCACTGCAGGAGAGCGGTTACCTGCAGCGCTGCTGCGGGCTCACGGAGGACTATGTCGCCAGCCTCAACATGCGGCTCCTGTTCGAGCGAACCGGCGAGGCGCTGCCAGGGCTGTTCACCCTGACCTGGGTGCCCAACTACTTCGACATCCTGCCGATGTACATCGTCATCCTCGCCCTGCTGCCGGCGGTGATGCTGGCCGCCAAGGCGGGCCGCGGCGCGGTGTTCGCCCTGTGCGGCGGCCTGTGGCTGCTCGCCAGCCTCGGCCACCTGTCGCTGCCGGCCGAGCCGTGGTCGGACCGGCCGTGGTTCTTCAACCCCTTCGCCTGGCAACTGGTGTTCTTCACCGGCTTCGCCTTCATGCGCGGCTGGATCCCGGCTCCGCCGGTCGACCGGCGGCTGGTCGCCCTCGCCGTCGCCGTCGTGGTCGCAAGCGTACCCTTTGCCTATTTCCGCATCCTCGACGGCTCGCCGGCCCTGATGGCGCTGCGCACAGCCATCGAGCCGCTGTGGATCAAGACCGAGTTCGGCCTCCTGCGCTACGTCCATTTCCTGGCCCTCGCCTACCTCGCCTGGGCGGCAGCGGGCGAGCGCGGTCGCCGGCTAGTCGGCCACGGCCGGCTGTGGGACGGCTTCGTGCGCGTCGTCCAGAAGGTCGGCCAGCAGTCGCTGGCGGTCTTCCTGGCGAGCCTAGTGCTGGCGCAAACCGTCGCCATCCTGCGCGACATGGTCTGGGGCCGCGGCGAGGTCTGGCCGCAGATCCTGTCCAACCTCGGCGGCTTTGCCGGCCTGATCGCGGTCGCCTACACGGTCGCCTGGTTCAAGAGCAGCCCGTGGAAGCGGCCGGCCTCGGCGCGCGACCTGCTGCCGGCGGGAACCAAGACGACGCGCGCCGGACCGGCCGTCGGCGCCAGAAGCGGCCTCACCGGCGTTCCGGCCTCACCAGAGCGCTGAACCAGAGCGCTGAACCGGGGCGCTGAGCCCGCAAACGACGACGCCGGCCCGAAGGCCGGCGTCGGAAGACATCACCACGGCGCCCGCGTCAGTGGACGCTGACGGTGTGCAGCTCGTTCTCGAAAGCGTTGGCGAGCGCCGCCTCGCGGCTGTCGGCGACCACGATCGGTGTGCCGTCTGCGTTGAGCAGCGCCCACAGCTTCATGCCGCCTGCGACCCTGGGCGCGCCCGGAAACAGGCGAGACAGGTCCTCCGAGCGGATCTCGCGCACATAGGCCACCGTGCCGGTGCCGAGCTGCGCCAGGATTTCGGGCGTCATGGTGCGCGACTGGTCGCCGCGCGGATCACATTCACGCGTCATGCTTGGTTCTCCAATCCTGAGGGGCCGGAAGGCCGGGCGGGACTCAATCGCGCGCCGTGATCTCGATCTTGCGCACGATGCGCTCGGGCTGGGGTCGGACGAGATCGATCGACAGAAGGCCGTCCTTCAGGTCCGCGCCGAGGATCTCGATTCCCTCGGCCAGCACGAAGGCACGCTGGAACTGACGGGCCGCGATGCCGCGATGGAGATACTGGCGGCTCTTGTCGTCGACCTGCCGGCCTCGGATCACGAGCTGGCGCTCCTCCACCGACACATCGAGCTGGTCGCGGGTAAAGCCGGCCACCGCAAGCGTGATGCGGATCACCTCGCCGTGCTCGTCCGACTTGGGCAGACGCTCGATGTTATAGGGCGGATAGCCGTCATTGGCGGCCTTCGAGACCCGATCCAGCACCCGCTCGATGTCGTCGAAGCCGAGCATGAACGGGCTTGAAAACGCAGACATACGCGTCATCGTCAAAGTCCTCTGTCAAGCGACCTTGAGACCCGGACCCTTTCAAGGCATCCGGACCGGGGTGCCATCACCCCGTTTCGAACTGGAATATGGCAACTGGGGGACAAGGTTTCAAGCGACCCTGCGCGGCTAGCAAGCCGGCTTGACGACGCGTCGCGGGCGTCTAGTATCCGCCTGCCCAACCATGTGCGGCCAGGGGGTTCCGCCGGCAAAGCCGGGCAGAACCGAGCGCCGATATGAGCCCCGACAGTCAGACACCTGAAAGGCACCGAGACCCTGGCGGGATGGGGACAGCTGCGCGCGGTTTTCCGCCCGCATCCCGCTGCGGTTCTTCGAACCGGTCACGACGATTTCAGGTCGGTCCGACCCGTCCCCGTCGTTATCCAGAGAGATGGCGGGGCGCGGCGGCGCGCGTCTTCAACCTTGCCGCTCTCAGGTGTCACGCATGTCCTTGTTCGGATTGACTCTCGTTCTTGCCGCAGCCTTCTGCCACGCGACCTGGAACTTCTTCGTCAAGCGGATCGGCGGCGGGCCGGAACTGGTCTGGCTGTTCTCCGTCGTCTCCGTCGTGCTCTACATGCCGCTGGCGCTCTACCTCCTGGTCACGGCCGCGCCGGAGTTCGGACCGGAGCAGATCGGCTTCCTCGCCGGCAGCACCGTGCTCCACCTCGCCTATTTCCTCCTCCTGCAGCGGGGTTATCGCGTCGGCGACCTGTCGCTGGTCTATCCGGTCGCGCGGGCGACCGGGCCGCTCCTGTCGACGGGCTTTGCCGTCGCCTTCCTGGGCGAACGGATCAGCGGCCAGATCGCCCTCGGCGGCCTCGCGGTGATCGTCGGCGTGCTGTTCCTGACCGGCGGGATCCGGCGTAGCGTGCGGTCCGTCGTCGCCTCGATCGGCTTCGGCCTGGGCGCAGGCCTGCTGATCGGCAGCTATACCGTGTGGGACGCGCATGCCGTCGCCGCCCTCGCCATTCCGCCGCTGCTGCTCGATTATGTGTCGACCTGCGGGCGGATCGTCCTGCTCGCCCCGCTCGCCATGCGGCGGCGGCAGTTGATGGCGCAACACTGGCGCAACCATCGCGGCGGCGTCGTCGCCATCGCCCTGTTCAACCCGCTCGCCTATATCCTCGTGCTGCACGCGCTGATCTTCACGCCGGTCGTCTACGTGGCGCCGACCCGCGAACTCAGCGTGCTGCTCACCGTCGTCGCCGGCTCCATCCTGCTCGGCGAAGGCCACCTGCGCCGGCGGCTGCCCTGGGCGGGCGTGATCGTCGCCGGCGTCGCGCTGCTGGCAACCGGGTGAAACGGCGGTTGCACCGGCGCCGCGGCGCAGGCAGGGTGTTGCCAGACCTCTTCCCCGTCAAAGGACCCCGATGACCCGATCCGAGTTCGACGCCTGGTGTGCCGTGCTTCCCGCCGCCACCCATGTCATCCAGTGGGGTGGCGCCTCGGTGTGGAAGGTCGGCGGCAAGATCTTCGCGATCTGCTCGAGCTGGGACGCAGGCGCCGGCGAGCGGATCAGCTTCAAGTGCTCCGACCTGTCCTATGCGCTGCTGGTCCAGCAGGACGGATTCGCCCCGGCGCCCTATCTCGCCCGGGCCAAATGGGTGCAGATGCAGACGTCCGACGCGCTCGGCGACGACGATCTCAGGTCTTATCTCGCCGCCGCCCATAACCTCGTCGCCGCAACGCTGCCGAAGCGGCTGCGCGCGCAGCTGCGACTGGACGCCGGCGCCTGATGCCCGTCGCGTCGCACGGCGCCAAGGCGCGGGCCCTGTCGATCCTGATGGTGGCGGAGATCGCCGGCATGAGCCTGTGGTTCATATCCGCCGCGATCCTGCCGGACATGATCGCCGAACATCCCTTCTCGGCCCTGCGCCAGGCGGCGCTGTCAAGCGCGGTGCAGGCCGGTTTCGTCGTCGGAGCCCTCGCCTCGGCGATCCTCGGCCTGCCCGACCGCTTCGATCCGCGCCGGCTGTTCGCGCTGTGCGCCGTCACCGCCGCCCTCGCCAACGCGGCACTGCTGACGCTGGAGCCCGGCGGCAATGCTGCCATCCTGGCCCGCTTCGCCACCGGCGCGCTGCTCGCCGGGGTCTATCCGGTCGGGCTCAAGATCGCCGTCGGCTGGGGTCGGGAGGACCGGGGCTTCCTGGTCGGGACGCTGGTTGGCGCGCTCACCTTCGGTTCGGCTGCACCGCATCTGCTCGCGCTCGCCGGCGGCACGGACTGGCGATGGGCGGTCGGCGCCGCCTCGTTCGCGGCCGCCGGCGGCGGCCTGCTGTGTCTCGCCGCCGGGCTCGGGCCCCATCACGGCACCGCGGCCCGCTTCGACATCCGCGCCATCGGCCTCGCCTGGAGCAACCGCAAGATCCGCCTCGCCTATGCCGGCTATCTCGGCCACATGTGGGAGCTCTATGCCATGTGGGCATGGATCGGGCTTGCCCTCACGGGGTCCTTCGCCGCGCATATGGCCGAGGCCGAGGCGGTCGCCCTCGGACGCCTGGTCGCCTTCTCCGCCATCGCCGCCGGCGGCGTCGCCTGCATCATCGGCGGCCTGTACGCCGACCGCGCCGGCAAAGAGACCATCGCCCTGATCGCGCTCACGGCGAGCGCCTCGGCCGCGGTGGCGAGCGCCGCCAGCTTCGGTGGACCGCCCTGGCTGACAATCCTGTGCGTGCTGGTCTGGGGTGCCGCGATCCTGCCCGACTCCGCGCAGTTCTCGGCGCTGGTCGCCGATCATTCGCCCGCGGACAGGGCCGGCAGCCTGATGACTTTCCAGACCGCGCTCGGCTTCGCCCTGACCTTCCTCACGGTGCAGGCGACGCCGGTCCTGGCCGGACAGATCGGCTGGCCCGGCGTGTTCCTGATCATGGCAGTCGGTCCGGCCCTCGGCATTGTCGCCATGCTGCGGTTGAAGGCGCTGAAATCGGCCTGACCGGTCCGGCCGGACACGCCGGCCCGGAGCGCTCAGTCGGCTCAGGCGTCGAGACGGCGGCCGGTGGCGCGATCGAACAGATGCAGGGCGGATGCCGGCGCGTGGAGCAGGATCCTGGCGCCATGCTCGTAGCGGGCCGCACTTGGCGCGCGCACCACGAGTTCGGGTCCGCCGGCGCCGAGACGTCCGTGGACGAAACTCTCCGCACCGACCGGCTCGACCGCGGCGACCTCGAGGTCCAGGACGACGCCGTCGGTCTCGACCGGACGGTCCGGCACGATATGCAGGTGTTCGGGCCGGACGCCGAGGACAGCCCGGTCCACCCCGGCCGGCGCCGCGGCGTCGAGGCCGTCGCCGGCCTCCACGCGCAGGCGGCCGTCAGCGGCATGCACCGGCACAAGGTTCATCGCCGGCGACCCGATGAAGCCGGCAACGAAGGTCGAGGCGGGGCGGTCGTAGACGTCGATCGGCGCGCCGACCTGCTCGATGATCCCGCCGTTGATCACCACCAGCCGGTCCGCCAGCGTCATTGCCTCCAGCTGGTCGTGGGTGACGTAAACGCTGGTCGTGCCAAGCGCCTTCTGCAGGCGCTTGATCTCGACGCGCATCTGCACGCGCAGCTTGGCGTCGAGGTTGGACAGCGGCTCGTCGAACAGGAACGCCGCCGGTTCACGCACGATGGCGCGACCCATGGCGACGCGCTGGCGCTGGCCGCCGGAAAGCGCCCGCGGCTTGCGATCGAGAAAGGCGCCGATTTCCAGGATGTCTGCCGCCTTCTTCACGCGCCGGTCGATCTCGTCGCGCTTCACGCCGCGGTTCTTCAGGCCGTAGGCGAGGTTGTTGTAGACGGTCATGTGCGGATAGAGGGCGTAGTTCTGGAACACCATGGCGATGTCCCGCTCGGCCGGGTCGATCCTGTTGACGACACGATCGCCGATCCTCACGTCGCCGGCCGAGATCGCCTCCAGTCCGGCGATCATCCTGAGCAGGGTCGACTTGCCGCAACCGGACGGGCCGACCAGAACGATGAACTCGCCGTCGGCGATGTCGAGGGAGACGCCCTTCACCGCCTCCACGTTGCCCGCATAGACCTTGCGCACCTGGTCGAGGGTGATCGTTGCCATGTTATTTTTCCGTTTCCACGAGGCCTTTGACGAACAACTTCTGCATGGCGACCACCACCACGACCGGCGGTAGCATGGCGAGTACGGCGGCCGCCATGACGACGTTCCACTGCGGATAGGCATCGGCGACATCGGCCATGCGCTTGATGCCCATGACGATGGTGTAGTAGCCGGTGTCGGTGGTCACCAGCAGCGGCCACAGGTACTGGTTCCAGCCGTAGATGAAGAGGATGACGAACAGCGCGGCCATGTTGGTGCGGCTGAGCGGCAGCAGGATGTCGCGAAAGAACTTCATCGGTCCGGCGCCGTCGACCCGCGCCGCCTCCATCAGTTCGTCCGGCACGGTCAGGAAAAACTGGCGGAACAGGAAAGTCGCCGTCGCCGAGGCGATCAGCGGCACGGTCAGGCCGGCGTAGCTGTTCAGCATGCCGAGGTCGGCGACGACCTTGAAGGTCGGCAGGATGCGCACCTCGACCGGCAGCATCAGAGTGACGAAGATCATCCAGAAGGCTGCCTGGCGGAAGGGAAAGCGGAAATAGACGATGGCGAAGGCGGACAGGATCGAGATGGCGATCTTGCCCGACGCGATGACCAGCGCCATGACCAGCGAGTTCAGCATCATCGGCGCCAGCGGCGGTGCGCCCGAGGTGCTGATGCCCGAATTCAGCATGGTCAGGTAGTTTTCCGCCGCATGCGGGCCGGGCAGCAGCGGCACGACGCCGGACATGAAGTCGAAGGCGCCGCGCGTGGATGCGATCAGCGCGACATAGACCGGGAAGGCGACGACGACGACGCCGGCGATCAGCACCAGATGGGCAAGGGCGGTGAGCCAGGGCCTGTTCTCGACCACGATCCGGTCTCCTCAATAGGCCACGCGCCGCTCGACGAAGCGGAACTGGATGACGGTGAGCGCGATCACGACCGCCATCAACACGACCGACTGGGCTGCGGAGGAGCCGAGGTTGAGGCCGACGAAGCCGTCGACATAGACCTTGTAGACCAGAACGTTGGTCGACTGGGCCGGTCCGCCCTCGGTGGTCGCGTCGATGATCGGGAAGGTGTCGAACATGGCATAGACGATGTTGACCACCAGCAGGAAGAAGCTGGTCGGCGACAGCAGCGGCAGGGTGATGGTGAAGAAGCGCTTGACCGGGCCGGCGCCGTCGATGGCCGCCGCTTCGCGCAGCGACGCGGGGATCGACTGCAGGCCGGCGAGGAAGAACAGGAAGTTGTAGGAGACCTGCTTCCAGCTCGCCGCAAGGATGACCAGGATCATGGCATCGGTCTTGTTGAGGCTGTGGTTCCAGCGGTAGCCGACCATGTCCATCAGGTAGGGCAACAGGCCGATGGTCGGGTTGAACAGGAACCACCACAGGATGCCGGCGACGGCCGGGGCGACCGCATAGGGCCACAGCAGCAGGGTCGTGTAGACGCCGGCGGTCTTCACCAGGCGGTCGACGGCGACCGCCAGCACCAGCGCCAGCAGCAGCGACAGCGCCGCGGTCGATGTCGCGAACACCGCGGTCACCGACAGCGCGTTCAAGTAGGTCGGGTCGGCGAGCAGGCGGGCGTAGTTCTCGAGGCCGACGAAGGTGGTCCTGAAGCCGAAGGCATCCTCGCGCAGGAACGACTGCCAGACGGCCTGTCCGGCCGGCCAGAAGAAGAACACCGCCGTGACTGCCAGCTGCGGCAGCAGCAGCGCGTAGGGCAGCACGCGGTTGGGAAAGACGGTGCGCTTGGTCTGCATCGGGAGATCCGGTCTGGGGGCCGATCAGGGAGCCGATCCGGGGCCGCGGCCGGAATCGCTCGCGGCACGCGAATGGCGACGCCCGCGCCGGAAACCGGCGCGGGCGCGTGCAGCCGGAAAGGGCTCAGCCCTCGTTGGCCTTCTCGAACTCGCGGATCAGCACGTTACCGCGCTTGACCAGATCGTCGAGCGCCTGCTGCGCGGTCTTGGCGCCGCTCAAAAGCTGCTCGAACTCCTCGTCGATGATGGTGCGGATCTGCACGTAGCTGCCGAAGCGCAGGCCCTTGGAGTTGGCGGTCGGGGCCTTGAAGGTGATCTGCTCGATCGACACGTCGGCCCCCGGGTTCTTCTCGTAGAAGCCCTGCGACTTGCTCAGGTCGTAGGCGGCCTGGGTGATCGGCAGGTAGCCGGTCGCCTGGTGCCAGGCGGCCTGTACTTCGGCCGAGGACAGGTAGCTGAAGAAGTTGGCCACGCCCTTGTATTCGGCGTCCGCCTTGCCCTGCAGCACCCACAAGGTGGCGCCGCCGATGATCGAGTTCTGCGGCGCGCCGTCGACGTCGGCGTAATAGGGCAGCATGCCCATGCCGACCTGGAAGTCCTTGGCATTGGCGACCACGCCCGCGCGCGAGGCGGAGGAGTTCATGTACATGGCGCATTCCTGCGCGTAGAACTTCGGCGGCGCGTCATTGCCGCCGACCGGACCGCCGTACTGGAAAACACCGGCGTCCTGCCACTTCTTCAGGTTGGTCCAGTGCTTGACCTGGGCCGGGCCGTTGACGGTCAGCTCGGTCTTCAGACCGCCGAAGCCGTTCTCCAGGGTGCCGATCGGCTGGTTGTGCCAGGCGGAGAAATTCTCGAGCTGGACCCAGGAGATCCAGCCGGTGGTGAAGCCGCACTTGGCCGCGCCGCTGTCCATGATCTTGGCGGAGAACTGCTCGAGTTCTTCCCAGGTCTTCGGCGGCGTTTCCGGATCGAGGCCCGCCTTCGCGAAGACGTCCTTGTTGTAGTAGAGGACCGGGGTCGACGAGTTGAACGGCATCGACAGCATGTTGCCGTCGGTGTCGGTGTAGTAGCCGACCACCGCCGGCAGGTAGTCCTTCGGCTCGAACGGCTCGCCGGCGTCCGCCATCAGCTGGTAAACCGGATAAATGGCGCCCTTGGCGGCCATCATGGTGCCGGTGCCGACCTCGAACACCTGGACGATGTGCGGCTGCTCGCCGGCGCGGAAGGCGGCGATCGCGGCGGTCATGGTCTCGGCGTAGTTGCCCTTGTAGACCGGCACGACCTTATAGTCGCCCTGCGAGGCGTTGTAGCCGGCGACGATCTCTTCCAGCTTGGCGCCGAGTTCGCCGCCCATGGCGTGCCACCAGGCGATCTCGGTGACCGCGAGCGCGGCGGTCGAGGTGCCGGCCATGGCCGCCGCAGCGACGAGACCGGCAACGATGTTGCGATAAGCCATCTGAATCTTGCTCCCAGGTACCGGGGCAGACGCCCCTTGGCTGCATGCGGTCCGCACGGCCGCGCCGGATCGCGCGCGCAGCTCGGTTCGGAACGCCCCGGCTTGGTAGGCATTTCATATGAAAGCGCGATGTCGCTCACATGAACATTCGATGACGCGGCCGGCCGGGCTGTGGCTGACCGTCGGCCGGAGCCAGGATCCCGATGACTTTCAAGAACTTGCCCGGATGCTGGCAGATCAGGGATAGAGGCGGATGACGAACAGCTTGCGGGTCGTCTCGAGCACTTCCCACGTACCGGAAAAGCCGGGCCGGAGGACGAAGCTGTCGCCGGGCTTCAGCTCGCGGGCGACGCCGTCGGCGCCGGTGACGACCGAACGGCCGGAGAGGATCGAGCAGAACTCCCATTCGTCGTAGGAGATCCGCCACTTGCCCGGCGTTGCCTGCCACACGCCGGCAAACAGCGTGTCGCCGTCGCGCGCCTCGACCAGCCAGGTGGTGAAGCGCGGATCGCCGGCCAGCACCCTGTCGGGAGCCGGCGCGTCCTCCTCGGGTGTGACGGCGTCGAGGTCGAAGGGCAGGAAGACGGCGCTCATGGGATCTCCGGTCGCGGTTTGCCGCATCCTATCCCGCTTTCGCCGGCACAGACAGGCCAGAGCAGGCAGGCCAGGACAGGCAGGACAGGCGGGGACACGGCGATCTCGGCGCTACGTCCGGCAGGGGAAGCCTGCGCCGACCGGGAACCAAAAGGCAGGCCGGTGCTACGCCGGGCCTGCCTTGTGCCGGATCAGATCCGGGAAGATGGTGGAGCCAATCGGAATCGAACCGACGACCTCTTGAATGCCATTCAAGCGCTCTCCCAACTGAGCTATGGCCCCGAATTTCGTCAGCCGGCTTGGGTGACCGGCGTCGATGCGGGCGGGTTATAGTCGGGCCGTCCGCGTTGATCAAGAGGAATTCCGACCGAAATCGAAAAAGCCCCTGTGGACAATCCGGTCGCCCTGAGGGCGGCCGGAAATGCCGGTCCTACCGGTCGGTGTCGTCGTCGACCTCCAGGACGATTCCCGGCACGGATTCGTCGTCCTCGTCCTCGTCGTCGATGAAGATGTCCTCCGCGGTGTCGTCGCCGAGGTCCTCTTCGTCCTCCAGTTCCGGCACCCCGTCGCCCTCAGCCTCGGCGTCCGCCTCTTCGAGCGTCACCAGTTCGGGCGCCGCAATGTCCTCCTCCTCGTCCTCTTCCTCGGTCTCGATGACGCGGGAGGCCTTGACGGCCCGGGCGGAGGAGACGACGTCGAAGATCGTGCCGCATTTCGGGCAGGTGATCGGGTCGCGGTTGAGATCGTAGTATTTGGCGCCACAGCTGGGGCAGAGCCGCTTCGTGCCGAGTTCAGGTTTTGCCACCGTGCTACCCTTCGTTCGTCCTTCAAGCGGGCGCCCTTACTCTCAGGACTGCCCATTGTCAAAGCCAAATTCGCCGGTCCCGTTGTCTGAAGCAAACTCATCCGCCGTACAAGCAAAAAAACGGCTCCCCAATGCGGGGCCGGATGACGAGCGGAACCTCCCATGATAGGAGAAACGACTTTTCGACGACCGCAACCCCGGAAGTGAGAATGTCCCACGTTTCGTCGCCCCGGCCGATGACCGCCCGTGCCGGCTCCGCCCTCCAGGGGCGCATCCGCGTGCCCGGCGACAAGTCCGTCTCGCATCGGGCGCTGATGTTCGGCGCCCTCGCCGTCGGACGCACCACCGTGCGCGGGCTGCTCGAATCGGAGGACGTGCTCAACACGGCCGGCGCCATGCGCGCCGTCGGCGCCCGCATCGAGCGCAGCGCGGAAGGCGTCTACGCGATCGACGGCGCCGGTCTCGGCAGCCTGCTGGAACCCGAGCACGTGATCGACTTCGGCAACGCCGGTACCGGCGTGCGGCTGACCATGGGCATCCTCGGCACCCATCCGATCGCCGCCACCTTCGTCGGCGATGCGTCGCTGTCGCGCCGGCCCATGGGCCGGGTGCTCGACCCGCTGCGCCAGATGGGCACCAGCGTGATCGCCCGCTCCGGCGACCGCCTGCCGCTGTCGATCCGCGGGCCGGAGGTTGCCCTGCCGCTGACCTACCGGGTGCCGATGCCCTCGGCGCAGGTGAAGTCGGCGGTGCTGCTGGCCGGCCTCAACGCGCCAGGCGAGACCACGGTCGTCGAGCCGGTCGCTACCCGCGACCACACCGAGAAGATGCTCGCCGGCTTCGGCGCCGACATCTCCGTCACGCTCGACGATGCCGGCGCGCGGGTGATCCGTCTCAAGGGCCAGCCGGAGTTGAAGCCACAGGACATCGACGTGCCCGGCGACCCGTCGTCTGCGGCGTTCCCGATCGTGGCGGCGCTGATCGTGCCGGGCTCTGACGTGACGGTGGAGAACGTGCTGCTCAACGAGCACAGGACCGGCCTGATCGCCACCCTGCTCGAGATGGGCGCCGAGATCGAGATCCTCAACGAGCGCAGCGCCGGCGGCGAGCGGGTCGGCGACATCCGCGCCCGGTCGAGCCGGCTGAAGGGAGTCACCGTGCCGGCAGAGCGGGCGCCGTCGATGATCGACGAATATCCAGTGCTGGCGGTCGCGGCCGCCTTCGCGCAGGGCGACACCCACATGCCGGGGCTGGAGGAACTGCGGGTGAAGGAATCCGACCGGCTGGCGGCCGTCGCACGCGGCCTGGAAGCCAATGGCGTGCCGTGCCGCGAGGGCGAAGCCGAGTTGACCGTGACCGGCGGCGCCGGGCGCATCGGCGGCGGCACCGTCGCCACCCATCTCGACCACCGCATCGCCATGAGTTTTCTGGTGCTCGGCCTGGCCGGCGAGCGGCCCGTGACCGTCGACGACGGCGCGGTCATCGCCACCTCCTTCCCGACCTTCACCAGCCTGTTCGCCGGGCTCGGCGCGGACATCGCCGACAGGGAAGGACTGACGGCATGATCATCGCCATCGACGGACCCGCCGCCTCCGGCAAGGGCACGCTCGCCCGCCGCCTCGCCGCCCATTTCGGCCTGCGCCACCTCGACACGGGTCTGACCTATCGGGCGGTCGCCGCGGCCCTGCTCGCCAATGGCTTGCCGCTCGGCGACGAGGCCGTCGCGGTCGAGATCGCCCGCCACCTCGATCTCGGCGTGATGGACCGTTCGGTGCTGTCGGCGCACGAGATCGGCGAGGCCGCCTCGCGCATCGCGGTGCTGCCGGGCCTGCGCGAGGAACTGGTGCGCCTGCAGCGCGCCTTCGCCCACATCCCGCCCGGCGCGGTGCTCGACGGCCGCGACATCGGCACCGTGGTGTGCCCGGATGCAGCGGTGAAGCTGTTCGTCACCGCCGCCGCGGAGGCGCGGGCGCGCCGACGCACCGACGAGATGCTGGCCAACGGCACGGAGGCCGACTTCGCTTCGGTGCTGGAGGACCTCAGGCGGCGCGATGAGCGCGACGCCAGCCGCAGCGTCGCACCGATGAAACCGGCGGCGGACGCGCACTTGCTTGACACGACGGAAATGGATATAGAAGCGGCGTTCCAGGCGGCTGTGGATATCGTTTCCGCAGCCTGCGATACGTAACAGAGACCTTACCCGGACCTCTGCCGGCGGCACGCCGCCGGGCCGTATTGGATGGCGCCGATCCGGATTGGCCGGACCGCGTCCTCCCGGGACACCAGACACAATCCGGGACGGGCCGACAGCCCGTCTTCATCGAAGGTGAGACCGGATCCCCGTCTCCCGCCCCGCCGGCCCATTCTTTCGCGAGGATGGCAGGGACCGCAGCAGCGCTCCCCGGGAGGCCAGGATCCAGACTGCAACACGAACCGGCCGGCGCACGCCAGGAATGGCTCCAGGAGTTTCAATGACCGAACTGAACCCCTCCACCGAGGATTTTGCTGCCCTTCTGAACGAGTCCTTCGAGACGAGCGACCTTTACGAGGGCGCCGTCGTCAAGGGCATCATCGTCGCCATCGAGAAGGACCTTGCCGTCATCGACGTCGGCCTGAAGGTCGAAGGCCGCGTTCCGCTCAAGGAATTCGGCGTCAAGGGCCGCGACGGCGAACTGAAGGTCGGCGACGAGGTCGAGGTCTACCTCGAGCGCGTCGAGAACGCGCTCGGCGAAGCCGTCCTGTCGCGCGAGAAGGCGCGCCGCGAGGAAAGCTGGGTGCGTCTGGAAGTGTCCTTCGAGAAGGGCGACAAGGTCACCGGCCAGATCTTCAACCAGGTCAAGGGCGGCTTCACCGTCGACCTCGACGGCGCCGTGGCCTTCCTGCCGCGCTCGCAGGTCGACATCCGCCCGGTGCGCGACGTCACGCCGCTGATGCACACCCCGCAGCCGTTCCAGATCCTCAAGATGGACAAGCGCCGCGGCAACATCGTCGTGTCGCGCCGCGTGGTGCTCGAAGAGACCCGCGCCGAGCAGCGCTCCGAACTGGTGCAGAGCCTGGAAGAGGGCCAGACCGTGGAAGGCGTGGTCAAGAACATCACCGACTACGGTGCGTTCGTCGACCTCGGCGGCATCGACGGCCTGCTGCACGTCACCGACATCGCGTGGCGCCGCATCAACCATCCGTCGGAAGTGCTCAGCATCGGCCAGACCGTCCGCGTGCAGATCATCCGCGTCAACCAGGACACCCACCGCATCAGCCTCGGCATGAAGCAGCTCGAGACGGATCCGTGGGACGGCATCGAGGCCAAGTACCCGATCGGCGCCAAGTTCACCGGCCGCGTGACCAACATCACCGACTACGGTGCCTTCGTCGAGCTGGAGCCGGGCATCGAAGGCTTGATCCACGTGTCGGAGATGTCCTGGACCAAGAAGAACGTCCATCCGGGCAAGATCGTGTCGACCTCGCAGGAAGTCGACGTGATGGTGCTGGAAGTCGATCCGGTCAAGCGCCGCATTTCGCTCGGCCTCAAGCAGACCCTGCAGAACCCGTGGGATGCCTTCGCCGAGCGCTTCCCGGTCGGCACCGAGGTCGAGGGCGAGGTCAAGAACAAGACCGAGTTCGGCCTGTTCATCGGCCTGGAAGGCGACGTCGACGGCATGGTGCACCTGTCCGACCTCGACTGGAACCGTCCGGGCGAGCAGGTCATCGAGGAGTTCAAGAAGGGCGACGTGGTCAAGGCCGTGGTGCTCGACGTCGACGTGGACAAGGAACGTATCTCGCTCGGCATCAAGCAGCTCGGCGGCGATCCGTTCGAGTCGGCGGCCGCCGGCGGCGAGATCCGCAAGAACGCCATCGTCACCTGCGAAGTGATCGAGGTGAAAGACGGCGGCCTTGAAGTGAAGATCGCCGACAGCGACCTGACCGCCTTCGTCCGCCGCGCCGACCTGTCGCGCGAGCGTGCCGAACAGCGTCCCGAGCGTTTTGCCATCGGCGACAAGTTCGACGCCCGCGTCACGCAGTTCGACAAGAAGACCCGCCGCGTGTCGGTCTCCATCAAGGCGCTGGAAATCGCTGAGGAGAAGGAAGCGGTCGCCCAGTACGGCTCGTCCGACTCGGGTGCCTCGCTCGGCGACATCCTGGGCGCGGCCCTCAAGGCGCGCGACGAAGACTGATCGTCGCCGCCAGCAAGAATGCGGAAAAGCCCGGCCTCGCGCCGGGCTTTTTTGTGACCCTTTACGGGCACCCGGAGCCGCGATAGGAAAGGGGCCGGAATCTTGACGTGGCCAGCAAGCTGCCGCGGAAACGGGGAGACGGAAATGACCAAGCCAGTAACCGGGGCGCCCTATCGCGCCGATCACGTCGGCAGCCTGCTGCGGCCGGACAACGTCAAGGCGGCCCGCAAGGCCTATTACGGCGACAAGTCGATCTCCGCCCAGGAACTGAAGGGCGAAGAGGACAAGGCGATCATCGACGCCGTCCGCATGCAGGAGGAGGTCGGCCTGAAGTGCGTGACCGACGGCGAGATCCGCCGCTCGTTCTGGCACTACGACTTCATGGGCATGCTCACCGGCCTCGATCTCGACGAGCGCCCGCCGGAGCAGGGCGTGCAGTTCGCCGGCGTCAAGCTGCGCGCCGTGTCGCCGACAATCACCAGCAAGCTCGACTTTCCGGACGACCATCCGATGCTCGAGCACTTCAAGTACCTCGCCACGGTCACCAAGGTGCAGCCGAAGATCTCGATCCCGGGCCCGTCCTGCTGCCACTTCCGCACCGACCCGAAGGACATCACGGTGCCCGAGTACAAGGACCTCGACGTCCTGTTCGCGGACCTGGCCAGCACCTATGCCAAGGCCGTGAAGGCGTTCTACGCCGCCGGCTGCCGCTACCTGCAGATGGACGACATCTTCTTCGCCTATCTGTGCGACCCCAAGCACCGCGAGGCCAAGAAGGCCCTCGGTCAGGATCCGGACTGGCTGATCGACCGCTACGCCTGGATGATGCACGAGGCGATCAAGGACCGCCCGGCCGACATGAAGATCGGCATGCACCTGTGCCGCGGCAACTTCCGCTCCACCCACGCCGCCGAAGGCGCCTACGATCTCGCCGCCGACGCCATCTTCAACAAGACCGGCATCGACATCTACTTCATGGAATACGACACCGAGCGCGCCGGCTCGCTGGAGCCGCTGCGCCTGCTGCCGAAGGGCGACAAGCGCGTTCTGCCGGGCTTCATCACCACCAAGACGCCGCAGTTGGAGAAGCTCGACGACATCAAGCGGAAGTTCGAGGAGGCGTCGCGGTTCTGCGACATCGGCCAGCTCGGCATCGCGCCGCAGTGCGGCTTCGCCTCGACCGAGGAAGGCAACGCGCTGACGTTCGACGACCAGCGCCGCAAGCTGGAACTCGTCGTCCAGACCGCCGAGGCGATCTGGGGCGGCGTCGACAAGTAAGCGCGCGCCTCTGCGCCGGAAACGACAAAGGGCGGCCTTCGGGCCGCCTTCAACGTGTTGACACACCCGCAGCCTCTCCGGCGTCATTCCGGCCAAGCGGAGCGCGAGCCGGAACCGGAGAGCCGCGGCGTCGATGGTCTCGATGAACGAGACCGAGAGCCCCGGCTCACCGATCCCTCATCTGCGCTTCGCTGCGCGCGGGATAATGCGTCTGGAGGGTTGTCGGCCGTCTGAGGGTGGCCACCGGCCGCCCTTTTTCTTGCCCGGCGCCGTTTTCCCTGCCTCACCGCCGCGCACGGTTTCGACGCAAGTGTGACCCCCGACACAACCGGCTGGGTCCGGCCGGATTACGGCTCTCCTCCGGGCCGGCACGGGACATCTTGGACGGAGTCCCGCCGCTCGACCATTGTCACGGCGCCTGCGCGAGAAATGCGCGCGCCCCTGGAGGGAGACACATCATGCGCGGCATTGCGTTCTGGTTCTTTGCATCGAGCATCCTGTACATTCTGGCCGGCATGGCCCTCGGCATGCACATGTCGGCGGCGCACGAATACACGCTGGCGCCCGCCCACGCCCATCTCAACCTGGTCGGCTTCGTGATGATGGCGATCTTCGGCCTGTTCTATCACCTCGTGCCGCAGGCCGGCGCAGGTCTGCTGCCCAGGATCCATTTCGCGCTGGCGACCCTCGGGCTGTGGCTGATGGTGCCCGGCATCGTGCTGGTGCTCAAGGGCGGCACGGACGCCTTCGCCGCCCTCGGCTCCATCCTGACGGTCGCCGCGACGCTGCTGTTCCTGTGGATCCTCCTGCGCAGCCGGCGCGTCCCGGCTGCGGCCTGACGGTCGCCTGACCGAGGTTGTCTAGCCGTAGCAATGCTCCGGCGCCGGATAGGCGCCAGAGCGCACATCCTCGGCAAAGGCGGCGATGGCCGCCTGCGCGCTGTCGCGGCCGGCGAGGTAATTCTTGACGAAGCGTGCCTTGCGTCCCGGCGACAGGCCCAGCATGTCGTGCAGCACCAGCACCTGGGCGTCGGTGTGCGGACCGGCGCCGATGCCGATCAGCGGCGCCGCCACGGTCTCGCGCACCGCCCTGCCGACCGCGTCCGGGACGCATTCGAGCAGCACCAGGCGCGCGCCGGCGGCGTCGAGCAGCGTCGCCTCGGAGACGATCCGCGCCGCGCTCTCGTCGGTCTTGCCCTGCACCTTGTAGCCGCCGAGCATATCGGTGGTCTGCGGCGTCAGACCGAGGTGGGCGCAGACCGGAATGCCGCGCTCGGCGAGAAAGCAGACCGTGTCGGCGAGCCAGGCGCCGCCTTCCAGCTTAACGACGCTGGCGCCCGCGCGCATCAGCGCGGCGGCCGAGCGGGCGGCGTCCTGCGGCGTCGCATAGGTCATGAACGGCAGGTCGGCCATGATCAGCGGCGCGTCGGCCGCGCCCTCGCCGATGCCGCGTGCCACGCAGTGCGTGTGATAGACCATCTCGTCGAGCGTTACCGGCGTCGTCGCGCCGCGGCCCTGCACGACCATACCCAGGCTGTCGCCGACGAGCACCACCGAGATGCCGGCCGGCCCCATCATGGCGGCAAAGCTGGCGTCGTAGGCCGTCAGCACGGCGAAGCGCTCGCCCTGCGCCTTTATCCGGTCGAGCGTCGACAAAGTCGTCCTGGCCAATCCTGGATCCTCCCTGCGGCCGGCCGGCGGCTCCCCGTCGCCGGCATCGTTGTCGCTCCGGCCGGTATAGCGGCCGGCGCTGCGATGCACAACGCGCCGCCGCGCACCGCGGCGCCTGCGACGGCGGGACAACCGGTCGCACAAGACGTTGGCCGCATTTGGGCTTTCCATTCCGCTCCGTCCTGTGTAGCGATGAAGCGGCCGAGCCTGTGGGAGTGGGATCCAATGAGCCTTGATGCCGATGCGATCGTCGACCGGCGCCGCCTGCGGCGCAAACTGACCTTCTGGCGGGTCGCCGCCTTCGTCATCCTCGCCGCGGCGCTGATCGCCGCGCTGGTGAGCCTGTCGGACGTCTACGGACCGACGAAGCGCTCCGCCCACATCGCCCGCATCGAGATTGAGGGCGTCATCCTCGACGACCGCGACCAGCGCAGGATGATCGCAGGGATCGGCAAGTCCAGGGCGGTGCAGGGCGTCATCGTGTCGATCAACTCGCCCGGCGGCAGCACCACCGGCGGCGAGGCGCTCTACGAGGCCCTGCGCGACCTGGCCGGCAAGAAGCCCATGGTCGCCGAGATCCGCACGCTCGGCACGTCGGCCGGCTACATGGTCGCCCTGGCCGCCGACCACGTCGTGGCGCGCCACAATTCCATCACCGGCTCGATCGGCGTGCTGTTCCAGTTCGGCAACATCGAGCGCCTTCTCGACACGCTCGGCGTCGCCATGGATGCGGTCAAGAGCGGCCCGCTGAAGGCCGAACCGGATTTCTATTCGCAGGCCTCTCCGGACGCCCGGGCGATGCTCGAGGCCCTGGTCGGGGAATCCTACGACTGGTTCGTGCGCCTGGTCGCCGAGCGGCGCGGCCTGGACGAGACGGCAGCCCGCAGGGTCGCTGACGGCAGCATCGTCACCGGCTTCCGCGCGAAGGAGAGCGGCCTCGTCGACGAGCTTGGCGGCGAACAGGCCGCGATCGCCTGGCTGGCGAGGGAGAAGGGCCTGAAGGCGGACCTGCCGGTGATCACCTGGAAAGCCAAAACGGAGACCGGGTCCGTTCCCTTCGCCTCGAAACTGTTCGGGAGCATCGGCGCCGGTCTGGCGGAGGGCGCGCTCGACGCCCTTTCAGGGGCGAAAGGACTGATTTCACCGAGCCTTACGCTTGACGGTCTCGTCTCGGTTTGGCACGCTCGCGACGCGGCCAATAATTCTACACAACGAGGGGGCGGCGAATGATCAAGTCAGAGTTGGTCCAGCGCATCGCGGAACAGAACCCGCATCTCTATCAGCGAGATGTGGAGAACATCGTGAACGCGATCCTGGACGAGATCACCGAGGCCCTGATGCGCGGCGACCGCGTGGAGCTCAGGGGCTTCGGCGCCTTTTCGGTCAAGAACCGCCCGGCCCGCGTCGGCCGCAATCCGAGAACCGGCCAGAAGGTCGATGTGGACGAGAAATACGTCCCCTTCTTCAAGACCGGCAAGGAGATGCGCGAGCGCCTGAACGGTGGCGTCGACCACGGCGAGGACGAAGACTGACCGGCATGGACAAGCGCGAGGGACAGCCGTGACCCGTTTCCTGAAGACCCTGATCCTCGTTGCGGTCGCCATCGTTCTGGTGCCGCTGTCGGTGGCCAACCGACACACCGTGCACCTGTCCCTCAACCCGTTCGACCCGCAGGATCCGCGGCTGGCCGTCACCGACGTGCCGCTGTTCTGGGTGATCTTCGCCGCTCTCGGCGTCGGCATCCTGGTCGGCGGGCTCGCCACCTGGGCAAGGCAGGGCAAGTGGCGGCGCGAGGCTCGGCAGAAGCGCTCGGAAGCCGACAAGTGGCACCGCGAGGCGGACCATCTGCGCGAGATCGCCGAGGTCAGGACCACTCTGCCGGCCCCCGACAGCCGTCACGCCGCCTGAACCGTCGGGCGCCTGCGCCCCCGGACAGGATCAGAACCGCGGAAGCAGACCCGCGTGCTGATTGGCACGCGAACCGACTTCAGCCGGTCTTCTTTCAGTCCCTCTTCGGCGGAGGCGCATAGCCCGGCAGGGTCCAGCCGAACTGGATCGCGCCGCCGCGCAGGACGAAGGCGGCAAGCCCGCCGGCAATCGCCGCCGGCCAGAGGTCCAGCCCCAGGCTGCTCAGCACCACGAACAGTCCGGCCCCGACGAAGGCGGCCGTGACATAGATTTCCGGCTTGACGATCGCCGACGGATCGCCGGCGATCACGTCGCGCAGGATGCCGCCGAAGGTCGCGGAAAAGACGCCCATCAGCACCGCCACCACCGGCATGTCGCCGACGGACAGCGTCTTGGCGGCGCCCATCACGCAATAGGCCGACAAGCCGACCGCATCGGCCCAGCGCAGCGGCTTGCCCCAGCCTTCGACGACATGGGCGGCGAACCACATCAGCACGCTGACCCCGACGCAGACCAGCAGATAGCCTTCCGAGCGGGTCCAGAACACCGGCACGCCGAGCAGCACGTCGCGCAGCGTGCCGCCGCCGACGCCGGTCATCGTGGCGAAGAACAGGAAGGCGATGAAATCCATGCCCTTGCGCGAGGCGACGATGGCGCCGGTGACGGCGAACACGGCAACGCCCAGATAGTCCAGCACCTGAAGCAGCAGCATGGCTTTCCTCCCGTGGCCCTGCGGCGGTCCGCCGGCCGCGATCAGGCTAGCCCATCGAGGCCGCCTCGAGAAAGCCCGTCCCGAGAGGCACCGGTCGGATCGGACTCAGGTTGAGGGTCAGGCGCTCTTGTCGACCGTCTGGCCGGCTTCGCCCTGGGCATTGCCGGCGGGCTGCGCAGCGTCCTTCGGACCGCCCTTCGAAACGCCGACCAGGGCCGGCCGCAGAACGCGCTCGCCGATGACGTAGCCGGCCTGCACCACCTGGACCACGGTGTTGTTGGGCACCTCGGTGTTGGGAATCTCGAACATCGCCTGATGGAAGTTCGGGTCGAATTTCTGCCCGGACGGATCGAGCTGCTTGACGCCGTGCTTCTCGAGTTGGTTGAGCAGTTCGCGTTCGGTCATCTCGACGCCCTCGATCAGGGCAACGAGGCCGGCATCGGCGCTCTGGCGGGCGTCCTCGGGCAGCGAGTCGAGCGCCCGGCGGAGATTGTCGGACACGGCCAGCATGTCGCGGGCAAAGCCCGCGATGGCGAACTGCCGGGTATCCTTGACTTCCTTCTCGGTGCGTCGGCGCAGGTTCTCCATCTCCGCCATGACGCGCAGCGTACGGTCCCTGAGGTCGGCGTTCTCGGCGCGCAGCGCCTCGACGGGATCGACCTCGGCCGCTTCGCCGGCAGCAGCCTGCGCGCTCGCCTCGGGCTCCTGGCTGTCCGCGATCTTGTTCTCGTCGCTCATCGTTCTTTCACCACATACGGTTTCGGCCGGACCTGCAGCTCAGGACCAGCCATGCCCTGATCCGGCCCGCTGCCGTTCCGACCGCGCCGGGATGGCAGCCTCATCATGAAGACGGGGCCGGCCGACGGCCGGCCGTGTCTGTCACAGCGCGTTCTTGATCCAGTCGGCGATCTTGCCCTTCGGCGCCGCACCGACCTGGGTAGCCATCGGCTCGCCGTTCTTGAACAGGATGAGCATCGGAATCGAGCGCACGCCGTATTTCATCGCCATGTTCTGGTTCTCGTCGATGTTCAGCTTGGCGATCTTCACCTTGCCCGCCATCTCTTCGGAAATCTCTTCGAGCGCGGGAGCGATCATCTTGCAGGGACCGCACCATTCGGCCCAGAAGTCTACCACGACAGGCTCTGAGGACTTGAGGACGTCGGCTTCGAAGCTCGCGTCGGTGATCTTGCTGGTTGCCATGATCTCGGTCTCTCTTGCGCTGGAAAGGGGCGAGTCGCCCCTTGTTTCGTCGCCCCGAACGTAGGAAGTGGGCCGGCGTCCGTCAAGCGCGCGGCTGCGGGACCCAGAGGCGCGAAAAGGCCGCGTCGAGCAGGTCGCCGGGCAGCGGCATCAGGGACGGCGCCGCCGTCCACAGCAGCGCGGCCTCCACCGGCAGGCCGGGGAAGATGTCCTGCACCAGGCGGCGATAGACGGCGAGTTGGGCGAGGTATTCCTCCGGCACGCCCTCAAGCAGCGCCGGAGGCCGGGCGTTGGTCTTGTAGTCGACGATCAGCACGCGGCCCGGTTCCTCCACCAGTCTGTCGATCTGGCCGGAGACGGCGACCTGCCTGCCGTCCGGGCCGGTCAGGGTGCCGACGATCGCCACCTCCGCGCGCCCGCGCGCGGCAAACAGCGGGGCGAAGTCCGCGCCGGCCAGGATCCGCTCCGCCTCGTCCAGCAGGGCGTCGCGATGCTGCGCGAAGCGCTGTGGCAGCGCGGCCTCGACGAAGCGGACGGCGGCCGCCGCCCGCTCGGCCGCCGGCAGGTCGGGCAAGGTCTCCAGCAACCGATGCATCAGCCGGCCGCGCTCGAGCGCCCAGCCGGCCGGCTGACGGATCGCCTCCAGCGCGGTGCGCCCGGCGACCGGCTCGATGCCCTCCTTTTGCTCCATCGCCTCGAAGGCGCGCGAGGGCTGAAGGCGCGGCACCTGCGGCGCGGGCGGCACCGGGCGTACCAGCCAGTCGGGCCGCGCGGGCGGTTCCGCGGCCGGCGCGGCTTCGGCCTTCACCCGTGGCGGCGGCTCGGCGCCGGCCTTCTGCCAGCGCCAGCAGACGGTACGTCCCGCGGCATCCTTGATCTCCTCCGCCTGCGGCACCAGCGCCGCCGCGACGAGGGAGTGCCAGCAAGCCTCGTGCGCGCCGCGCGACGGCGCCCAACCACACACCAGCAGCCGGTCCTCGGCCCGTGTCATGGCGACATAGAGCAGCCGGCGATACTCCTCCTCCGCCGCTTCGCGCACGGCGTCGACCGCCTCGGCGTGCCAGCCGGTTCGGTCCGCCTTGGTCGGCAGCCAGACCAGCGCCGGGGGGACCATCGGATCGGTGCCGCGCGGCCGTTCCAGGAGGGCCGGGTCGTGCCGCGCCACGGCCGGCGCGCTGCCCGGGTCGACCAGGATGACGATCGGCGCCTCAAGACCCTTGGAGCCGTGAACGGTCATGATGCGGACCAGCCCGCCAGCATTGGTCAGTTCGCGCTTGATCTGCGTCGGGGCCGCCTCGAGCCAGGCGAGGAAGCCCTCCAGTCCCGGCGTGCCGGTCTGCTCGTAGCTCATCGCCAGGGCGAGGAACTCGTCGAGGACGTCGTCGACTTCCGCGCCGAGGCGAGCGCGGAACTTCCGGCGGCCATCGTCGGCAGCGAGCAGGCGGGCATAGAACTCGAACGGTGGCATGAAGTCGGCACGTGACCGGCAGGTTTCCAGCGCCTTTCGCACAGAAAGCCAGCGGGTTTCCGTCTCCGATTTCCGCAGCAGGGATTGCCACAGGGTGCCGGCCCGCAGCCGGTCCACGGGATCGCGCGCGATCTCCAGCAGCGCGTCGTCGTCGAGGCCGAACAGGGGGCTTTTGAGGACGCAGGCGAGCGACAGGTCATCCTCCGGGAGGAGGATAAAGCGGCCGAGGGCAATGAGGTCCTTGACCGCGATGTGGTCGGTCAGGACCAGCCGATCGCTGCCGGCGGCTGGGATGTCGAGACGCTTCAGCTCGCGGTTCAGCGCCTCGACGAAGGCGCCGCGCTTGCGCACCAGGACGAGCACGTCGCCGGCATCGGCGGTGCCCTCGTCGATCCAGATACGCAGGGTTTCCGCGATCCTGCGCGCCAGCCGCAGCATCGGGTTGCCCTCGCCGATGCGGTCGATCGGCGCCGTCCAGTCGTCCGGCTCGACCGTCTTGTCCGGCAGCTCCAGCGGCCAGATCTCGACCAGTCCGGGCTCCCGGCGGATCGCCTCGTGCACCGGCGCCCGGGCGACCTGCGACAGGCCCTTGTGGACTTCCGGCTGTTGGAAAACCAGGTCGACGGCGCCCAGCACGTCGGGCGTCGAGCGGAAGGACAACTGCAGCTCGACCGGGTGGAAATCGCGCGCCGCCTCGCGTGCCCGACGCTCGAAATAGCGGCGCATCTCGTCGAAATAGGCCGGCACCGCCCCCTGGAAGGAATAGATCGACTGCTTTTCGTCGCCGACCGCAAAGATCGTCCGCGCCCGCGTCCGCGCGCCTTCGCCGGCGAAAAATTCTTCCGCCAGCGCCTTCACGACTTCCCACTGACGCGGGCTGGTGTCCTGTGCCTCGTCGACCAGGATGTGGTCAAGCCCTTGATCCAGCTTGTATTGCACCCATTGTGCCGCTTCCGAGACGGAAAGCAGGTTGGCGGTGCGCACGACAAGGTCCTCGAAGTCGAGCAGGCCCCGGCGCGCCTTGACCGCCTCGTAATCGGCGATCACCGCATCCGCCAGACGCAGGATCGCGGCGGTTCCCTCCAGCGTCACCGCGGCCCGGCGCCGCTCGACAAGGGCGAGCAGGCGCGCCTGTTCGCGCAACATCAGGTCGAGAACGTCCGGAAACTCCTCGGCGATCCGCTTCGTGACCAGCGATTTCGGCGCCGTCAGGTCCTGCTTGAGGAACACCCCGAGCCATGTTTCGCACCATGCCTGAGGATCGGTCGTCGCCCCGGCCGCAACGAGGCGATCCGCCTTGTCGCAATCCGTCTTCGTACCCCGGCGCAGCGCCTCGGCGACCGAAGTCGCCGTGTCCAGAGGGATCAGCGTCTCGTCCCGCATGCGCGCATCGACGGCAGCGCCGGTCTCGCCCGGTGCGACACCGAGATCGCCGGCAAGCTCGGCCAGGGCCGCCTCAAGGTCGCCGGCATCGACGATCCAGCGTCGCAGGGCGTCGCGGCGGCCGATCAGTTCGCCGAGCGCGGCCTCGACGGTGGCATCCGGCATCAGGCGGATCAGGCTGCCGAGCGCAGCGCCAAGCGGGCTGTGCGGATCGCTTTCGGCCCGGTGAAGCACCCGCGCGCGCTCTTCCGCCATCAGTTCGGCGCCGACGCGGTCGTCGAGCACGGTGAAATGGCCGGCGACGTTGGCTTCCAGCGGAAACTGGTGCAGCAGGGCCTCGCAAAAGGCATGGATGGTCTGGATCTTCAGTCCGCCGGGGGTCTCCAGTGCCTTGGCGAACAGCCGACGGGCGGCCTTGAGCCGGTCCGCACCCGGACGGCGGCCGTCGAGCATCTCGATTTCGCGGGCAAGGGCGGCGTCGTCGAGCGCCACCCACTGGCCCAGGATGCGGAACACGCGGGTCGCCATCTCGGCGGCGGCCGCCTTGGTGAAGGTCAGGCAGAGCAGACGCGACGGGTCAGTGCCGTCGAGCAGCAGCCGCACGACGCGCCGCGACAGCACGAAAGTCTTGCCAGAGCCGGCGTTGGCACTGACCCAGGCCGAAGCCTCGGGTCGGGACGCGAGGTCCTGGCGTTCGAGGGTGCGAGCCGGAATGCCGGAGGCGCTCATTCTCCCTCCTCCGAGCCGACCGACCACTCGCGCACGCGGGCCAGATGATCATAGGGACCGTCCATCGCCCGCTCCTGCAGGACGCGAGCGCGCGAAAGATAGCCGCGCGCCGGATCGGCATAGGCCGCGACGAGCGCCTCGAGTCGTTTCCAGGCCTCCTCGGCAAGATCCTCCACGGACCCGTCCCTGGGCGCGCGCGTCTCCACCTTGAGTGCCTCGCGCGCGCCCTTCAGCTGGATGTAGAGCAGGTCGGACACCGGCCGGCCGGCCGGCACGTCCGCAAAGCCGCCGCGGCGGATCATGGCGGCTTCCAGCGGCAACTGCGGAGCGAGCAGCGTAGCCACCTGATTGCCTGAGGGAACCTGGCCGGTCTTGTAGTCGATGACGGCATAGGTTCCGTCATCGAGCAGATCGATGCGGTCGGCACGGCCGGTCAGGCGGAACTCGATGCCCGGCAAGGCGAGGTCGACACCGCCGCCGATCTCCAGGAACCGCTCGCGCAGCCCCGCGGCCCTGGCAGCCTCGAAGGCGACGAAGCCGCGGGCGATGCGCTCGAAGCGCGGCCACCACAGCGCCCGGATCGCAGGGAAGGCATCGAGCGGCGAAAACATCGTCTCGCCGATCTCGACGAGGCGGCGGACGGCGCTGTCGTCGTAAGGGCCGTCCCAGTCAGTCAGGAAGCGTGCCAGCGCGTCGTGGATGAGAGTGCCCTTGTCGGCGGCACCGGGCACACCGCCGACCGGGTCGACCGGTTCGAGGCCGAGGATCCGCCGGGCAAAGATGGCGTAGGGATCGCGGACGAGGCGCTCGATCTCGGTCACCGACAGGCGTTTCGGGCGGGCAGGAAGCGCCGGCCGGGGCTCTGGCCGCGACGCCGGCCGCACCGGTCCCTCGGGCCGGTCGAGCAGCCCGGCGAGCCGAAGATACGTCCGGCCGCGCGCCGTCATCTCCGCCTCGATCTCGGGACCGACAAGGGTGACCAGCCGCTGCAGCCAGCGGGAGGCGACCGTCGGCGCGCCGTCGGCGCGCTCGGCGCGCGCGAGGACCACGCGACGGGCACCGAGCCCCTGCGCAAAGTCATGCGCGGCAGCCCCGATGCGCCGTTCCGGCGGATCAAGGCCGAGATCGCGCTTCATCGGCCGGTTCAGCCAGGGATCGTTGCGCGTGCGCTGGGGCCAGACGCCTTCGTTGAGGCCGCCGAGGACGACCAGGTCAGGACGCAGCAGGCGCGCCTCCATCGGGCCGAGGATCTGGATGCGCGGATCGCCCGGCAGGCGCCGACGCACCGCCGTTCCCGACATCAGAGCGGCGAACACCGACGGCCATTCCGCCGGAACGATGCACAGGCCCGCTCCGCCCGCCTCCAGCAGGCCAGCGAGGAACAGGGCCAGCGCGTCGCCGGTTTCGCCGCTGTAGAGTTCGGCGTCGGTTCCCGCCTCGTCGACGGCGAGGCGATACAGCACCTCGGCATGCGCGGCGGCGAGCGTTTCCACCGGCAGCGCGTCCTTTGCCTCGGCCAGTGCCTCCAGCGGCTCGAGCGCATGGGCGAGGCGGTCGACCAGATCGGCGACCGCGACCCAGTCGGCGTCGTACAGCTTGCGCCAGCGCGGGGTGTGGTCGCTCTCGGCCGCGTCACGAGCGGCGACCACCGCCAGCACCAACCCCTTCGTCCCTGGCAAGGGACGCGGCCCGCGCAGGACGCCACGTTCGAGCGCGCGGGCGGCGGCGCGGATCTCGCGGGCGGTGAGGCCGAGGCGTGCCAGCGGATGCTTGAGCAGCGACAACAGGTCGATGGGCGCGCAGCCCTCTAGCGCCAGCCGGGCGGCCAGCCCGGCCAGGATCGCCGGCGGTGTCTGGTCGAGCGGCCGGCCGGCGCTGTCGTCGACGGCGATGCCCCAGCGGCCGAGATCCTCGGCAACGCGGCGGGCAAGCATGCGGTCCGGCGAGACGAGAGCCGCGGTTTCGCCCCGCTCGACCGCCTCGCGCAGAACGACGGCAACCGCGAGTGCTTCCTCGACCTCGTTGCGCGCAGACAGCAGCGCGACGTCGGACAGCGCGGCCCTGCGGGCGGCGAGCGGCGTGCGCTCGAGAAAGCCGGTCCAGGCGTCACTGGTCTCGGCCGGCCGCAGCGCCTCCGACACGATCCGGTCGCGCAGGGCGAGGTCGGCCGTTTCGGGCCCGCCAAGCGGCGCCACACGGTCGCGGCCGAGGCCTAACCGGTCCAGTAGCAGCTTCAGCCCGTATTGCGGATGACCGGGAACCGACGGCGTTTCGGCCACGCCGGCTGGTCGGCCAATCGCGCCGATCCGTGACGGCAGCGGCCCGCCAAGTGCCGTCCAGGACGCGTCGTCTAGTTCCATGTCCAGCGCGGGCAGGACGATGGCGCCGTTGGGCAAGCCGGCGACGACCTGGAGCAGTTCCGCCGTGGCAGGCACCGAACCGGTCGAGCCAGCGACGATCACCGGACCGGCAGGCGGTGCGCGGCGCAGGCGCTCGGCCTCGCGGCGGATCAGGGCCGAGCGGCGCGCCTTCGGGTCCATGGCGCCGCGTTCGGCCAGATAGGCCGGCCAAGCGTCCCGCACGATCGACAGGAAGTCGAGGGTGATCTGCCAGTAGCGGGCATAGTCGTCGGGCACCAAGCCGACAAGCTGTGACCAGTCGACCTCCTCGGTCTCGACCTCGTCCATCAGCGCCAGCAGGTCGGCGGCCAGCCAGGCCGCGTCGGCAGCCGAGGCCGGCAGGCCGAGCGGATCGTCCGGCTTCAGGCGCAGCACGTCGCGCCGCAACGCACCCTTCCAGGCCATGACCAGGCGAGTCAGGGCGAGACGCCGCTCGAGTGCCGGCAGAGGCGGCGGCAAGGGCTCGCCGTCGGGCTCCGCGCGCAGAAACTGCTCGATCTCGTCGACATCACCGAGAGGACGGATGGCGGGCAGCAGCACCGGCCGGCCGCCGAACACCTCTTGGAAGACAGCCGGCAGGGTGCGGGCGGCGCGGCGGGTCGGCAGGTAGAGCGTCGCGGTCGAGAGGCTCAGGGGATCCTCGATCGGCCGAAAGCTCTCGATCAGAGTACCGTCGACCAGCGCACGGACCAGCGTGTGCGCAAAGGGCGCCGACGGCGGGATTGAGAACAGACATCCCTTGCGGCCAGGCCCGCGCATCGTTCAGGCTGCGCTTTCGCGCACCGCGCACTCTGCCTCGCGGATCGCCTCCGGCGTGCCGATGTGGAGCCAGATTCCTTCCATCTGGACGCCGTAGAGCCTTCCCTCCCCGATTGCGCGATCGAACAGCACGTTGAGCGAGAACCTGCCATCGGGCCCGCCTTCGAACAGGCGCGGGTGCAGGATCGCGGCGCCGGCATAGGCGAAGGGCGACATCTGCCGTTCGGGGCGGCGGGTCAGCCGCCCCTCCTTGTCCATCAGGAAGTCGCCGCGGCCAGAGTAGCCGACGCTGTTGACGACTTCCGCGATGAGCAGCAGGGCGTCCATGCGGTTTTCGTCCCACGCCTCGATCAGGTGTTCCAGGTTCGGCTTGACGCCCTCGATCCAATAGGCGGTGTCGGCATTGAGCAGGAAGAACGGCTCCCTGCCGAGCAAGGGCAGGGCCTTGCGGATGCCGCCGCCGGTCTCCAGCAACTGGTCGCGCTCGTCGGAGACGACGACGTCGATATCGCGACGGTGGCGGACATGGACCTCGACCAGATCGGCCAGGTAGTGGACGTTGACGACGCAGGTCTTCACCCCCGCCTGGACCAGGCGGTCGATACCGTGATCGATCAGAGCCTTGCCGTTGACCTCGATCAGCGGCTTCGGCGTCGTCGCCGTGATCGGCCGCATCCGCTTACCCAGGCCAGCAGCCAGGATCATGGCGTTGTTCGGACGAAACCGGTCTGCAGTCATGACGGCGGAACGCTCCCTTGCTCCCCTCGACCTGCGGTCAGGGCCTGTTGCTGTCATACCAGAGCTTGAGGGCCGACAGAACAGGATGGGCGAGCACCCGGTCAAGATAGCCGTTCATCCGCGGCAGGTGCTTCATGTAATCGGGCTTGCCGTCGCGCCGGGCCAGGCGCACGAAGATGCCGAGGATCTTGGTGACGCGCTGCGCGCCCATGACCGCATAGGTCGTCGCGAAGGCGTCGCGGTCGAAGTCCGCATCCTGGGCCTGCCGTTCGGCGCAATAGAGGTGGAACAGATGCGCCTCCAGCGCCGGCGACACCGGCACCCGGGCGTCGAGCAGGAGCGAGGCGACGTCATAGGCGACCGGGCCGACGACCGCATCCTGGAAATCGATCAGGCCGATCCGGTCGATGCCGCGCCGTTCGGCGCGCCACAGCAGGTTGGGGGAATGGTAGTCGCGCAGTACCCAGCCGGTCCGTGCGTCCGCGATCCGCTCGAACGCCGCCTGCCACAGCCCATGGAACTCATCACGCAGCGTCGCCGGCGCCGGCGATCCGGTCATCTCGGGCACGTACCAGTCGAGGAACAGATCCGCCTCGGCCAGCAGGGCGCGGCGAGAATAGGCCGGCATACGGTAGCTCGTGCCGTCCGGCAGCGACACCGACTCCGGCCAGGACTGGCCGTGCATGCGCGCGAGCAGGCGGGTGGCCTCCTCGTAGCGCTCCGGGACCGGTTCGCCCTCCGCGACGATGCCCTTCGCGCCCAGGTCCTCCAGCAGAAGGAGGCCCAGGTCCATGTCGGCGGCCAGGATGTCCGGCGCGCCGAAGCCGCGGCGGCGCAATTCGCTCCCGACGGCGACGAAGGGGCGGACGTCCTGCGCCAGATGGACGATCTGGCTGTAGCTCAGTTCGGCACCGAGCTGCGGTTCGGCATAGAGCGCCGGCGCGTTCATCATCACGGCCGTGCGGCCGTCCTGCCGGATACGCTCGTAGGAGCGCGCCGAGGCATCGCCCTTGAGATGCCGGCGCTGCGCGGCGGGCCAGCCGGAGCGGCCGAGCAATGCCCGGATGGCAAAGCTGCGCGCCAGGCGAACGCCCCAATCGCCGCCCTGCCAGCGGATGGTGGCCGTGCGCTGGTCGGGCCCGCCCGCCTGCGCCAGGGTGATCGAGAGGGCACCGGCCGGAATGCGGCCCTGCGCCCGTTCAGGCCATTCGATCAGAGCGGCACCCGTTTCGAGCCCCTCGTCAAGGCCGAGTTCGTCCAGCTCCTCCGGATCTTCGATCCGGTAGAGGTCGACATGCGCGACCGGTAGGCGCGGCAGATCGTAGTGCTGGACGAGGGTGAAAGTCGGGCTCGGAACCTCCAGGTCCGGGTCGTCGGCGAGCGCGCGCAGCAACGCCCGGCAGAAGGTCGATTTGCCGGCGCCGAGGTCACCGGAAAGCGTGACGACATCGCCCGGCGCCAGAATGGCGGCAAGGTCCTCCGCGAGCCGGACCGTCGCCGCCTCGTCGGCAAGGTCGCGCACGATGGGGGAGTCGGCGGTCAGGATCGTCATCCGGGGCACGCGCCTGCTACTCGGCCGCCACGCGACCGGACGATTCTGGCACGGCAGGAAAGGTGCATGTGACGGTCGTGCCAACACCCTCCCGCGACTGGATCTCGACCTGCCCGCCATGCAGTTCGACGAAGCTCTTGACAATCGACAGGCCCAGGCCCGCACCGCGGCGCTTGGTACCTGCATCGTGACCGACAAAGCGGGAGAACACCTGGTCGATCATCTCCTGCGGGATGCCGCAGCCGTGGTCCTTGACCGTGAACACGACCGCACCGTCCTTGCGCCCGCAGGTGACGTCGATGACGCCGCCCTCGTCGGAATAGCGCACGGCATTTGCGATCAGGTTGAACAGGACCTGGCGCAAGCGACGCTCGTCGGCATAAAGGGTGCCGATGTCGCCCGGCACATGAGTGCGCAGCACGATCTTGGCGTCGGCCAGGCGATCCTTCAGGCCTTCGACGGCCGCGGCCACTGTATCGGCGACGTCGACCTCGCCGAGATCGAGCTCCATGATCCCTGCGTCGATGGTCGCGAGATCCAGGATGTCGTTGATGATGGCCAGCAGAGCCGAGGACGACGACAGGATGTAGTCGGCGTATTCGCCCTGCTTCCGCGACAGTTCGCCGAACTTGGGGTCGGACAGCAGTTGCGCGAAGCCGATGATATTGGTCAGCGGCGAGCGCAATTCGTAGGAGACGTGCTGGATGAAGGCGTTCTTGAGCTGGTCCGCCTGCTCCAGCGCTTCGTTCTTCTCGACCAGGGCCCGCTCGACGTTGACGCTGTCTGTGACGTTGACAAAGGTCACCAGCGTGCCGCCGTCGGGCAGCGGCACGGTGGCGTAGTCGAGCACGGTACCGTCGCGACGTTCCATCCGGCCGGCGAGATGGGTGCGGCTGTCGACAAGGCCGGTCACGCTGCCAGCCAGCTGGCTCCATGCCTGGACCTCGTCGGGACGGGCCGCGCACCATTCGACCACGTCGTTGATATGCGGCATGTTGGCAAGCTGGTCCTCGGGCAAGTCCCATATGCTGCCGAAGGCAGGGTTCCACAGGCGCAGGCGTCCGTCGGACCCGAACACGGCAACGGCCTCGGACAGGTTGTCCAGCGTCTCGCCCTGGACGCGGATCAGCGCGTTGTAGCGGCTCTCCAGATCCAGGCGTTCGGTGACATTCTCGTAGATATAGGTAACGCCGCCCTGGGGATGCGGGTTGGCGATGACGCGCAGGGTGCGGCCGTCGGGCAGGTGCCACCAGGATTCGCGCGCCTCCAGGGACTGGTAGCTCTCCAGCATCTTGGTACGCCAGACCCGATAGTCGGCCTGCTCGGGCAGCTTGCGGGCGGCGCGCAGGGCATCGAGCACCGCGCCATCTTCGGGACGACCGTCGAGGAAGGCAGTGTCGAGATTCCACAGCGCGCGGAACGCCGAATTGTAGAATTGCAGCTTGCGGTCGCCGCCGTAGATCGCCACCGCGGTGGCCAACTGGTCGAGGGTACTGCCGTGGAACTCCTCGGTCCGGCGCAACTCCTTCTTGAGTCGGTCGAGCTCGCTGATGTCGATCGCCAGGGCAGCCCCGCCGACATTGGCGGAAACGTCGGTGACCTCGAACACGCGGCGTTCGCCGGCGGCAACGATCGGCATGCGGGCGCGGAAGCAGCCATCGTCGTCTCGGTCGCGGCTCATCGCCTCACGGCCGGCTGCGTCGAGGAAGTCAACGTTGTCACGCACCGCCGTGGCGGCATCCGCCACGTCGACGGCGCACGCGTAGGCGGAGTTGGCCCACGTCACCCGCCCTTCGGCGTCGCGCTGCCAGGCTGGGGCGGGCATGGCCTCCAGGAGGGCATGAAGCATGTGCAACTCGCCGGACAGGCGGGCGTTGCGCGCCGCAAGCTCCGCCTGCGCCTGGCGCTCGCCCGTCAGGTCGCGCAGGCGCAGCACCGCGACGCCGCCGGCGGTCCGGCCGACGGCCTCGACATAGGTGCGCTTGCGGGTTGTCAGCGTCACGGCGAAGGCATCGCCCGCACTCCTCAGGCGGCCGAGATGCGCCTCGAGCACTTCGGCCGACTTCGGCTCGAGCCAGCTTCCGAAGGCGAGCAACTGGCCCGGAGCGCGCGGCGCGCCGCTCGATTCGGGCATCACGCCCCATACGCGCGGCCTGTCCTCGGCGCCGACCCAGGCGATCATTCGCTGCTCTTCCGTGTTGAGCATGGATTCCAGCCGGTCGACATAGAGCCTGAGGTCGCGGCTTTCGCGCGCAAGCGCCTCCATCCGGACATCGCCGGCCCGGCGCGTGCGCAGGAAGGCAACGGCAGCCGTGACGGCGAAGGCGCAGGCGCCGCCAAGGGCGCCGAGCCAGACGATCTTGTCGGCGCTCAGTCCGATCTCGGCCAGGGGAGCGGCGGCGGCAAGCGTCGACTGGCAGGCCAGGGCAAGGACGCTCACGCCCGACAGGGACGCCGTCCTCAGAATCCGCCCTCCCCACGTCGCGCGATCGCGCACGCGTGCCCCGCCGCCTGCCGGCATGTTCGAGATCCTCTTTAGCCGCCTCTTGACCCGCCTGAAGGGGCCGATCGAGGGGGTCCGCCACGGCTCCCCTGATTCGTCTCGACCATACCCCGTTTGCGAATCGCGCAGAAGAGTCTCTTGCTGAAAAGTTAACAGGCCCCGGTTTGCGACCGGGGCCTGTTAACGATTTATGCCGCTACGGAATTTTTGCGATACGCGCAATATATTGTATTGCGGCCCCGCAAGATCAATATTTGTAGTGTTCCGCCTTGAACGGACCCGTCTTGCTAATCCCCAGGTATTGGGCCTGGTCGTCGGTCAGTTGCGTTAACGTGACGCCGAGCTTGTCCAGATGCAGCCGCGCTACCTTCTCGTCGAGGTGCTTGGGCAGGACGTAGACCTCGTTCTTGTAGGCCTCTCCGCGGGTCCAGAGCTCTATCTGTGCCAGGACCTGGTTGGTGAAGCTCGCTGACATGACGAAGCTCGGATGACCGGTGGCGTTGCCGAGGTTCACCAGGCGCCCCTGGGACAGCAGGATCATGCGCTTGCCGTCCGGGAACTCGATCATGTCGACCTGGTCCTTGACCGGGCGCCACTTGAAGTTCTTCAGCGCGGCGACCTGGATCTCGTTGTCGAAGTGGCCGATGTTGCAGACGATCGCCATGTCCTTCATCGCCCGCATGTGGTCGAGGGTGATGATGTCCTTGTTGCCGGTGGCGGTGACATAGATGTCGCCCTCGGGCAGCGCCTGCTCGATGGTCTTGACCTCGAAGCCGTCCATGGCCGCCTGCAGGGCGCAGATCGGATCGATCTCGGTGACGATCACACGTGCACCAGCGCCGGCCAGCGACTGTGCCGAGCCCTTGCCGACGTCGCCATAGCCGCAGACGACCGCGACCTTGCCAGACATCATGACGTCGGTGCCGCGACGGATGCCGTCGACCAGCGACTCGCGGCAGCCGTAGCGGTTGTCGAACTTCGACTTGGTGACGCTGTCGTTGACGTTGATCGCCGGGAACGGCAGCTGGCCCTTCTTCTGCATTTCATAGAGACGCATCACGCCTGTGGTGGTCTCTTCGGAAACGCCCTTGATCAGACCGCGCTGCCTGGTGAACCAGCCCGGGTTCTTGGCCATGCGCTTTTTGATCTGGGCGAAGAGGCACTCCTCTTCCTCGGATTTCGGGTTGGCGATAAGATCCGTCTCGCCGGCCTCTACCCGTGCGCCGAGGAGAATGTAGAGGGTCGCATCGCCGCCGTCGTCGAGGATCATGTTCGCGCCGTCGGGGAAGTCGAAGATCCTGTCGGCGTAGTCCCAGTATTCTTCAAGGGTCTCGCCCTTGACCGCGAAGACCGGGATGCCGGCCTTGGCGATTGCGGCGGCGGCCTGGTCCTGGGTGGAGAAGATGTTGCACGACGCCCAGCGCACTTCCGCGCCGAGGGCGACGAGGGTCTCGATCAGCACCGCGGTCTGGATGGTCATGTGCAGGGAACCGGCGATCCGCGCGCCCTTGAGCGGCTTGGCGGCGCCGAACTCGGCGCGGCAGGCCATCAGGCCCGGCATCTCGGTCTCGGCGATCTCGATCTCGGTGCGGCCCCAGTCGGCGAGCTTGATGTCCTTGACGATGTAGTCGGTCATGCAATGGTCCTGTGGTTTGCCCCGGCCGGATCGGACGAAGCCTGACGTTCGGACACCGGTGACCCGCTCTCGTGACAGAACGGGTCGGGCCGCGCCCTCGAAATTGCTCGGCACCTTATAGCGCGCCGTTCCGGACCTATCAATGCGGATATAAAGATTCCTTTATATCCTTTCGAGGCCATGAATACGGACGGGCCGCACCGGACCAGCCACGGTCGGAGCAGCCCACGGAGGATGTCGCGCCACAGGGTTGAGAACCGGTCTGTCTCGGAAGCGGCCGGCGGGAGGGCTCAGTCTTCCTCGCCGAAGCCGTCGCCGATCAGCGCCGCGATGGCGGCCATGGCCTGCTCGGCATCCGGGCCTTCGACGGCAACGCGTATGCAGCAGCCGGGGCTGGCGGCCAGCATCATCAGGCCCATGATCGACGTCCCGCCGACGGTCTGACCGTCCTTGGACACTTCGACAGCGGCGTCGAAGGTCTCCACAAGCTTGACCAGCTTGGCGGAGGCGCGCGCATGCAGACCGCGCTGGTTGACGATCTTCAGGTCCCGTTCGAGCCTCGGCATGGCGGTGGCAGCGTCCATCGTCATCCCTGCCCGGACAGAACCTGGCTGGCGACGGAAATGTATTTCTGTCCCGCCTTGCGCGCCTCGTCGACAGCGTCCTGAAGATTGCGGTCGGCGCGCACGCTCGCCAGCTTGATCAGCATCGGCAGGTTGACGCCCGCAACCACCTCGACCGATTTTCCGTCCATGACGGAAATCGCCAGATTCGAGGGCGTGCCACCGAACATGTCGGTCAGCAGCACCACCCCGGAACCGGTGTTGACGGCTTCGACCGCAGACAGGATGTCCTGGCGCCGCCGTTCCATGTCGTCGTCCGGGCCGATAGAGATGGTCTCGACCTGTTCCTGCGGTCCGACCACATGCTCCAGCGCCGACTTGAATTCTTCAGCCAATCGCCCGTGCGTGACGAGTACGAGTCCGATCATGCCCTGCCCGACCTGGTTTCTGCCCGTTGTCCCCGACCATTCGGTCATCGCCGGTTTGGCGCACTGTCGGCAAGCATAGCGACCAAAGCAAGCGCTTTCGACTGAATTCCCGTCAAATCGGCGCCTCCCGAGCGGATAAGATGTCGCGGAGCGCCCAGCGGACAAGGTCGACGGCGCGCGCCGTGCTGCGTTCGGGGACCATCTGGCGCGGAACCCGGATGCCCGCGACGTCGGCGAGCAGATCGGCGGGTTCCGGCAGCCGCGGCAGCTGGTCATGCGGAACGAGGTCAACGACCAGACGCACCAACGCCGCGGGCTCGTGCGGCACTGCAACGATGCCACGCCCGCGTACCTCCAGAAGGCCTGCGATCGGAGCCGCGGGCCTGGCGACCAGACGTCCCGCGCCGGCGCTCAACATCACCCGGTCGTCCGCCACATGAGCGGAGAAGTTGCCGGCCACGGCTGCGGCCCTAACCAGAGCCTCGGCCAGCGCCGACTTGCCGCTGCCCGAGCGCCCGCGTAGCAGCACGCCCGCCGTACCGAGGACCACGCAACCGGCGTGGACGGTCGCGGCCGTCATGCCGGGCGGCCGGCCGGCAGCGCGACGACGAACCGGGCGCCGGCAATGCGAGCCCGTCCGGTCTCGGGATCGGCCTCCATCCGGTTTTCCGCCCGGATCGTGCCGCGATGCGCCTCGATGATCTGGCGCGAGATCGAAAGCCCGAGACCCGAATTGTTGCCGAAACCCTCCCCCTCGGGCCGGTCGGTGTAGAATCGCTCAAAAATGCGCTCGATAGTCTCCGCCCGGATACCCGGACCGTCGTCGTCGACGGTGACCAGGATCTGTGATCCCCGCCGTTCGGCACCCACACGCACGGTACCACCGGGCGGGGAAAAGGAGCGGGCGTTATCGATCAGGTTGCTTATGACCTGGCCGAGGCGGCTGTCGTGCCCGAGGATCTCGTAGGCCTTGTCAAGGCGGCTGTCGGCAACCGTCAGCAGGACCCTCGGCGCGCCCGGAGCGGCTCGCTGGTTGGCGAGGTCGGTGACGGTGCGCAGGAGCGTCGCCACATCCAGAAGCTCGGCATTGCCGCGGGCGAGTTCGGCGTCAAGGCGCGACGCGTCGGAAATGTCGGTGATCAGCCGATCGAGCCGGCGCACGTCGTGCTGGATGATGTCCATCAGCTGCGCGCGCGAAGCGTCCGTCCTGGCGAGCGGCAGGGTTTCGACGGCGCTGCGCAGCGACGTGAGTGGATTCTTGAGTTCATGGGCGACATCGGCGGCGAACCGTTCGATCGCGTCCATGCGGTTGTAGAGTGCGTTGGTCATTTCCCGGAACGCGCGCGCCAGATGGCCAATCTCGTCCTGGCGGTCGGCGAACTCGGGAATCTCCTGCCTCGACGTGCTGCCCCTGCGGACGCGCTCGGCGGCGGCGGCCAAGCGGCGCACCGGCCCGGCGATGGTGCCGGCGAGCAGGATCGACATGACCAGCATGACCGCAGCGGCGACCAGAAACACGCGCATGATGGCGATTCGCTCGGCATGGACGATCGCATCGATGTCACCGCCCTGAGTCGACAGCAGCAAGGTGCCGAGGACCGCCCGGAAGCGCTGGATCGGTACCGCGACCGAAACGATCAGTTCTCCGCGCTGGGAGACTCGTACCACGCTGGCGGGCGACCCGGCTAACGCCGCCTCCACCTCCGGATAGGCCCGGCCGTCGCCGGCGCCGACCTCCTGATAGAGCGGCAGGTCGCCGCCGCGGAACCAGAGCTTCACCTTCTGCCACAGGGTGTCGAAGAAATCCTCCTCCTCGGCGGTCGGCGGCGGCAGGTCGAAGCGCAAGATCTGCGCGCTGGAATAGAGATGGCGCGAATCGAGGATCAGGATGCCTTCCGGATCGTAGATGCGGGCGCGGGTCTTGGTCGGTGAGATCAGCCGGCGCAGGACCGGCCCGACACGCTCCGGATTGACCGGGAAGTCCAGCGTGTCCAGTGAATCGGACCCAGGCGCGATGCTCTCGCCCGCCTGCAGCTGCAGCAGCCGTTCCGGATCGACCGTGATCGCGCCCGTGTCGACGGTGGCGGAGGCGGCGATGGCACCGGCGATGATCTCGCCCTGGGTGAGCAGGCTTTGCACCCGCGCATCGATCAGCCCGGCGCGAAACTGGTTCAGATAGAGGATGCCCGAGACCAGCGCGATCAGGCCGGCCAGGTTCAGGACCACAATGCGTTTGGTCAGCGAGGAAAAGACATAGGTTCCGAGCAGCGCGCCGACCTTGCTGAGGAAGTGGCGCCGCAGACGCGGATTTCCGAGGCGGCGAAGCGACCCGGAAGTACGTTCGCCCGAAACCTCGGCCGGCCCCGCGGGGCCGTCCTCCTTCTCCGTCTCGATCGCCATAAGGCTGGCTCTCAGGCCTCCCTGAACCGGTAGCCGACCCCATAGAGGGTCTCGATCATGTCGAAGTCGTCGTCGACCATCTTGAACTTCTTGCGCAGCCGCTTGATGTGGCTGTCGATGGTGCGGTCGTCGACATAGACCTGATCGTCATAGGCCGCGTCCATCAGCGCATTGCGGCTCTTGACCACGCCCGGCCGCTGCGCAAGCGAGGACAGGATCAGGAACTCGGTGACGGTGAGCGTCACCGGCTTGCCGTTCCACGTGCAGGTGTGACGCTCCTGGTCCATGACCAGTTGGCCGCGTTCGAGCAGCTTGTCGGCGTCCTCGCGAACGGCGCCGGCCTCACGCGGCTGTACTCGGCGCAGAACGGCGCGCACGCGCTCGACCAGCAGGCGCTGGGAGAACGGTTTGCGGATGAAATCGTCCGCGCCCATCTTGAGGCCGAACAGTTCGTCGATCTCGTCGTCCTTGGAGGTGAGGAAGATCACCGGGATGTCCGAGGTCTGGCGCAGCCGGCGCAGCAGTTCCATGCCGTCCATACGCGGCATCTTGATGTCGAAAATGGCGAGGTTCGGCGGATCGCCCTGCAGGCCGTCAAGGGCCGAGGCACCGTCGGTATAGGTCTGCACGCGGTAGCCCTCGGACTCGAGGGCGATGGACACCGACGTCAGGATGTTCCGGTCGTCATCGACCAACGCGATAGTCGGCATGATGCGGGTCTTAGTCCTCTGTCCAGTCAACGTCCCATCTTTCTATCCAGCCTTTGGCCCCGCAAATGCGCATAAAATAAGGCAAAGCGGTCCCGGGTCCAAACCCTAAGTGGCAAATCCGTAGACCGGATTCGTCGGTCGGGCGACAAGGGGAAAGCGCGCCGCAAGCAGAACGAGGGAGATCACCACGCCGACCAGCAGGCCGCCGACGAGGCCGGCTGCGCCAAGGCCGGCATGGACGGACAGCAGCCACCCTGCCGGCACCGCGAGGATCCAGAAGGCGGCGATCTGCAGGAGCGTCGGCATCCAGACATCGCCGAGGCCGCGCAGCGCGCCGAGCGACACGCCCATGGCCGCATCGAACGGCAGCATGACGGCAGCCACGGCCATCGCCGCCGCGGCAAAGGCGATCACCTCGCCGTCGGATACCACGAGACCGACGATGTCGTCCGGAACGGCGAGAAATGCGGCAGCGATTGGTAGGGGAAGCAGCATCGACACGGCAATCCCGGTCCAGCCGGCCGCCAACACCTCCTCGGGCCGGCCACGGCCGACCGCGCGGCCGACGCGGATGGCGGTCGCTCCGGCCGTGCCGACGGCCATCATGTAGGCAAGCGTGACCAGGCTCATCACGGCCTGATAGGCCGCCAGATGCGCCGCGCCGAGCAGGCCGGCGAAGAAAACCATGGTCGAGAAGGCCGCGCTTTCGATGCCTTGGGCGATGCCCATGGGCAGGCCGAGCCGGCGCAGCGCTCTGCCCTCGGCGCCGCCGAAGCGCAGCAGGTCACCCGCCCAGACACGCACCGCACCCACACCGGACAGGTGCCATTCCGGGTGGCGGCGGACGACCAGCGCCGCATAGCCGCCGAGGACGACCGCCGCCACGCAGCGCAGCGCCGAGCTGCCGGCCATCGCCCCTTCCGCACCCATCGGCACCACCAGGCCGCCCCAGCCGAGCGCCAGGATCCCGTTCAGCACGACGTTGACCGCGTTGAGGACGAGCAGGACGACCATGCCCGCCCTCGGCCGGCCGATCGCTTCGAGGAACAGGTTGACCGTCACGAAGACCAGGAACAGCGGCATCGCGAGCCCGAAGAGGAACGAAACGTCGGCGGCGGCGGCGGCCAAGCCGGGGTCCTGGCCGGTCAATAAGAACAGGTTTTCCGCGTAGGCGGAAAGCACCAGGACTAGGGCACCAAGGAGAAGCGCATGGACCAGGGATGCCCTCAGCACCGCGCCGACGACGGCGGCCTCGCCACGACCCTGGCCTTGCGCCACGAGCACCGCGCAGGCCTGCAGGGCGCCAATGCAGACCATCATCGCCGTGAGCAGGGGCGCCGAACCGAGGGCGAAGGCGGCGAGTTCACGTTCTCCCGACCAGCCAACCATCACGGTGTCGACGACAAACATGGCGATGACGGCCGTGCGGGCGACAATGATCGGCACGGCCAGGACGAGGGTGCGCCAGAGGTGACGATGCAACGGCGTATGGGCCGTGCCTAAGATTTGCTGCAGAGGTTCGCTCATCGCTGCCGACGGATCTCCGATCAAGGCGCCACCGCAGCCGACCGCGCCGGTCCGGAGACCTGGTCCTTATAGGTGCTGCGGGCTTTCCGTGCAGCCGGGATCTTCCGTCGCGACGTCTCAGGCGTCGCCGCGACCCAATTCGCCGATATTATTTTCGTAGGCGAAATAAAGCATGTTTCGAGGTTCCTGCTTTTTAATCGATTTAACAAACGATTCATCCTTTCGGGACACTTGTTGCCACAAATCGGATCTACTACGGTCACGCCGCTCCGGGACAACTTGTCGGCACATGCAGAGGCGCGCTCCGGCGAACCGGCAAAATATAACCGATAGATCTATAGGGATTGCGTGATCATGAACGAGACAGGTGTCAGGAATCCTTCCTTCGGCGTTGACACGATCGGGCTGAAGGGTCTTGGCGCGATCTATTGGAACCAGAGCGAGCCTCTGCTGTACGAGCACGCCGTCAGGCGCGGCGAGGCGCAGATCGCCGCCAACGGTCCGCTGGTCGCAGACACCGGCGTCCACACCGGCCGCTCGCCGAAGGACAAGTTCGTCGTCGCCGACGCCGAGACCGAGAGCCAGGTCTGGTGGGACAACAACAACCGGATGTCGCAGGAGAACTTCGAGAAACTCTTCGCCGATTTCCTGGCCCATGCCGAAGGCATGGACCTGTTCGCCCAGGATCTCTACGGCGGCGCCGATCCGGCCTATCGTCTGTCCGTGCGCGTCTACACCGAATACGCTTGGCATTCGCTGTTCATCCGCAACCTGCTGCTGCGCCCGCAAGCCTCCGAACTGGCGACCTTCGTGCCGGAAATGACCATCATCGACCTGCCGAGTTTCAAGGCCGATCCGGCCAAGTATGGCTGCCGCACCGAAACGGTGATTGCCTGCGACCTGACCCGCAAGATCGTGCTGATCGGCGGCTCGTCCTATGCGGGCGAGATGAAGAAGTCGGTGTTCACCTTCCTCAACTACCTGCTGCCGCCGAAGGGCGTGATGCCGATGCACTGCTCGGCAAACGTCGGCCCCGACGGCGACACCGCCATCTTCTTCGGCCTGTCCGGCACGGGCAAGACGACGCTGTCGGCCGATCCGGAGCGCACCCTGATCGGCGACGACGAGCACGGCTGGGGCAAGACCGGCGTGTTCAACTTCGAAGGCGGCTGTTACGCCAAGACCATCAAGCTGTCGCGCGAGGCGGAACCGGAGATCTACTCGACCACCGAACGCTTCGGCACGGTTCTGGAAAACGTCGTGCTAGACGAAAGCCGCATGCCGGATCTCGACGACGGCTCGAAGACCGAGAACACCCGCGCCGCCTATCCGATCCACTTCATCTCCAACGCCAGCGAGACCGGGCTCGCGCCCCAGCCGAAGACGATCATCATGCTGACGGCCGACGCGTTCGGCGTCATGCCGCCGATCGCCAAGCTGACGCCGGCGCAGGCGATGTACCATTTCCTGTCGGGCTACACCGCCAAGGTGGCCGGTACCGAAAAGGGTGTCACCGAGCCGCAGGCGACGTTCTCGACCTGCTTCGGAGCGCCGTTCATCCCGCGCCATCCGACCGAATACGGCAACCTGCTGCGCGATCTGATCGCCGAACACGGCGTCGACTGCTGGCTGGTCAATACCGGCTGGACCGGCGGTGCCTACGGCGTCGGCTCGCGCATGCCGATCAAGGCGACGCGTACACTGCTGCGCGGCGCGCTCGACGGCTCGCTGAAGACCGTTGCCTTCCGCACCGATCCCTATTTTGGCTTTGCGGTCCCCGAGGCGGTGCCGGGCGTCGACACGGCGATCCTCGACCCGCGCTCTACCTGGGCCGACAAGGCGGCCTACGACGCGCAGGCGGCCAGGCTCGTTCAGATGTTCATCGACAACTTCGCCAAGTTCGAAAGCCACGTCGATGGCGCGGTGCGCGAGGCGGCCCCGGCGCTGCAGGCGGCGGCCGAATAGAAGCCTCTGCCTTCTCGATGCGACGGCGCGCCGGCCTGCCCCGGCGCGCCGTTTGCATTTCGGCAGGGTGACGCTTTTCTCGCGCGGGAACTGGCGTATAGTCGGGCCAGCGATTGAGGAAGGCTGACCAGCATGACGGACGGCATGATTGATACCATGGCCCAGCTCGACGTGCTTGGCACCGCCGAGGCCTGGGCCCACGCGGGACGCAAGGTGGCGCTGGCGACCGTGGTCGAAACCTGGGGCTCCGCGCCACGGCCGATCGGGTCGCACCTCGTCATCGACGCGGACGGCAATTTCGAGGGCTCGGTGTCCGGCGGCTGCGTCGAGGGAGCCGTTGTCTCCGAGGCGCTCGACGTGATCGGCAGCGGCAAGCCGACGATGCTGGAGTTCGGCGTCGCCGACGAGACCGCCTGGCGGGTCGGGCTGTCCTGCGGCGGCCGGATACGGGTCTATGTCGAGCCCGTCGTCTCGGGAGGCGCCGCCTGATGCCGCCGTTCGAGACCCTGGCCGCCTTCGCCGTGGCGACGCTGGTCTTCGCCTACATGCCCGGCCCCGCCCTGCTCTATACCGCGGCGCAGACCGTCGCCCGGGGCCGCGCGGCCGGTTTCCAGGCCGCGCTCGGCATCCACGTCGGCTGCTACGGCCATGTATTGGCCGCCGCCTTCGGCCTGTCAGCCGTTTTCACGCTGGTGCCGACGGCCTATGCGGCGCTCAAGCTGATCGGGGGCGCCTATCTGGTCTATCTCGGTTACCGGATGATCCGCACCCAGGTATCGGGCGCCGCCATGCCGAAGATCGCCGCCAGATCGCGCCGACGTGCCTTTGCCGAAAGCATGCTGGTGGAACTGCTCAATCCCAAGGTGGCGATCTTCTTCATCGCCTTCCTGCCGCAGTTCGTCGACCCAGCCGCCAGCCTGCCGGTCTGGGCGCAGTTCCTCATCCTCGGGGCACTGGTCAACCTGACGTTCACCTCGGCTGATCTCCTTACCGTGGTTTTCGCCTCGCGCCTGCAGGGTGCCTTCGCGCGCTCCGCCCGATGGCAGGACGTCAGCCGCTGGCTGGGCGGCAGCGTGCTGATGGGGCTCGGCGCGCGCCTCGCCCTCGATCGGAACTGACATGCGACTGGACCTGCTGAGTGCCTTGAACACGGAGCGCGCCGCCCGCCGCGCCGCCATCCTCGTCACCGACATGGCGTCGGGCACGCAGAGGCTGGTGAAACACGCCGACCCGCTCGCCGGCGATCCCCTTGCCGCGGATCTGGAGAGGCGCTTCCGGTCGGGAAAATCGGGGCTTGTCGAGAGCGACGACGGATCGAGCAGCTTCCTGACCGTCAGCGTCCCGCTGCCGCGCCTCGTCATCATCGGCGCGGTTCACATCACCCAGGCGCTGCTACCGATGGCCCGGCTCGCCGGCTTCGACGTGGTCGTGATCGATCCGCGGACGGCCTTTGCCACACCGGAGCGCTTTGCCGGCAACGTGCTGCGCGCCGAATGGCCGCAAGACGTATTGAAGGAAATGCCGCTCGACGCCTACACCGCGCTGGCCGCCGTCACCCACGACCCGAAGATCGACGACCACCCGCTGATCGAAGCATTGAAAGCCGGCTGCTTCTACGTCGGCGCCCTCGGCAGCCGGAAGACCCACGCCAGACGCGTCGAGCGGCTGAGGGACGCCGGCCTGTCCGACGCGCAAATCGCCCGCATCGACGCGCCGATCGGCATGGACATCGGCGCGGCGTCACCCGCCGAGATCGCCGTCGCCGTGCTGGCAAAGATCATATCGGCTTTCCGCAAGGGCCCGGAGGCCGGCTGATGGAGTTCGGACCGGTTGCCGTCGGCGAGGCGGAAGGGGCGCTTCTCGCCCATTCCGCCAAGGTCGAAGACGGCACGCTGAAGAAGGGCCGCCGGCTGACGGCGGCGGACCTCGACCGGCTCGCGGCGGCCGGCTTCACGACCGTCACGGTCGCACGCCTCGCCGACGGCGACATCGGCGAAGACCCGGCCGCCGACAGAATCGCCCGGGCCGCCGACGGCGGCGGCGTCACGTTCGACACGCCCTTCACCGGCCGCGTCAATCTCTACGCGGCGCATTCTGGCGTCCTCGTCATCGACAGGGCCGCGATCGACGCCATGAACCGGATCGACCCTTCGATCACCATCGCCACCCTGCCGGCCTTCGCGGCCGTTTCGGAAGGCCGTATGGTGGCGACCGTCAAGATCATCCCCTACGGCGTTCCAAGCCGGCTGTGCGCGGAGGCTGCCGCCGTGGTGTCGGGCGCCATCGAGGTCAGGCCCTATCGTGCCCGCACGGTCGGACTTGTCGCGACCATGCTCGATCACCTGAAGCCGGCGACGATGGACAAGACGCGCCGGGTCCTGGAGCAACGGCTCGCGCCATCCGGCAGCAGCATTGTCGGCGAATGCCGCATTCCGCACACCATTGAGGCGGTCGCCGGTGCGCTGCACGAGCTGAAGCGGCAGGGAGCCGACTTCCTCATCCTGTTCGGTGCCTCCGCGGTGGTCGACCGCAAGGACATCTTGCCGCGCGGAATCGAGGCGGCCGGCGGACGGGTGGTGCATTTCGGCATGCCGGTCGATCCAGGCAATCTGCTGCTGCTCGGCGAATTCGACGGAGTGCCGGTCATCGGCGCACCGGGCTGCGCGCGCAGCCCGAAGGAAAACGGCTTCGACTGGGTTCTAAACCGCCTGCTGGCCGACGTCCCGGTCGGGCCGGGCGATATCACCGGCCTCGGCGTCGGCGGCCTGCTGATGGAAATCGCCACGCGCCCCCAACCGCGCGAGACGATCCGCACGGCCAGGGCGCCGGCCGTCGCCGCGCTGGTGCTCGCGGCCGGGCGCTCCAGCCGCATGGGTGGGCCCAACAAGCTGCTGGCGCACCTGGACGGCAAGCCCCTGGTCCGGCACGTGGTCGACGCCGCCGCCGCCAGCAAGGCGAAAAGCGTCACCGTCGTGACCGGCCACATGGCCGACCAGGTCGGCGAAGCGGCGGGGCCGCGTGCTGGGCGGACCGTCTACAATCCGGACTTTGCGGAAGGCATGGCGAGTTCGATCCGCTACGGGCTCCAGGCCATCCCCGAGACCAGCGATGCCGTACTGGTACTGCTCGCCGACATGCCGAGGATCGACGCAACCATGATCGATCAGATGATCGACGCCTACGATCCCTCGGCGAACCGATTGATCGTCACCGCGACAGCCGATGGCAGGAGAGGAAATCCGGTCCTCTGGGACCGGCGCTTCTTCGATGCCCTCAAGAGCCTTTCGGGCGATGTCGGGGCCCGCCATCTCATCGCCGACAATGCCGGTTTCGTGGCCACGGTCGAGATCGGCGCGGCGGCGCGCATCGACCTCGACACGCCGGAGGCGTTGCGCGCGGCCGGTGCGCGCCTGACGGCCGGCGGAGACGAGGAATAGAGGTGCGGGAGGTAAGCGACGGACGATTAACCAGCGGGCAAGCTATGAGCTTTGTGCAAAGCTCATATGACGGCAAAACAGTTGCACTTGAAATTCTCTGCCTTTAATACCAACTCCACGACATTGCTGCGGCGCAAAAGCGGCCTCTTCCGGCTGCCGAACTGACCGCGCAGTCACGCATCCGGAACGTCAGGCCGCGTCGACCCGCCCTCGGAACCGCTCCGGGAAGGCTGAAGAGTTCGATGTCCGGCCCAGCCGTTGAAACCGACAAGAAGGAAGAACAATGGACAACCTGAGGCTTCCCCGCGCCGGCCGCTGCAAATGGGCCGAGGGCGATGCCGGGAACTACACCTTCCCGTGCAACAACCGTATCGACGCGGGTTCGTCCTATTGCACGGACCATCGCGCGCTCGTCTACATCCCGCCGGAAGAGCGGCGGCGGAACCGTGCAGCCGTGCCTGCGTTGAAGAAGATTGCCGCATAAGACAACAACGCGGCAGATCACGTGGCCCCATCACGGAGTCGAACCCGGCCGAAAGGTCGGGTTTTTCTTCTCTGCCGGAAAAAAGAAGGCGCGATCAGGGTCGCGCCAGCGTGTCGACAACCCTGCAGCCTCTCCAGTGTCATTCTGGCCAAGCGGAGCGCGAGCCGGAAGCGAAGAGCCAGGGCTTCAATGGTTTCAATGAAGAAGAACGAGAGACTCCGGCTCTCCGATCCCGCATCCCCGCTTCGTGCGGGATGACGAATTTGGACGTTTGGCAACAGTCTGGCGCGGCCCGGGGCCGCGCCTTTCGAGTGTGGCCTCCCGTCGCGATCCGGTCACAGCCGTCAGGCGGCCTTGAGTGCCGCCTGCACCTCGCGCAATTGAGCAAGGACCGTCTCTGCGGCGCGCCGAGCCTCGTCGTCCCTGGCGTCAGCAAGGTCTTCCTCGGCATTGCGGATCTGCGCTGCGATGTCGTCGGGCTTGATCTCCTCGACCGGGATGGCCAATTCGGCCAGCACGGTCAGACCGGCCGACGACACGTCGGCGAAGCCGCCGCGGACGAAATATTCCGTCACCTTGTCGCCGTCCTTGCGGACCTTGAGCAGGCCCGGACGCATGGTCGACATGAACGGGCTGTGGTCCTTGAGCACGCCGAACTCGCCTTCGGTGCCGGGGACAACGACCTCGAGTACCTTGTCCGACAGGAGCAGGCGCTCCGGAGAGACCAGCTCAAACTGGAATGGCTCTGCCATTTGGCACGTCCTTTGTTCGTCTGCAGGCGGACGGGCGCGTCACCGCGCACCGTCCGGACCGGACCGGTAGCCGGCCTACGGCTGCCGGTTCTGGCTCAGGCCGCTTCGGCGGCCAGACGCTGCGCCTTTTCGACGGCTTCCTGGATGTTGCCGACCATGTAGAAGGCGGCTTCCGGAAGATGGTCGTACTCGCCGCTGACAAGGCCCTTGAAGCCCTTGATAGTGTCTTCGAGCGCGACCAGCTTGCCCGGCGAACCGGTGAACACCTCGGCGACGAAGAACGGCTGCGACAGGAAGCGCTCGATCTTGCGGGCGCGGGCCACGGTGAGCTTGTCCTCTTCGGACAGTTCGTCCATGCCCAGGATCGCGATGATGTCCTGCAGGGCCTTGTAGCGCTGCAGGGTCTCCTGGACCTTGCGGGCGACCGTGTAGTGCTCATCGCCGATGATGCGCGGATCGAGCATGCGAGACGTCGAGTCGAGCGGATCCACCGCCGGGTAGATGCCCTTCTCGGCGATGGCGCGGTTGAGCACCGTCGTGGCATCGAGGTGGGCGAAGGTCGAGGCCGGTGCCGGGTCGGTCAGATCGTCGGCGGGCACGTAGACGGCCTGCACCGAGGTGATCGAGCCCTTGGTGGTGGTGGTGATGCGTTCCTGCATCGCACCCATGTCGGTGGCAAGAGTCGGCTGGTAACCCACCGCCGAGGGAATGCGGCCGAGCAGCGCCGACACTTCCGAACCCGCCTGGGTGAAGCGGAAGATGTTGTCGACGAAGAACAGCACGTCCTGACCCTGGTCGCGGAAGTGCTCGGCAACCGTCAGGCCGGTCAGCGCGACGCGGGCGCGCGCCCCGGGGGGTTCGTTCATCTGGCCGTAAACGAGTGCGGCCTTGGAGCCTTCGCCGCCGCCCTTCTTGTTCACGCCGGACTCGATCATTTCCCAGTAGAGGTCGTTGCCCTCGCGGGTGCGCTCGCCGACGCCGGCGAACACGGAATAGCCGCCGTGCGCCTTGGCAACGTTGTTGATCAGTTCCATGATCAGAACGGTCTTGCCGACGCCGGCGCCGCCGAACAGGCCGATCTTGCCGCCCTTGGCGTAAGGAGCCAGCAGGTCGACGACCTTGATGCCGGTGACGAGGATCTGGGCCTCGGTCGACTGCTCGACGAAAGACGGGGCTTCCTGGTGAATGGCGCGCTTGGCGTCATGCGGGATCGGACCGGCCTCGTCGACCGGCTCGCCGATGACGTTCATGATGCGTCCGAGCGTGCCGTCGCCGACCGGCACCGCGATCGGCTCGCCGGTATCGACCGCCTTCTGGCCGCGCACGAGACCCTCGGTGGAGTCCATCGCGATGGTGCGAACGGTGTTCTCGCCGAGATGCTGGGCCACCTCGAGCACCAGCCGGGTGCCCTGGTTGTCAACTTCCAGGCTGTTCAGGATCTGCGGCAGGTGGTCGTCGAACTTGACGTCGACCACGGCGCCGATAACCTGGGTGATCTGTCCGACTTTCTTGTCAGCCATCCCTAAATCCTCGTCTCGTCCGGTCAGAGCGCCTCGGCGCCCGAGATGATTTCAATCAGTTCCTTGGTGATCTGCGCCTGGCGCTGGCGGTTGTAGCGCAGCGTCAGCTTCTGGATCATGTCGCCGGCGTTGCGGGTCGCGTTGTCCATGGCGGACATGCGGGCACCCTGCTCGGACGCGGCGTTTTCAAGGAGCGCGCGGAAGATCTGCACCGACACATTGCGGGGCAGGATGTCGGTCAGAATGGCGGCCTCGTCGGGCTCGTATTCGTAGACCAGCGAAGCGCCCGACTCCGCAGCGGCGGCGCGCTCCGGCAGCTTGACCGGAATGATCTGCTGCGCCGTCGGGATCTGGCTGATCACCGACCTGAACTGCGCGAAAAACAGCGTGCAGACGTCGAACTCGCCGGCCTCGAACATGCCGAGGACGATGGACGCGATGTCGGCCGCGTTCGAATAGCCGACGGACTTCACGCCGCGCAGCTCGATCGTCTTGATGACGTGCTGACCGAACTCGCGCTTGATGGCGTCAAAGCCCTTCTTGCCGACGCACAGGATCTTGACGGTCTTGCCCTGGGCGATCAGGCTGCGCGCCCGCTCGCGCGCCAGCTTGGCGATCGAGCTGTTGAAGCCGCCGCACAGGCCGCGCTCGGCGGTGGCGACGACCAGGAGGTGAACCTGGTCGTTGCCGGTGCCGGCCATCAGCCTCGGCGCATCGTCGCGGCCCTCGAAGGCAGCGGAGAGATTGGCCAGCACCTGCTCCATGCGTTCCGCATAGGGCCGGGCGGCCTCCGCAGCTTCCTGGGCACGACGCAGCTTCGCCGCGGCCACCATCTTCATGGCCTTGGTGATCTTCTGCGTCGCCTTGACCGAGGCGATGCGGTTTCGTAGGTCCTTCAGGCTCGGCATGGCCGCCCCTGCTCCTTATCCCGACTGCGTTCAGGGTTAGGCGAAGTTCTTCGCGAACGTGTCGATCGCCGAGCGCAGGCGGCCCGTCAGGTCGTCGTCCAGCGCCTTCTTCTGCCAGATCGCATCGAGCAGGTCCGCATGCTCGCCGCGCAGGAACAGCAGCAGGCCGGACTCGAACTCGCGCACGCGCTCGACCGGGATCTTATCCAGGTAGCCGTTCACGCCGGCGAAGATGACTGCGACCTGCTCCTGGGTCTTCAGCGGCGAGAACTGCGGCTGCTTAAGGAGTTCGGTCAGGCGAGCACCGCGGTTCAGCAGGCGCTGCGTGGTGGCGTCGAGGTCCGAGCCGAACTGCGCGAAGGCCGCCATTTCACGGTACTGCGCCAACTCGCCCTTGATCGGGCCGGCAACCTGCTTCATCGCCTTGATCTGGGCAGCGGAGCCAACGCGCGACACCGACAGGCCGACGTTCACGGCCGGACGGATGCCCTGATAGAACAGGTCAGTCTCCAGGAAGATCTGGCCGTCGGTGATCGAGATCACGTTGGTCGGAATGTAGGCGGAGACGTCGTTGGCCTGGGTCTCGATGACCGGCAGGGCGGTCAACGAGCCGGAGCCATTGTCCTCGTTCAGCTTCGCCGCGCGCTCCAGCAGGCGGGAGTGCAGGTAAAAGACGTCTCCCGGGAAGGCCTCGCGCCCCGGCGGACGGCGGAGCAGCAGGGACATCTGGCGATAGGCGACGGCCTGCTTGGACAAGTCGTCATAGCCGATCACGGCATGCATGCCGTTGTCGCGGAAGTACTCGCCCATCGCGCAGCCGGCGAACGGGGCGAGGAACTGCAGCGGAGCGGCATCCGACGCGGTCGCGGCGACGACGATGGAATAGGCCATCGCGCCGGCGTCCTCAAGCGTCTTGACGAACTGCGCGACGGTCGACCGCTTCTGGCCGACGGCGACGTAGATGCAGTAGAGCTTGTTGCCCTCGTCGTCGCCCTGGTGCAGCGGCTTCTGGTTCAGGAAGGTGTCGAGGATGATCGCGGTCTTGCCGGTCTGGCGGTCGCCGATGACCAGCTCGCGCTGGCCGCGGCCGACCGGGATCAGGGCATCGATCGCCTTGAGGCCCGTGGACATCGGCTCATGCACGGACTTGCGCGGCAGGATGCCCGGCGCCTTGACGTCGACGCGGCGGCGCTCGGCGGCCTCGATCGGCCCCTTGCCGTCGAGCGGATTGCCGAGCGGGTCGACGACGCGGCCGAGCAGGCCCTTGCCGACCGGCACTTCCACGATGGCACCGGTCCGCTTGACCGTATCGCCTTCCTTGATCTCGCGGTCGGAGCCGAAGATCACGACGCCGACGTTGTCGGTTTCCAGGTTGAGGGCCATGCCCCTGACACCGCCCGGGAACTCGACCATCTCACCGGCCTGGACGTTGTCCAGACCGTAGACGCGCGCGATACCGTCACCGACGGACAAAACCTGACCGACTTCGGATACTTCGGCCTCCTGGCCGAAACCCTTGATCTGGTCCTTGAGGATAGCGGAAATTTCCGCGGCCCGAATATCCATCAGCCGACCTCTTTCATTGCGAACTTGAGAGAATTGAGCTTGGTGCGCAGCGACGTGTCGATCATGCGGCTGCCGACCTTGACCACGAGGCCACCGATCAGCGCCGGATCGACGCGTGCCGAGATGTTGACGGTCTTGCCCGTGGAGGCCGCGAGGGCGTCCTTCAGGGCCGCGACATGGGCATCCGACAGGGCCACCGCCGAGACCACCTCGGCCGTTGCCTCGCCCCGCTTCTCCGCGAGGAGCGCCCGGAAGGCGCGGATCATGTCGGGAAGGGCGAAGAGGCGCCGGTTCCTGGCGGCCAGCTTCACGAAATTGGCAGCAAGTCCGGAGATCCCGGCCTTGGCTAGCAGGGCGTCGAGGGCGGCAAGCTGCTCCTCGGCGCTGAACACGGGGCTGCGAACGAGCCGCACGAGATCGGCGCTGTCACCGAGCATGCGCTCAAAGGTGCCGAGGTCGCGCTCCACGTCGGCCGTCGCGCCAGACTCCTCTGCAAGATCCAGAAGGGCGGAGGCATACCGTTTCGCTACGCCGGAAACGAGAGATACGTTGTCTGTCACCAGGTCCGAGCTCTCTGACATATTTCGCGGCACTGCGGACCCGATCGGCGATCGCAAAGCCTTGAAATTTCGTGATATTTTAGGGGCGCAAGGTTTGACGGCAGAGCCGTTCCCCCGAAAGCCGCGCCTCGAATAGCACAGCGTTTGAAGGTGTGCAACTTCGCCTAAAGGCCCGAACCGGGCAAATCGGGCGGTTTTTTGCTGCACTGCCGCGCAGAGCTTACAAAAACTGCTGCGGATCGATGTCGACTTGGAGCCTCAGTCCCCCGGCCGCGCGCGGCACCCGGGAAAGCCAGCCTCGCAGGTAACCCTGCATGTCGAACTGGCGCGGCGCCAGCACGAGCAGCCGGAACCGGTGGCGCCCGCGCACCATCGCCAGCGCCGCTTCGGCCGGCCCGAGCACCGTCACCGCCGCATCCGGCGGCGCGGCGCGCGCGACCGCGCGGGCATAACCCTCCGTCGCCGGCTTGTCGGGACCGGATACGACGAGCGCGGCGAGACGCCCGAAGGGCGGCAGCCCGGCGACGCGGCGCGCTTCGATCTCGGCGGCGTAGAAGGCTTCCGAATCCGACGACAGCAGGGCCCTGATGACGGGATGGTCCGGCGAATAGGTCTGCAGGTAGCCCTTGCCGCCACCCGAGAAGCGGCCGGCGCGGCCGGTCACCTGGGCGAGCAGCTGGAACGTCCGCTCGGCGGCGCGCGGGTCGCCGTGAGCGAGTCCAAGGTCGGCATCCACGACGCCGACCAGCCGCATCAGGGGGAAGTTGTGTCCCTTGGCGACGAGCTGCGTGCCGATGACGATGTCGGCTCCCCCCTCCTCGACGATCTTCATCTCCCGGCGCAGCCGCTCCGGTCCGCCCGGCAGGTCCGACGATAGGATCAGCGTACGCGCCTGCGGAAACAGCGCCTCCACTTCCTCCGCGATCCGCTCGACGCCCGGCCCGCAGGCGACCAGCGCATCGACCGTGCCGCAGGACGGGCAGGCCTGGGGCACCGGCTCGCTGTGGCCGCAGTGATGGCACACGAGGCGGCCGCGGAAGCGGTGCTCGACCAGCCAGGCGCTGCAGTGGGAGCACTGGAAGCGGTGACCGCATGACCGGCACAAGGTCAGCGGCGCATAGCCGCGCCGGTTGAGAAACAGCAGCGACTGGGCGTTGTCGGCCAGCGTCTCGCGCATGGCGGCGACCAGCGCCGGCGCAAGCCACCGGCCGCGCTCGGGGCCGTCGCGGCGCATGTCGATGGCATGAAGCTCGGGCAGGGCGCCGCCGGAAGCCCGCTCCGGCAGGACGAAGCGGGTATAGCGGCCGAGATCGGCGTTCACGCGGCTTTCGATGGACGGCGTGGCCGAGGCGAGGATGACCGGGAACTGCGCCAGATGGCCGCGCACCACAGCCATGTCGCGGGCATTGTAGGGAACCCGGTCGTCCTGCTTGAAGGCCGTGTCGTGCTCCTCGTCGACGACGATCAGGCCGAGCTCGTGGAAGGGCAGGAACAGGGCCGAGCGGGCGCCGACGACGACACGGACGTCGCCCGAGGCCACACCGCGCCAGACCCGCGCCCGCCGTCGCGGCGCAACTTCCGAATGCCATTCCGCCGGCAGCACGCCGAAGCGCTGCTCGAACCGCTTGAGGAACTGCGCGGTCAGCGAGATTTCGGGGACCAGCACAACCGCCTGCCGGCCGCGACGCACCGCCTCGGCCACCGCCTCGAAATAGACCTCGGTCTTCCCCGAGCCGGTAACGCCATCGATCAGCGAGACCGCGTAGCCACGATCAAAGGCGGCGACGAGGCCCGTGGCGACCGCCGCCTGGGCCGGCGATAACGCCGGCGCGTTGTAGGCAGGATCCGGCGCCGGCGGCGCCGGGCTCGCCGACATCGACACGATCTCCAGAACGCCCTGATGGACGAGGCCGTCGATCACCGAAACGCTGACGCCCGCCGCACCGGCGAGGCCGGACTTCGTCCAGGCGAAACCGTCCTGCATGGTGTCGAGAACGCGTCTGCGCGCGGGCGTCAGGCGATCCGGCGCCGCGCCCTCGACGCGGGCGACGCCGGCGACCGGCGGCTCGGGTTCCAGGGCCTCCTCCGAGCGCAGCACCATGCGCAGCACCATGCCCGGCGGCGACAGCGTCCAGTTGGCGACCCAGTCGACGAAGCGGCGCATGTCCGCGTCGAGCGGGCCGGCCGGATAGACATGGCTGATCGCCTTCAGCTTGCGCGGATCGATGCCCGGCTCCGGCATGCCGTCCCAGACGGCGCCGACGACCTCGCGCGGGCCGAGCGGGACGCGCACGATCGTGCCCGGGCACACGGCGAGGCCGGGGGGCACCTTGTAGGTATAGGGGCCGGGGACGGCGACGGGCACCAGAACGCTGGCGATCGTTCCCGATCCGTCCCTATCGTTATCGAACAGCACGTGGCGATCTTTTCCTGAAGCCTGTCCGGGCGGGGCTGTCCCGCCGGCCGGAGCGGCACGAATCGGGGGTGTCGCTCGGCGCCATCCTACGGTAAAGAGACGGCGAGCAGACAGGCAATGTCCGGGCCGGCGCTTCGGTCGCCCGGCGAAGGGAGTCCTTGGAGCGATGAAATTCTTTGTCGATACGGCAGACACGGGCGAAATCGCGGAGCTGGCGGCGACCGGCTTGCTCGACGGCGTGACGACCAATCCCTCCCTGGTCATGAAGGCAGGCAGGCCGATGAAGGAGGTGATCGCCGAGATCTGCGCGATTACTCCCGGTCCGGTGTCGGCCGAGGTGGCGGCGACCGACTACGACGGCATGATCCGGGAAGCGCGCGTGCTGGCCGCCATCGCCGACAACGTCGTCATCAAGCTGCCGATCACCCTGGACGGGCTGAAAGCCTGCAAGACGCTGACAGGCGAAGGCCGCAAGACCAACCTGACGCTGTGCTTTTCCGCCAACCAGGCGCTGCTCGCCGCCAAGGCGGGGGCGACCTACGTGTCGCCGTTCATCGGCCGCCTCGACGACATCAACCTCGACGGCATGGAGCTGATCCGCGAGATCCGGGTGATCTACGACAACTACGGCTTCGGCACGGAAGTGCTCGCCGCCTCGATCCGCACCGTCAACCACGTCAAGGATTGCGCGCTGGCCGGCGCCGACGTTGCCACCATCCCGCCGGCAACGCTGAAGGCCCTGGTCAGGCATCCTTTGACCGACAAGGGCCTCGAGGCATTCCTGACCGACTGGGCGAAGACCGGCCAGAGCATTCTCTGACCACGACCAGGCCGCTCTTGACGTCGCGACCATCGCAGCGTCGTACAAGCGGTGCAAAAGCGTCCTACATGGGTCCGGAGTCCCGCCGGAGACCCTCCGGAGAGGTGCCAGGATTGCGGGCCGACGGCCGGCGTCCTTGCCCCGCTCCGCCCTGACCGCGATTCTGCGCTAAGCTTTTTCCATGACCGTCGATCCCGATTCGCTGCTCGTCACCGCCACGCCGGAGCTCAACGCCCGCATCGGCGCCTGGCTCGACCATCTCGGCGACGAGCGGCGGCTGTCGGACAAGACGCTGGTCGCCTACGAGCGCGACGTGCGGCAGTTCCTGCGCTTCCTGACCGACCATCTCGGCGGGACGCCGGGCATGGCCGAGCTGCGCGACTTGCGGCCGGCCGACTTCCGCGCCTTCCTCGCCCGCCGGCGACGCGCCGGCGCGCAGAGCCGGTCGCTGGCGCGCGGACTGGCCGGCATCCGTTCGTTCCTCGGCTTCCTGGAAAGGCGCGGCGAGGTCAACGCGGCCGCGGCCGGCGCCATACGCCCGCCGCGTCAACCGCGCTCGCTGCCCAAGCCGGTGTCGGCGGCCGATGCGAGGGCGATCGTCAGCGGCGAGCTGGCGATGGAGGCCGAGCCCTGGATCGAGGCGCGCAACGCCGCCGTGCTGACCCTTCTTTACGGCTGCGGGCTACGCCTCGCCGAGGCGCTGTCGCTGACCGGCCGCACGGCGCCGCGGCGTGGCACCAAGACGCTGACGATCCGCGGCAAGGGCGGCAAGGAACGCATCGTGCCGGTGCTGCCGGTCGTCTGCGAGGCGGTCGACGCCTATCTCAAGCTGTGCCCCTACACGCCGGAGCCGGACGGGCCGCTCTTCCTCGGCGCGCGCGGCGGGCCGCTCAACCCGCGGCTGGTGCAACTGGCCATGCAGAAGCTGAGGAGCGCGCTCGCCCTGCCCGACAGCGCGACGCCGCACGCGCTGCGGCATTCCTTCGCCACCCACCTGCTGGCCGGCGGCGGCGACCTGAGAACCATCCAGGAACTGCTCGGCCACGCCAGCCTGTCGACCACCCAGATCTACACCGAGGTTGACACCGCCCGGCTGCTCGAGGCCTACGACAAGGCCCACCCGCGGCGCTAGGTCCGTCGGAAAAATTTCCGATCCCGCCTCATTTAGACCGCAATTGAGGGCTAGAAACCCCTATCGTTTTTTTGGGCCAGGCTTGGCTTCTCGCGGCGTCATACGATCTCGACCCGCCATTCTCTTCCAAATGACCGATGCTTCAACGCGCTGCCCGAGCGGGGCCGCGCGGATCTACTCTATATCAAGGTACTACTCTCATGAAAACTGGAACCGTAAAGTTCTTCAACGGCCAGAAGGGCTTTGGCTTCATCCAGCCGGAAGACGGCAGCCGCGACGTGTTCGTTCACATCAGCGCCGTCGAGCGCTCCGGCATCGGCCGCCTGGACGAAGGCCAGAAGGTTCAGTTCGAACTGGAACAGGACCGTCAGGGCCGCAGCTCGGCTGCGAACCTGCAGCTCCTCTAAGGCCGACGCCATGGCGATGCCGACCACGGATGTACTGGCGGCGTCGCCTCTCGGCCCTGCCGGCCTAGGCCGGACGAACGAAGCGGGATCCAGTCCCGCTTTTTTTGTTTCCGCCGCCGGCCAAGCGACCAGGAGACGTCAATGTCGACACACCGTTACGCCATCGGCCAGTCGGTCCGCCTGAACACGGGCACTGGTGGTCCGTCCCGGTCCGGCGACACCTACCGGATCACCGCGACCCTGCCGACGCGCGACAACTATCCGCAGTACCGGATCCGCAACGACGACGAGCGCCACGACCGCGTGGCGAGCGAGGACACGCTGGAAGCGGTTAAGACCCAGCAGCCGTTCTTCCGCACCCGATAAGCCTGCAAGGAGACACGCCATGGCCAAGGGCCAATTGCGCAGCAACCGCGAGATCCGCAAGCCGAAGAAAGACAGGTCGGCCGCACCAGCGAAACCGGAGACGGGTTTCGCCTGGAAGCCCCAGCAGCCCGACGCCGGCAAGAAGCCGTCCGGAAAGGGCAAGGCCTGACCTCAGCCGACGCGAATTCGGCGCAAATCCGGCGCGGCGGCAAAAAAAACGCCTCAGGGGACGTGCATTTGGCGCGGGATCTGTTAGGGTGCCGGCCTTCCGTGCCCTCTCGGCGCCAAGATCAACCGCCTGCCGCCCTCGCAGGGCGATGCGGCGCAGGCATGAGCGAAGGAAATCAATTGCAGGTTCTCGTACGCGACAACAACATCGAGCAGGCGCTCCGCGTCCTGAAGAAGAAGCTCCAGCGCGAAGGCGTCTTCCGTGAAATGAAGGCCCGCCGCGCCTACGAAAAGCCGTCCGAAAAGCGCGCCCGCGAAAAGGGCGAAGCTGTCCGCCGCGCCCGCAAGGCCGCGCGCAAGCTCGCCCAGCGCGAAGGCCTGATTCCGGGTCCGAAGCGCAAGGCCCCCGCGGCCCGTAGCCGCGCCTGAGCGCCAGCGGCTCCCGCCGGGAGCCGGCTCCCCGTTCTGCGCCGGGCCCTTGCGGTCCGCGCAGCACCCGGACGGCACATCCCTTCCGGTTCCTCATTCTCCGCCCGACATCGGCCCGGGTCCGGCAGGCGCCCGGCGACGCATTAACTACTCCTTAACGTCGTCCCTGCACGGTATGGACGAGGAGGCGTCGCCATGCACCCGGCCGCTCTTGCCTTGTTCCTGATCCTGCTGACAAGCCCGACCCTCGCTCAGGGCACGCGCATCTATTGCCCGATCCCGGAACACGGGATCTGGGTCGACCCCAAGGCCAAGCCAAAGCAGGTCTCCCGCATCGAGGTCGAAAGCCGCTGCATCGACGACCGCGTGATCCTGCGCGCCCGGGCGTTCATGCGCTGCAGCCCGCGCGACTGCAAATGGGGCTGGACGGATGCCAGCCTCAGGCCCGGCGGCGGCGGCGTGCGCGTCCAGTTGTCAGGCTTCTTCGGCTCGCGGCTGATCGACATGCGCGCCTTCGACGGCCACCTGGAGGCCTATGTCACCGAGATCCCGCACGACCGGACGGTTCAGGAAAATGTGACCAGCCACATCCTGCGCCGGAAATAGCGAGATCCGGCAAGGCGATCCGTCGTCAGGCAGCCTCCGCGCGGCGCAAGGTGAGCGGCATTCGGGCTTGCCTTTGCGCCCGCAAGCCGTACCCTGTAGATTAGGTGGCCCGGCCGTGCCGGACCCGCCTCCAGACTGACATGCCGCAGACTGCCAGACCAAGGAGATGGACCATGCGCGTTCTCGCCAGCCTTGCCGCCGCCGCGGCCCTGACCGCCTTCGCCGCCGCGCCCGCCAGCGCCTGCGACTACATGAAGTCGGTGAAAGCCAAGCAGAATATGTCGGTGGCGCAGGCCATGCCGACCGCACCCGAGGTGCTGATCGCGACCAACGACATGACCGACGCCGCAGGCGCCAGCGAGACCTCGCGTCCGGCGACGGCCAAGGCGCCGCTGCAGAGGTAAGCGTCGCGCGCCGGCCCCTACCGGCTCCTCCGTGCGATTCTCGGCGCGCGCCAGTTGGCGCGCGTTTCAAAGATATGTGCAATCAACCGTCTGAAGCATGACCGCCGGGCGGTTTCGGTCTGTAGACACTTGCGACCTCGGTGGCGCGTGTTCCGTCGGAGACCCCGTCTTCGGAAGCCGCCGCTCGAGGCCAACGACAATGGCTCGTCGACAATGGCTCGTCTTCGCGTCGCGCGACCGCGTCGCCGCGACGAAGGGACGAGGTCCGGCGGTGGCCCGCACCGCATCAGGACTGGCCGGGATCGGAGGTCCGCGGCGCGGACGCTTCGCCGGACGCACGCCATTCCGCCAGCGCCTGGCGAACGATCTGCGCCGAGGAACTCAGGAACAGGCCGGCCATGATGGCCGCGACGATCAGGTCCGGCCAGCCGCTTGCCGTGCCCCAGACGCCAAGGGCGGCGACCATGACGGCGACGTTGCCGATGGCGTCGTTGCGCGAGCACAGCCAGACCGAGCGCACGTTGGCATCGCCGTCCTTGTAGCGCATCAGAAGCAGCACGCTGGCGACATTGGCGGCCAGGGCGAGGACGCCGACCGCGCCCATGACCGCGGGTTCGGGCACGCCGCCGTAGAGGCTGCGCCAGACGGTCTGCCCGAGCACCCAGGCGCCCATGGCGAACAGGCTGAGTCCCTTGGCCAGCGCGGCCGCGGCCCGGATCCTGAGATGCGCGCCGATGACGGCGAGCGACAGACCGTAGGTCAGCGCGTCGCCGAGAAAATCGAGCGCGTCGGCCTGCAGCGCCTGCGAGCCCGCCGCCTGACCGGCGCCCATCTCGACGGCGAACATGGCCGCGTTGATCGCGATCACCAGCCAAAGCCGGCGCCTGTAGTCGGCCGAGACGCCGTCGAAGGGTCCATGTTCGTGGCCGCAGCAGGCGCCCATGACGCTTTCCTTTCCACCTCGGCGGCGCGCGCCGCGCCGCGATTGCATCCTCCCGGAAGGCAATGTAGTTTCTCCAGCGACTAGAGATTCAAGGGGGCGGCATGGATTTTTCCATCGGCGCGCTGTCGCGCCGCACCGGCGTGAAGGTGCCCACGATCCGCTACTACGAACAGATGGGCCTCCTGCCGGCGCCCGGACGCACGGACGGCAACCAGCGCCGCTACGGCCAGGCCGAGCTGGACCGGCTGCAGTTCATCCGCCATGCCCGCGACCTCGGCCTGCCGATGGCGGCGATCCGCGACCTGCTCGACCTCGCCGCCCATCCCGACCGGCCCTGCGCGCAGGCCGACCGGATCGCCAGGGCACAACTTGACACCGTGCGCGACAAGATCGCCCGGCTGCAACGGCTGGAGACGGAGCTTGAGCGCATCGCAACGAGCTGCGACGGAGACCATTCGGTCGCCGACTGCCAGGTGATCCGGGCGCTTGCCGACCATTCCCTGTGCGACGGCGACCACTGACGAACAGGACAGGCCGGGCGGGGCGCCCGGCCTTGCGCGGTTTCGGGACTGCCGTACCGATCAGCTGTGGATCGGCTTGAAGAAGGCGGCCAGAGCGGCTTCCTTGACGGCTTCCGACATGGTCGGGTGGGCGTGGCAGGTGCGACCCAGATCCTCGGCCGAGCCGCCGAATTCCATCAGCACCGCCGCCTCGTGGATCATCTCGCCGGCGCCGTGGCCGACGATGTGAACGCCGAGCACGCGGTCGGTCTCGGCATCGGCAAGCACCTTGGCGAAGCCGTCGGAGCGGTTCATGGCGCGGGCGCGGCCGTTGGCGGCAAAGGCGAACTTGCCGACCTTGTAGGCGACGCCGGCGGCCTTCAGTTCCTCTTCGGTCCGGCCGACGGACGCGACTTCCGGCGCGGTGTAGACGACGCCCGGAATGACGTCGTAGTTCACGTGGCCGGCCTGGCCGGCGAGGATCTCGGCCAACGCGACGCCTTCGTCCTCGGCCTTGTGGGCGAGCATCGGACCGACGACGACGTCGCCAATGGCATAGATGCCGGGAACGCTGGTCTCGAACCGGTCGTCGATCTCGACCCGGCCGCGCGCGTCGAGCTTGACGCCGACCTCGTCGAGGCCGAGGCCCGCGGTGTAGGGACGGCGGCCGATCGCGACCAGCACGATGTCGGCCTCGATCGTCTCGGCGGCCCCGCCGGCGGCCGGCTCGACGCTGACCGCGAGGCCCTTGCCCTTCTTCTCGACGCCGGTGACCTTCGACGACAGCCTGAACTCCATTCCCTGCTTGGCCAGCAGGCGCTGGAACTGCTTCGACACGTCGCCATCCATCGGCCCGAGGATCTTGTCCATGAACTCTACCACGGTGACCTTGGCACCGAGGCGGTTCCAGACGGAGCCGAGCTCCAGGCCGATGACGCCGCCGCCGACGACGACCAGCCTGCCGGGCACCTTGTCGAGGGCGAGCGCGCCGGTGGAGGAAACGATCTGCTTCTCGTCGATCTCGACTCCGGGCAGCGGCATGACATCGGAGCCGGTGGCGATGACGATCGCCTTGGCGGCCAGTTCGGTAACCTTGGCGTCCTCGGCGGTGAGCTCGACCCTGCCGGCCGACAGGATGCGGCCGAGGCCATGGTAGGCGTCGATCTTGTTCTTCTTCAGCAGGAAGGCGATGCCGCCGACGTTGGCGTCGATGGTCGCCTGCTTGTGCGCCATCATCGCGGCGAGGTCGAGTTTGGGCTTACCGACCTTGATGCCGAGGCTCTCGAAGCCGTGGCCGGCCTCCTCGAACATCTCGGAAGCATGCAGCAGCGCCTTGGAGGGGATGCAGCCGACGTTGAGGCAAGTGCCGCCATGGGTCGCACGCTTCTCGACCACCGCGACCTTGAGGCCGAGCTGGGCCGCCTTGATGGCGCAGACATAGCCGCCAGGGCCGGTTCCGATGACGACGAGATCGTATTGGGACATGGGGTCGCCTCTTTATTTCTGAGCCGCTTCGTTGCGAAGCAGGGCGGCTGCGGGGCGTCGGGCGCGAGGTTCACGCTGCAAACTCGGGCCGGGGCCGCCAGCCGCAGCCCCGGCGAAGGAATCAGAGGTCCAGCACCAGGCGGCGCGGATCCTCAAGGCTCTCCTTGACGCGGACCAGGAAGGTGACCGCCTCCTTGCCGTCGACGATGCGGTGATCGTAGGACAGCGCGAGATACATCATCGGCCGGATGACGACCTGGCCGTTGACGGCCATCGGCCGGTCCTGGATCTTGTGCATGCCGAGGATGCCCGACTGCGGCGCGTTGAGGATCGGCGAGGACATCAGCGAGCCGTAGACGCCGCCGTTGGAGATGGTGAAGGTGCCGCCCTGCATCTCGGCCATGCCGAGCTTGCCGTCGCGGGCCTTGCGGCCGAGCGCGGCGATCTCCTTCTCGATCTCGGCGATCGACATCTGGTCGGCGTCGCGCACGACCGGCACGACGAGGCCCTTGTCGGTGCCGACGGCGACGCCGATGTGGCAGAAGTTCTTGTAGATGACGTCGGTACCGTCGATCTCGGCGTTGACCGCCGGGATCTCCTTCAGCGCGTGGCAGACCGCCTTGGTGAAGAAGCCCATGAAGCCGAGCTTAACGCCGTGCTTCTTCTCGAACACGTCCTTGTAGGCCGAGCGCAGCTCCATCACCGGACCCATGTCGACCTCGTTGTAGGTGGTCAGCATGGCGGCGGTGTTCTGCGCATCCTTCAGCCGGCGGGCGATGGTCTGGCGCAGCTTGGTCATGCGCACGCGTTCCTCGCGCGCCTCGTCCTCGACCGCGACCGGGCCGCGGACGGCGGCGGGCGCGGCGGACGCAGCCGGAGCGGCGGAGACGCCGGCCGCGACGGCGGCGAGCACGTCGCCCTTGAGCACCTGGCCACGCTTGCCCGACCCGGCGACCTGGTCGGCGGCAAGGCCCTTCTCGGCCATCAGCTTGGCGGCGGACGGCGCGGGCGGCATGGCGGAGCCGGTGCGCTCGGCCGGGGCCGGCGCGGCAGCAGGCGCCGGGGCGGCGGCCGGGGCGGCCGCGCCGCTCGGGTCGATCTGGACCAGCAGCTGGCCCGGGGTGACGGTGTCGCCGGTGGCGGCGGCGATCTTCACCACCGTGCCGGCGACCGGAGCCGGCACTTCCTGGGCCGCCTTGTCGGTTTCGAGCTCGACCAGGATGTCGTCGACCTTGACCACGTCGCCGACCTTGACGCTCCAGCCGCCGACGCCGGCCTCGGTGACGGATTCACCGGCGCTCGGCACGACGACGTCGACCAGCGCGGCCGATGGCTTGGCCGCTGCCGGGGCCGCTGCCGGGGCCGATTCGGCCTTCTTTGCCGGGGCGGCGGCAGCCGGCTTGGCGGCGCCGGAGGCGGCGATGCGGCCAAGCAGGGCGCCGACCTCGACGGTGTCGCCCTCGTTGACCACGATGCTCTCCAGCGTTCCGGAAGCCGGCGCCGGCACCTCGACGGTCACCTTGTCGGTCTCCAGCTCGACCAGCGGCTCGTCGGCGGTGACGGCCTCGCCAGGCTTCTTGAACCACTGGGCGATGGTCGCCTCGGATACGGATTCGCCCAGGGTGGGCACGCGGATTTCGGTTGCCATGGTCGCCTTCTCTTAACTCTGCCTGACCATTTCCGGTCTTGGAGCCGGCCCGCCGACGCGGGCCGGCGTCAGTCTGCGAACGCCTCGTCGAGGAATGCCTGAAGCTGGGCGAGATGCTGGGACATCAGGCCGGTGGCCGTCGAGGCCATGGCGGCACGGCCGGCGTAGCGCGGCCGGCGCACCTTGTGGCCGACTTCGGTCAGGACCCATTCGATATAGGGCTCGACGAAGGTCCAGCCGCCCATGTTCTTCGGCTCCTCCTGACACCAGACCATGTCGGCGTTGCGGAAGCGGGCGAGTTCCTGGGCGAGAGCCTTCTTCGGGAACGGATAGAGCTGCTCGACGCGCAGCAGGTAGACGTCGTCGATGCCGCGTTTCTCGCGTTCCTCGTAGAGGTCGAAATAGACCTTGCCCGAGCACATGACGACGCGGCGGATCTTGTCGTCCGCGACCAGCTTGACCGGGCTGTCGGCCAGATACTGGGCATCGTCCCACAGCAGGCGATGGAAGCTCGAAGTCTCACCGAGTTCCGCCAGAGTCGACACGGCCCGCTTGTGGCGCAGCAGCGACTTCGGCGTCATCAGGATGAGCGGCTTGCGGATGTCCCGCTTGAGCTGCCGGCGCAGGATGTGGAAGTAGTTCGCCGGCGTCGTGCAGTTGGCGACCTGCATGTTGTCCTCCGCGCAGAGCTGGAGGTAACGCTCCAGACGGGCGGAGGAGTGTTCCGGCCCCTGGCCCTCGTAGCCGTGCGGCAGCAGGCAGACGAGGCCGGACATGCGCAGCCACTTGCGTTCGCCCGACGAGATGAACTGGTCGAACAGCACCTGGGCGCCGTTGGCGAAGTCGCCGAACTGCGCCTCCCACAGGGTCAGCGCCTTGGGCTCGGCAAGCGAGTAGCCGTATTCGAAGCCGAGCACCGCCTCTTCGGAGAGCATTGAGTTGATGACCTCGTAGCGGGCCTGGTCGTCGGACAGGTGGTTGAGCGGGATGTAGCGGCCCTCGTCCTCCTGGTCGTAGAGCACGCTGTGGCGCTGCGAGAAGGTGCCGCGCTCGCAGTCCTGGCCGGACAGGCGGACGGGATGGCCCTCGCGCAGCAGGCTGCCGAAGGCGAGCGCCTCGGCGGTCGCCCAGTCGATGCCCTCGCCGGTCTCGATCATGGCGGCGCGATTGCTCATGAATCTGCCAATCGTGCGGTGAACGTTGAAGCCGTCCGGAACCGTGCTCAGGCGCCGGCCGATCTCCTTCAACTCGGAAACCGGCACGCCGGTCGAGCCGCGACGCGGGTCTTCCTCGTCGGCGGCTCGCTTGAGGCCCGCCCACTTGCCGTCGAGCCAGTCGGCCTTGTTCGGCTTGTAGGTCTGGCCGGCCTCGAACTCCTCGTCGAGATGCTTGCGCCAGGCGGCCTTGAGTTCCTCGACCTCCTCAGCGGTGATGACGCCCTCGGCGATGAGCCTGTCAGCGTAGATCTGCAGCGTGGTCGGATGCTTGCGGATCTTGCGATACATGATCGGCTGGGTGAACGCCGGCTCGTCGCCCTCGTTGTGGCCGAAGCGGCGGTAGCAGATCATGTCGATGACGACAGGCCGACCGAAGATCTGGCGGAACTCGGTGGCGATCTTGGCGGCATAGACCACCGCTTCCGGATCGTCGCCGTTGACGTGGAAGATCGGCGCCTCGATGACCTTCGCCACATCCGAGGGATAGGGCGAGGAGCGCGAGAAGCGCGGGTTGGTGGTGAAGCCGATCTGGTTGTTGATGATGACGTGGATCGACCCGCCGGTGCGATGGCCGCGCAGGGCCGACAGGCCGAAGCATTCGGCCACGACGCCCTGGCCGGCGAAGGCGGCATCGCCGTGCAGCAGCAGAGGCAGCACCTTGGAACGGTCGATCGTCGTGGTGTCGGTCACCCAGTGGCCGTCGACAGCCGAATGCTGGTCCTGCTTGGCGCGTGCCTTGCCGAGCACCACCGGGTTGACGATCTCCAGGTGCGACGGGTTGGCCGTCAGCGACAGGTGCACGTCATTGCCGTCGAAGCTGCGGTCGGAGGAAGCGCCGAGGTGATACTTGACGTCGCCGGAGCCCTCGACATCGTCCGGGGCGTAGGAGCCGCCCTTGAACTCGTGGAAGATCGCCCGGTGCGGCTTGGCCATGACCTGCGACAGGACGTTGAGGCGGCCACGGTGGGCCATGCCGAGCACGATCTCCTTCAGGCCCATCTGGCCACCGCGCTTGATGATCTGCTCAAGCGCCGGGATCAGCGCCTCGCCGCCATCGAGGCCGAAGCGCTTGGTGCCCGTATACTTCACATCGAGGAACTTCTCGAAGCCCTCAGCCTCGACCAGCTTGTTCAGGATCGCGCGCTTGCCGCGCGGCGTGAACTCGACGTGCTTGTCCGGGCCCTCGATGCGTTCCTGGATCCAGGCCTTAGCGGCCGGATCCGAGATGTGCATGAACTCGACGCCGAGCGTGGAACAATAGGTCCGCTTGAGGATCTCGAGCATCTCGCGGATGGTCGCGTATTCGAGGCCGAGCACGTGATCGATGAAGATCGGCCGGTCCCAGTCCTCGTCCGAGAAGCCGTAGGACGAGGGATGCAGTTCCTCGTGGTCGCCCGGAGGCGACAGGCGCAGCGGGTCGAGGTCGGCGTGCAGATGGCCACGCATGCGATAGGCGCGGATCATCATCAGCGCGCGCACGGAATCGCGCGTTGCCTGATGGACGTCGGCGTCCGATAGTCTGGCGCCCTTCGCCTCGGCCTGCTTCTTCAGCTTGTCGCCGAGCGCCTTCTCGACCGGCGCCCAGTTGCCGTCGAAGGCGTTGACGAGGTCGCCGTGGGCCGGCAACGGCCAGTCCGCCCGCTTCCAGGGGGCGCCGCGCGCTTCCCTGAGCACGTCGGCCTTCTCATCCTGGAGCGCGCCGAAGAAATCCTGCCACTCGGGATCGAGCGAGGCGGGATTCTCCTGATACTGCGCGTAGAGTTCTTCGATATAGGCTGCGTTGGCGCCGTAAAGGAACGACGTCAGCGCGAAGACATTGTTCGCGTCCTGCCGTGCCATGTCCGCTCAGCGGAGGGTCTCTCCGCCCTTTTTATTGCCGGATGCACCGGTAAGCACACCCTGGTTTCCGCCTTTGGACCCGCGCCAGGGACGCGGACCCTCTCAAACTTCGGAGGAGACGACCGCCTCCCCCGCATCCTTCATCATGCCTTACTAACCGTAAACAAATTGCGCGGTTTTTAAGGCAAGCGGGCCAATCAGCCCTTCAAAACCTCGACCAGCGTCTCGCCGAGCTTGGCCGGCGACGGGGAGACGCGGATGCCCGCCGCCTCCATGGCCGCGATCTTGTCCTCGGCCCCGCCCTTGCCGCCGGAGATGACGGCGCCGGCATGACCCATGGTGCGGCCCTTCGGCGCCGTGCGACCGGCAATGAAGCCGGCCATCGGCTTCTTGCGGCCGCGCTTCGCCTCGTCCCTGAGGAACTGGGCGGCATCCTCCTCGGCCGAACCGCCGATCTCGCCGATCATGATGATCGACTGGGTGGCGTCGTCGGCGAGGAACATCTCCAGCACGTCGATGAACTCGGTGCCCTTGACCGGATCGCCGCCGATGCCCACCGCCGTGGTCTGGCCGAGGCCGGCGTTGGAGGTCTGGAACACCGCCTCGTAGGTCAGCGTGCCCGACCGCGAGACGATGCCGACCGAGCCCTTCTTGAAGATGGAACCCGGCATGATGCCGATCTTGCACTCTTCCGGGGTCAGGATGCCGGGGCAGTTGGGCCCGAGCAGACGCGACTTCGACTTCTCCAGTCGGGCCTTGACCTTGACCATGTCGGCGACCGGAATGCCTTCCGTGATGCAGACGATGAACGGGATCTCGGCCTCGATCGCCTCGATGATGGCCGCGCCCGCGCCTGCCGGCGGGACGTAGATCACGGAAGCGTCGGCGCCGGTGGCGTCCTTCGCCTCGGCGACGGAGGCGTAGATCGGCAGCGTTGCCGAGGCGTCGACGCCCGAGGTCCAGGTCTCACCGCCCTTGGCCGGATGGACGCCGGCGACCATCCTGGTGCCGTAGTACTGCAGCGCCTGTTCGGTATGGAACGTGCCGGTCTTGCCGGTCAGGCCCTGGACGATGACCTTGGTGTCCTTGTTGACGAGAATGGACATCAGGCGGCTCCCTTCACGGCAGCGACAATCTTCTTGGCGGCGTCGTCGAGGTCGTCGGCGGCGATCACGTTGAGACCGCTTTCGGCGATGATCTTCTTGCCGAGTTCGACGTTAGTGCCTTCCAGGCGGACGACGAGGGGCACCTGCAGGCCGACCTCGCGCACGGCGGCCAACACGCCTTCCGCGATCACGTCGCAGCGCATGATGCCGCCGAAGATGTTGACCAGGATGCCCTTCACGTTCGGATCGGACGTGATGATCTTGAAAGCCGCAGTGACCTTTTCCTTGGAGGCGCCGCCACCGACATCGAGGAAGTTCGCCGGCTCGGCGCCGTAGAGCTTGATGATGTCCATGGTCGCCATGGCAAGGCCGGCACCGTTGACCATGCAGCCGATGTTGCCGTCGAGGGCGACGTAGGCGAGGTCATACTTGGAGGCCTCGATCTCCTTCTCGTCTTCCTCGGTGATGTCGCGCAGGGCGACGATCTCGGGATGGCGGAACAGGGCGTTGCCGTCGAAGGAGACCTTGGCGTCGAGGACGCGCAGGCGGCCGTCCTTCATGACGATCAGCGGGTTGATCTCCAGAAGGCTCATGTCCTTTTCCATGAACGCCTTGTAGAGGATCGGGAACAGCGTCATGCCATCGGCGCGGGCGGCGCCCTCCAGCTCGAGCGCGTCGCACAGCCTCGCGGCATCCGCCTCGGTCACGCCGGTATCGGGATCGATGGCGACGGTGACGATCTTCTCGGGCGTATGTTCGGCGACGGCCTCGATGTCCATGCCGCCCTCGGTCGAGACGACGAAGGCCGGGCGGCCAACGGAGCGGTCGACCAGGATCGACAGGTAGAGTTCGCGCTCGATGTCGGCGCCGTCCTCGATGTAGAGACGGTTGACGACCTTGCCGGCCGGGCCGGTCTGGGCGGTCACCAGGGTATGCCCAAGCATTTCCCTGGCGTTCTTGACGACGTCCTCCAGCGAGAAGGAGAGACGGACACCGCCCTTGGCATCGGCGGGCAGTTCCTTGAACTTGCCCTTGCCGCGGCCGCCGGCGTGGATCTGGGACTTCACGACCCAGAGCGGTCCAGGCAGCTTGCGGGCCGCGGCCGCGGCCTCGTCGGCCGAGAAGATCGCGACGCCCTCGGCGACCGGCGCGCCGTATTCCTTCAGGACCGCCTTGGCCTGATACTCATGAATGTTCATTGTCTCCCCCGTCGTTCGGAGGACCGCCGCCGGAAATCGGCGTCGGCCGTTGACTTGATGAGGTCAGCCGATCAGGCGAGCGCCGGCTGGATCTTCTTGCAGGCCTCGACCAGACCGTCGACCGAGGCGACGGACTTGTCGAACATGGCCTTCTCATCGGCGTTCATGTCGATCTCGATGATGCGCTCGACGCCGCCGGCGCCGATCACCACCGGCACGCCGACGTAGGTGTCCTTAAGGCCGTACTGGCCGTCGAGGGCAGCGGCACAGGGCAGCACGCGCTTCTTGTCCTTCAGGTAGGATTCGGCCATGGCGATGGCCGAGGAGGCCGGCGCGTAGAAGGCCGAGCCGGTCTTGAGCAGGCCGACGATCTCGGCGCCGCCGTCACGGGTGCGCTGGACGATCTGTTCCAGGCGCTCGGCCGTGCACCAGCCCATCTTGACCAGGTCGGTGAGCGGGATGCCGGCAACCGTGGAGTAGCGGGTCAGCGGCACCATCGTGTCGCCGTGGCCGCCGAGCACGAAGGCGGTAACGTCCTCGACCGAAACGTTGAACTCGTCGGCGATGAAATAGCGGAAGCGGGCGCTGTCGAGCACGCCGGCCATGCCGACGACCTTGCTGGCGGGCAGCTTGGAGAACTTCTGCAGCGCCCAGACCATGGCGTCGAGCGGGTTGGTGATGCAGATGACGAAGGCGTTCGGGGCATACTTGGCGATGCCGGCGCCGACCTGTTCCATCACCTTGAGATTGATCTCGAGCAGGTCGTCGCGGCTCATGCCCGGCTTGCGCGGCACGCCCGCGGTGACGATGACGACGTCGGCGCCCTCGATGGCCTCATAGCTGTTGGCGCCGGCAAGCTTGGCATCGAAGCCGTCGACGGGGGAGGATTCGGCGATGTCGAGCGCCTTGCCCTGCGGCACGCCCTCGGCGATGTCGAAAAGGACAATGTCCCCGAGTTCCTTGAGACCGGCAAGATGAGCGAGCGTTCCGCCGATCTGCCCAGAGCCGATCAAAGCAATCTTGTTCCGCGCCATGTCCGAAAGTTTCCCTTTACGTAAGATGGAACTTCACGCCATCCGCCGATGACTGCGGATGGCACTACTCTCTTTGGCCCCGTCACGCAAGCTAATCGAAAGCATATTACGCAACGACAGACCACATTCCGGCGCCCCTTGCGCGCCTGCGTGCATGACCTAAACGGAATGCGTACCAAAGCGCGCATTGCCGCGGTTCTCGCCCCCCAGATAGGCCTCCGACCGCATCTCGATGAGCCGGGAGATCGTGCGGTCGAACTCGAAGATTTCCGGCCCGCTCGGCGCGCGGTAGAGACCGTCCGGCTCGGTCTCCGCCGAGATGATGGCCTTGACGCCGTTGTCGTAGAGCGTGTCGATCAGGGTGATGAAACGCTTGGCCTCGTTGCGGCGGGACAGGTCCATCGCCGGCACGCCCTCGATGAACACCGTTCCGTAGGCATGGGCGATGCGCAGGTAGTCGGCGGCGCCGAGCGGCTGGCCGCACAGGTCGGCGAAGGCGAAGCGGGCGACGCCGGAAGCGACCCGGGGCACCTCGATCCGACGCCCCTTCATCTCCAGGTGCTCGCTGTGCTCGGGCATGCCGTGGGTCAGCCTGGACCACAGGTCCTCGATCACCCGGTCCGTCGCCGGGCCGAGCGGGCTGACGTAGACCGGGGCGCCGCCGAGCTTCTCCAGCCGGTAGTCGACCGGGGAATCGAGCTTCAGCACGTCGGCATGGCGCTTGAGCAGGTCGACGAAGGGCAGGAACAGCTGGCGGTTTAGCCCGTCCTTGTAGAGCGAATCCGGCTCGACGTTGGAGGTCGCGACGACCACGACGCCGCGGGCGAAGAGCTGCGAGAACAGCCGGGCGAGGATCATCGCATCGGCGATGTCGGTGACCGAGAACTCGTCGAAGCACAGCAGACGAGTTTCCTCGGCGATCTGCGCCGCGACCGGCTGGATCGGATCGTCGCCCTTGACCTCGCCGCGCTTGAGCGCCTGGCGCCAGGCGTGGATGCGCTCGTGCGTCTCGGCCATGAACTCGTGGAAGTGCACCCGCCGTTTGCGGCGGATGACCGTCACCTCCATGAACAGGTCCATGAGCATGGTCTTGCCACGGCCGACCCCGCCCCACAGGTAGAGGCCGCGCACCGAGGCCCAAAGTTCGTTCTTCTTGCGCGCGAACAGCCAGCCGAGCGAGCTCTTCTTGGACGCGAGGCGGGCTTCCGCAAGGCGGGCGTTGAGCAGGTCGAGGCGGCGCACGGCTTCTCGTTGTGCAGCGTCCTCGGCGATCGCACCCGACGCCACGAGGGCGTCGTAGCGCACGGCAAGGGCACGACTGGCCGGCAGATCCACCGTCAACGTCAGGTCTCCGCGTGCACCCGGGCCGGGCCCGGTCGAGCGCACCGCAAGAATGCGCACACGTGCATACAATGTCCGGTGTTGCGATACGGAGATTGGCGCCCGCGCGCAAGCCCTATTCCGACCGGCGCCCGGTTTTTAGCAGATTACTGCCAGCGGGAGGTAAACGCGAAGCACATGATGCGGATCAAGGCATGCGCGGCGACTTGGGGAATAGTCTGGGCAGACGTGGGCCCCGGCCCGCCCGTGCACGAGACATCCCATGGACCTGACAGCATTGACGCCAGTCCAGCGGAGCCTGTGGTCGAGGGTCGAGGAGCTCTGGCAGCTCGGCATCGCGCAGGATCCGGAGCCGGTGCGGCGCGCGTTGCATCCCGACTATTGCGGCTGGGTGACCGGGACGGATGCGCCGCACGACCGGGCGGCTGCCGTGGCCTCGGTCGGCCCCGGCTCGCCGCGCATCCTCGGCCATCGGCTGGAGCCTTTGGCGGTGTCCGTATTCGAGGACATGGTCGGCGTCGTTCACTACCGCTATGAGGCCGACGTCGAGACCACAGCTGGCGCAGGTCGAAGCGTCACCGGCCGATGGAGCGAGGTGTATCTGCGCCGGAACGGCGAGTGGACCATGATCTCCGTCAGCGGCGGCCCCGACGGCGAACGGTGAAGCGAGGGGGCGCGCAGGCTCAGCAGCGGACCAGCCGGCCGGCCCGGCCGGCCTGGCGCTCCTGGAGGGAAAGCAGCCGGGCCACCAGTTCGCGTTCGCCCGGCTTGGCGAGATCGGCGCCCCGGCCGCGGCCGTCGGAAAGAATCCAGGCGTTGCCGGCGCGCACGATGTCGAGTTCGACCGGATCGGCCGGATCGAGACCGAGCTTGCCGAACAGATCATCGCTGCCGTCGCCGGCGGCGACGCGCCGCAAGGCGCGGTGGAATCCGGCCAGATCCCGGGCGTCGACGACCGTGGTGCGCAGGCCCTCGCCGGCCAGGGTCGCAAGGCGACAGATGCCGGGCCCGTCTGGAATGATGTCCGACCGGCAAGGGCTGGCCGCCAGATCGCCGACCGGAGTCCATTCCGCCCGCACGGTGACTGTGACCGGATCGCGCAGCGCCTGCATGGCCTTGCGCAGTCGCTGGAGGCTGCCGGATGCCTTATCGGCATCGACCTGCAGCAATACCGCACTCTCGCGCTGCCCCCGCTCCGCCACGGCGGTGCCGCCGATACGCAGGCGCCGGAACACGACGAGGCTGCGCTTCAGGTCGGTGCGCTCGACCCTCCAGCCGGCGTCGAGCCATGCATTCTGGTGCACCAGGCTGCCGCCGGAATTGGCCCACCAGGTCCGGTGTTCACGCGCGCTTTTGGGAAGATCGGAGCCGAGTATCTGCTCGACGTCCTCCAGACGGGCGGCCCACAGCACTTCGTCGAGCCGCGCCAGATGTGCCCGCAAGGGATCGTATTTCGCCATCTGCACCCATTACCCATGCTCGTCGCCGGGCAGGGTTGCACGCGGGGCGTGAAATTTGCGAGAAACCGGCCACCGCCTCAGCGCGAGAAAGAGATCGCACGTCCGGTCGCGGTCTGCCCGCTGAAGCGGTCACCGCCGCTTGCGTAGAGTTGGGCGACCTGATCGCCGGCGGCCCCCTTCAAGACCACGAGCTTGCCGTTCAGATCCCACGCGGAGATGCCGGCCAGCGCCGGATCGGAGCAGCCGCGGGTGTTGGCGCGATAGCCGCCGGTCCAGGTCGTCAATGTCATGAACAGCATGCAATTGTCGGCGCCGGAGGCGAGCTTCCAGCCGCCGAGCATGTCGTTTCGACCGATTTCCCGCGCATCCGTGGGCTCGGGCAGCGGGCCCGCCGCCGCGACCTCCGTGCCCGGCGCGCCGTCGAGCGGCTGCCCGGACAAGGGCTCGCCGGTCACGGTGCCGGGAAGCGGCTCGAGCGGCTGCAACTGGCCTCCGGCCACGGGCGTGGTCGGCGTCGCCGGCAGCGGCGCTGCGTACTGGCGCTGCGAGCCGATGCCGAGGCGCTGGCAGCCGGCCACGCCGAGCAGGCAACATACCACCGCGATCGTCGCTACACGTTTCATATCGAATCAGTCCTCATTCCGCCGCGCTTGTTTATAGTCTAGCGCTTATGGTGGATAATTGCGTCCCCGGCAAACGGCCTATTCACGATGTTGGTGCTCGGCAATTGAATTGCCAGCGACCGACCCGATATAATGTCTATAAGTCTTAGGAGGACCCAAGGGCGGCTCGTAACTCCGGCAAGGAACGAGACATGCCGCACCTTTCAAGAAACGGCAGCATCCGCCAGCTTGGCAGCGCCGACAAGCACCTGTTCCGAGACCACCTGCTGCGCCTCGATCCCGAGACGCTGCGGAGCCGTTTCGCTATGCTCGCGAGCGACACGTTCCTGCGGGCCTATGTCGAAACGTCGTTCTCGCTCGACACCCTGATCTACGGCTATTTCGAGGACGGCGCGTTGCGCGGCTCCGCAGAGCTGCGTCCGATCGGAGGCCCCGATTCGGCCGAGGCGGCGTTCTGTGTCGAGTCAGGCTGGCGGGGCCAGGGCCTCGGTACCACGCTCATGGAACTGACCCTGGTCGCCGCACGGGCGCGGGGTTACCAGCACATCTACATCAACTGCCTGGCGACCAACCGCAGCATGCAGGCGCTGGCGCGCAAGTTCGCCGCCGACCTGACGTTCGAATCGGGCGACGTGGTCGGCCATCTGCGCCCGCCGGCACCGGGCTTCTGGGACCAGCCGCGCGCCTGGCTGCGCGAGAAGGCGCAGATGCTGCGCCAGGCGCTTGCCGGCGATCGATCGGCGGCGCGATAGGCCGGAATCACCCGGCCCGCAGCAGACGGGCGGCACCCGGCCGGCGCCCCGTCGCCGACAGGCAGCGGTCGATGCACAGCCGGATGCGCCGGAACAGTTCGGCCGGACGGCCGGACACGTCGGCCATGGCTTGCGGGTCCGCGATGTCCCACAGGGTCCGGGCCGGATCGCCACGCCAGCACGGCTGACTGTCCGATGCGACGGCCGCCGCCAGGGCAACGATGCGATCGGGCTGCGGCGCGTGCGGCAGCAGAAACACGTCCCAGCTCTTGGGCGCCAGACCGGCGGTGGACAGACCGTGCTCGTCCAGCAGCCGGACGGCATGCGGATGCAGCGCGGAGCCGGGTCGCGGACCGGCCGAGAAGGCCCTGATCCGGCGGCCGGCGACCGCATTCAGATAGGCTTCCGCGAGCGGTCCGAGCAACGCGTTGTCCGGGCAGACGAACAGCACGGTGGATATCGACATGGCAGCGCCTCGCACGAATCAATGCCCCACGCCCTGCGGTCTAGGCCGGTGACGCAACGGACATATGACATTCGCGGGCGGCGGACGGGCAGGTCGGGGCGCCTGCGGCGCGGACCGGACATTTTTTTCACGGGCTGCGGCAGCGTTGCCGCATGACGGCCCGACTGTTTTGCCTATAGTTCCGCGACGGACCACCCATCAGCGGAGACACCACATGGCAACAACGGAAACGATCGGCGGCGGCACGCTGGAAACGCTCAGCGCCGAGGAAGTCAAGGCGCTCTACGACGCCAACTCGATCATCCTGATCGACGTGCGGACGCCGGGCGAATATGCGTTCGAGCACATCGCCGGCGCTTTGCTGGCACCGATGTCGAGCTTCGATCCGGCGCGCCTGCCGAGCGGTGGCGACCGGCCGATCGTGCTGCATTGCGGCTCGGGAGTGCGGTCGCGGCGGATGGCGGAGAAATGCATCGAGGCCGGCTTTTCCAGGATCAGCCACATGGGCGGCGGCTTCGGCGCCTGGAAGCAGGCCGGCTACGGCTTCCTCGGCACCGATCCCGCGACCGGCGCGCACGTTCCACGTCCCTGACGGGACGCGGGCCGGACTTTCACGATTTGGCCGTGAAGGCGTCGAAGGCGGCGAGCGCCTCGGCGCCGTAGATCATCGACGGGCCGCCGCCCATGTAGACGGCAACGCCGATGGTCTCCATCACCTCCTCACGCGTCGCGCCGTATTTCGCGGCCGCCTTGGTGTGATAGGCCAGACAGCCGTCGCAGCGCGCCGCGATGCCGATGGCCAGCGCGATCAGTTCCTTGGTCTTGGAATCGAGCACGCCGGGCTGGATCGCGGCCCGGGCGAGTTCGTGAAAGCCCTTGGTCACCGCCGGAATGCCGCCGCGCAGGTCGGCCATGCGTCCATCGGTCTGCTCGATGAAGGATTGCCAGTCGCTGACCGCCATTTCGATCTCCTCGTGATGCTGACAGGGCCCGTCCGGCCCGTCGATGCTGCGGGCACAGCCCTAGCAGGTGCGCGCCAGGCGACGATTGACCTTGCTCAAACCCGGCCACATCTTCTTCCACGCCGCAAGACGGCCCGGTCCCACCCCGGCCGTACGTCCGCAAGACCCTATCGCCGAAAAGGACACGTCCCTCATGCCCGTCGCTGTCTGGTGCATCCTCCTCGCCGCCTTCCTGCCGATGGCCGCCGTCCTGCCGGCGAAGATGAACAAGGGCTTCGACAACGCCCGGCCGCGCGATCCGGCCTATTGGGCGGACGGCTTCCGGGCGCGGGCGCAGTGGGCGCAGGAGAACGGCTTCGAGGCGTTTCCGCTGTTCGCCATCTCGGTGATCGTCGGCCTCGGCCAGGGCGGCGATGCGGGCTGGATCGACCGGCTGGCGGTGCTGTTCGTCGCCCTGAGGGTCGTCTACACGGCCTGCTACTGGCTCGACCGGGCGACCCCGCGCTCGCTCGCCTGGCTTGCGGCAACGGCCACATCCTTGGCAATTTTCACAAGCCCCGTCTGGAGTTGATCCGCCTCCCGGATCAGCAATTCGCGCCGGAGTGACCCGCCTGCCATTGCTTGCAGGGCGGGCATTCGATAACCATGTCGATAGACACCGAGCGTCTTGCAGGCGGTAAGGGAGCCTTCGTGCCCAGTCCCAACCACAACGCGTCCGCGTTGATGACCTCCTCCGCAGATCCTGCAGCGCTGTCACCTGCCGAACGCCACATCGTCGACACGCTGATTGCCGAACGCGGCCGGCAGGTCATGGCCAGCCCCTGGTGGCCGCTGATCCGGCCGCTGGCGCACAGGATCCTGCGCTACCGCGACGCGGTCGACATGGCCGACGCGATCGCGACCATGTCCGCCGACGACGTGTTCGCCCATCTCAGCGCGCTGCTGAGCCTTGACGTGACGACGCTCGGGCTGGAGCGGGTACCGGAGCGCGGTCCCGTCGTTCTGGTCTCCAACCACCCGACCGGGATCGCCGATGGCGTCGTGCTCTACGACGCGATCAAGAATCGCCGCCGCGACCTGTCGATCTTCGCCAACCGCGACGCGATCCGCATCAACCCGCGGCTTGCCGAGATGATCGTGCCGGTGGAATGGCGCGCAGAATTCAAGACCCGTGAAAAGACCAAGGAGACGCTGCGCAATGCCGGGCGGGCCTTTGCCCAGGAGCGGGCCGTCGTGCTGTTTCCCTCCGGTCGCCTCGCCTACTGGCACGAGGGCAAGCTGACGGAACGGCCGTGGATGACATCGGCGCTGGCGCTCGCCCGCAAGCACCGGGTGCCGATCATCCCGATGCACATGGGCGGGCGCAATTCCGGCCTGTTCTATTTCCTCGCCCGGGTATCGACCGAGTTGCGCGACATGACGGTGTTCAACGAGCTGCTGAACAAGAAGAGCGCACGATTCCGCGTTCATTTCGGCAAGCCGATCGCGCCCGAGGCCCTGGACGGCGATGCGGCCGAGCAGACCGACCGTCTGCGCGTTCATTGCGCCGAGACGCTCGGTCGCGATCCGGATGCGGAGTTTCGCCCCTAAAGCATATTCCGACCGATTCGATCCGGTCGGAATATGCTGGAGCGCTTTCCGATCAAGCGGTTCCGCTTGATCGGAAAGCGCTCCTAGCGGCGCGTCGTCCACAGACGGAGATTGCCCCGCCGGCACGAATAGGGGAAGGTTCCCGAATCAGGGAATCAGCCGCTCATGCCGTCACCGCAGCCGCTTCTAGCCGACACGCCCGCGCCGCGAACCGTCGCGGATCCGCACCGGATCCTGCAGGACGTGTTCGGCTATGCCAGCTTCCGCGGCCGGCAGCAGGAAGTGGTCGACACGCTGATGGCAGGCGGCGACGCGGTGGTGCTGTTCCCGACCGGCGCCGGCAAGTCGCTGTGCTACCAGATCCCGGCCCTGTGCCGGCCGGGTACCGGCATCGTCATCTCGCCGCTGATCGCGCTGATGAAGGACCAGGTCGGCGCGCTGAAGGCAGCCGGCGTGCGCGCCGCCGCGCTGAATTCGGCGATTTCCACCGAGGAGCAGGCGGCCATCGGCGCGGCCCTGCGGCGCGGCGAGCTGGACCTGCTCTATGTGACGCCGGAGCGGGTGGCGACCATCGGCTTCGCCCGGCTGATGGAGGGCGTGCCGATCGCGCTGTTCGCCATCGACGAGGCGCATTGTGTCAGCCAGTGGGGCCACGACTTCCGGCCCGAATACCTGATGCTGGCATCGCTGGCCGAGCGCTATCCCGGCGTGCCGCGCGTGGCGCTGACGGCGACTGCCGACCCGCACACGCGTGAGGATATCCGCCTGCGGCTGAAGCTCGACACGGCACAGGTGTTCACCACCAGCTTCGACCGGCCGAACATCCGCTACGAGATCGTCGAGCGGGCCAACCAGCGCCAGCAGCTGCTCGATTTCCTCGCCCGCCACAAGGGCGAGAGCGGCATCGTCTATTGCCTGTCGCGGGCGAAGGTGGACGACATCGCCGGCTGGCTGACCGAAAAGGGCATTCGCGCCCTGCCCTATCACGCCGGCCTGGAGCGCGAGACGCGCGAGGCGAACCAAGACGCGTTCCTGCTGGAGGAAAGCCTCGTCCTCGTCGCCACGGTCGCCTTCGGCATGGGCATCGACAAGCCGGACGTGCGTTTCGTCGCCCATCTCGACCTGCCGTCCTCGGTCGAGGCCTATTACCAGGAGACCGGCCGCGCGGGCCGCGACGGCGCGCCGGCCGAAGCCTGGATGGCCTATGGCATGGCCGACATGGTGCAGCGCCGGCGCATGATCGCGGAAGGCGACGCACCCGACGAGGTGAAGCGGGCGGAAACGGCCAAGCTGAACGCCCTGCTCGGCATCTGCGAGACCGCCGGCTGCCGGCGCCAGGCCCTGCTCGCCCATTTCGGCGAGGACTATCCCAAGCCCTGCGGCAACTGCGACACCTGCCTGTCGCCGGTGGAGACCTGGGACGGGACGGAGGCGGCGGCCAAGTTCATGTCTGCGGTCTACCGCACCGGCCAGCGCTTCGGCTCAGCCCATGTCATCGACGTGCTGCTGGGCAGGGAGAACGACAAGATCGCCCGCTTCGGCCACGACCGACTGTCGGTCTACGGCATCGGCCAGGAGCATCCGGCCAAGACCTGGCAGTCGGTCGCCCGCCAACTGGTGGCGATGGGGCTGGTCGGCGTCGACCACGCCAATTTCGGCGCCCTGGTGCTGACCGACGAGGCACGCGCGGTGTTCCGCAACGAGCGGCAGGTGATGCTGCGCCGGGACCGGGCGGCGGCGAGCCTGAAGCGGGAACGCGGCGGCCAGGCCGGCAGTCTCGCCGACGACCTGGACCAGGAGGACCGGCTTCTGTTCGAGCGGCTGCGCCGGCTGAGGACGCAGATCGCCCGCGATAACGCGGTGCCGCCCTATGTGGTGTTCCCGGACGCGACACTCGCCGGCATCGCCCGGGCGCGGCCGGTGACGCCCGACGCACTGCTGGCCGTGTCCGGCGTCGGCCAGTCCAAGCTGGAACGCTACGGCGAGGCGTTCCTCGACCTCGTCGAGGCCTTCGAGGCCGGGGTGTAGCGCCTTCAGGAGCCTGCCTTCGGCAGTCCCTTGTAGGCATCGTCGCCCCAGACCTCCTTCACCCGACGGTCCCGGCCGCAGGCGTCGCGATAGCCCTTGTAGGCACTGGCGCGAGTGACGTAGCCGAAGCGGGTGAGCGTGCGTTCCTGGCTGCGATAGTAGTCCTGATGGTAGTCCTCGGCGGGCCAGAACGGCGCTGCGTCCTCGACCGGCGTGACGACGGGTCGTCCGAGGGCCTGCTCCGCCGCGGCGCGTTCCGCCTCGGCGGCCCGGCGCTGCGCCTCGTCGAGGACGTAGATCGCCGTGGTGTAGCCGTGACCTCGGTCGCAGAACTGACCGCCGGCATCGGTCACGTCGACGGTGCGCAGGAAGATCGCGACGAGATCCCGGTAGCCGACCCTGGCCGGATCAAACTCGATGCGCACCGCCTCGCGGTGACCGCCGGCCTCGTAGGTCTTGTAGGTCGGGCCTTCGGTCGTGCCGCCGGTGTAGCCGGAGACCGTGGCCGTGACGCCGTCGACCTTGTCGAGATCGGCTTCCACGCACCAGAAGCAGCCGCCGGCGAAGATCGCGGTCTCGGCTGCGGCGGGCAGGGCGTGACCGGCAGCGAGTACGGCGACGGCGAACAGGGCGCGGAGCGGGCGCATCGAAGATCTCCCTTGAAGCGGATACCCCAGCAATAGGGGCATCGGGCGGCGGCGTCAGCCCCCGCCGGACGGCGCTCGCGCGGCTGTGATCGGACGTGACGGGCCCCGCGACCGCTCAGCGCACGTCGAGGAACCCGACGATGCGGCGCATGTCGCGCAGCACCGGCTGGGCGATCGCCGAAGCCCGCTCGGCGCCGTCCTTCAGCACCCGGTCGATCTCGGCCGGGTCGGCCATCAGGCGGCGCATCTCGCCGGCGATCGGTGCCAGCCGCATCACCGCGATCTCGGCCAGCGCCGGCTTGAACACGGAGAACGGCTGGCCGCCGTATTCGGCCAGCACCGCCTCCTTGGCCATGCCGGCGAGCGCGGCGTAGATGCCGACCAGGTTGTCGGCCTCGGGACGATCCTTCAGGCCGTCCATCTCGCCCGGCAGCGGCTCCGGATCGGTCTTGGCCTTCTTCACCTTCTTCGAAATGGCGTCGGCGTCGTCGGTGAGGTTGATACGCGACAGGTCGGAGGGGTCCGACTTGGACATCTTCTTGGTGCCGTCGCGCAGGCTCATGACGCGCGTCGCGGGACCCGCGATCACCGGCTCGGTCAGCGGCAGGTAGAGTTCGTCCGGCAGTTCGGGCGAAGGCGTCGGATTGGGCACGCCGATGCCGAGCTCCCTGATCCGCTCGGCGAAGTCGTTGTTGAACTTCTGCGCGATGTCGCGGGTCAACTCCAGATGCTGCTTCTGGTCGTCGCCGACCGGCACGTGGGTGGCGCGGTAGGCGAGAATGTCGGCGGCCATCAGGTTCGGATAGGCGAACAGGCCGACCGAGGCGTTCTCGCGGTTCTTGCCGGCCTTGTCCTTGAACTGGGTCATGCGGTTGAGCCAGCCCATGCGCGCGACGCAGTTAAAGATCCAGGCCAGTTCGGCGTGTTCCTTGACCTGGCTCTGGTTGAAGATGATCGACTTCGCCGGATCGATGCCGGACGCGATGTAGGCGGCCGTCACCTCGCGCGTGGCCGCGGACAGTTCCTTCGGATCCGGAAAGCCGGCCGTGATGGCGTGCAGGTCGACGACACAGAAGATCGACGGCATCTCGTCCTGCAGCGGCACCCAGCGCGAGACGGCGCCGAGATAGTTGCCGAGGTGAAGGTTCCCGGTCGGCTGGACGCCGGAGAAGACACGGGGCTCGAACGCCTTCATATGCTGGTCCCTTGGATGCGGCCGGTTGGAAGGGCCTGATGCGGGTGGAGTCGACTTGCCGGCGTCTTATGGCGAAGCGGCCCCGGCAACGCAAGGGCCGCGCGCGCTACAGATCGCGGGGCGTGCCCTGGCGCCGCCTCAGTGTGCGGAACCGGCCGACCAGATCCGTCGCGCCGGTGATCTGGACGAAGACGACGAAGCCGCCCATGCCGAGCACGACCAGCCCGGCGAGCGTCAGGAAGCGCACGGCCAAGGCCGGGGCCGTCAGCCAATGCTCGGCAGCGAGCGCGCCGAAATGGACGACGACGCCCATCACCAGGCTGGCGAGCACCAGCAGGGACGTCCGGCGCAGGACGGTGCCGTCGGGCACGAAATGGCCGCGCCGCCACAGCACGATGCCGAGCAGGGCCGCATTGACCCAGCCGGCGATGGTCGTCGCAAGCGCGATGCCGACATGCTGAAGAACAGGGAACAGGGCGAGCGACAGCGCCACGTTGACCGCCGCGCCGACGCCAGCGAACCACATCGGCGTCCTGGTGTCCTCGCGGGCGAAATAGCCGGGCGAGAACACCTTGATGAGCACGAAGGAGGGCAGGCCGAAGGAGAAGGCAGCGAGTGCGGCCGCCGTGCCGTCGACGGCGGCGGCGTCGAAGGCGCCGCGCTGGAACAGCACCGCGACGATCTCGTGCGGGATCACGGCCAGCGCCACCGAGGCGGGCAAGGTAAGGGCGAGGGCGAATTCGAGCGCGTTGTTGAACGTGCGCTGGAACTCGGCCTCGTGACCGGACCGCAGCTGCCGGGTCAGGCTCGGCAGCAGGACGACGCCGATGGCGATGCCGATGACGCCGAGCGGCAGCTGGTAGAGCCGGTCGGCGTAATAGAGCAGGGCGTTGGCGCTGGCCTGCATGGACGCGATGATCTGGCCGACGGCAATGTTGATCTGGGTGATGCCGCCGGCGACCACGCCGGGCAGGCCGAGGATCAGCAGGCGGCGGACCGACCGCGTCAGGCGCGGCCGCAGGATCGGGATCGAGAAGCCCAGCCGCCTGAGGTCGGCAGCCACGAACAGCAGCTGGATGACGCCGGCCAGCGCGACACCGGCTGCCAGGATCGCTCCCAGCGCGACGTCGTCGGGCACGCCGACGACCGCAACGACGGCCAGCACGGCGACCATGACGACGTTGAGCATGACCGGGGCGAAGGCGGCGGCGGCGAACCGCTGGTAGGTGTTGAGGATGCCGCCGACAAAGGCGAGCAGCGACATGAACAGCAGGTAGGGAAAGGCGATCCGCGACATCAGCACCGTGAGGTCGAATTTCGCCGGATCGGAAAGGAAGCCCGGTGCAAGGACCCAGACGACCGCAGGCATAGCGATCTGGGCGACCGCGGTCAGCCCGAGCAGGGTCCAGAACAGCACGGCCGCGACCTCGCCGGCGAAGCGGCGCGCGCCGTCCTCGCCCCGTTCCTCGACCGTCCGGCCGAACAGCGGCACGAAGGCGGAGTTGAACGCGCCTTCCGCGAACAGCCGGCGGAACAGGTTGGGCAGCCGGAAGGCGACGACGAAGGCGTCGGCGACCGGCCCGGTGCCGACCACGGCGGCGAGCGTGGCGTCGCGCAGGAAGCCGAGCACACGGCTGGCGAGGGTCGCGGCGCCGACGGTGGCGAAGTTGTGCAGCAGGCTCATGGCGTTGCAGGATCCTTCAGGGCGCAGTCTGCATCACGAGAGCGCCGGAACCGGCCTCGGGCCGGCCTTCGACCGCGTCGCGCAGCCGCTCGCGGATGACATCCTGGCGTCCGACGTTGGCGATCTTCTGGCCGGTCAGGTCCGTGACGTAGAAGACGTCGACGACACGCTCGCCGAAGGTCGAGATATGGGCAGAGCCGATGTTGAGGTTCAGCGTCGCGATGGCGCGGGTAAGATCGTAGAGCAGACCAGGACGGTCGAGCCCGGTCACCTCGATGACGGTGTAGCCATCGGACCAGGAGTTGTTGACAATGACGTCGGAGGCGACCCGGAACGCCTTCATGCGGCCCTTGGCGGCGGCCTTCCTGGCGACAGTGTCCGGCAGGGGCGCCTCGCCACGCAGGGTCTTCAGGATCAGGTCCGTGATGCGCTCGCCGCGCCGACGCTCGTCCGCGTCGTCGGGCAGTTCCCGGCTGATGAAGATCGTGTCGAGGGCGAAGCCGTCGGTGGTGGTGTCGATCTGGGCGTCAACGATGTTGGCGCCGGTGACGAAGCACGCGCCGGCGATCGATGACAGCAGGCGGGGATGGTCGGGGGCGAGCACGGTGATCTCGGTGACGCCCTCGAAAGCGTGAGTGGTCACCTCGGCGGCGAACTTGCGGTTCTCCGCATCGGCCCGACGGATCAGTTCGGCATGGGCAACCGTGCGGTCGGGATCGACACGCAGCCAGTAGGCTGGATAATGGCGGCCGACATAGGCCTTGCGCTCGCTTTCCGGCCAATGGGCGAGGCGTGCCTCGAGCGCTGCCTTGGCCTCGGAGACGACCTCCTTGCGCGACAGTTCGCTGTGGCCGCCGCTCAGATGAGGTTCGCACTCATAGTAGAGCGTGCGCAGCAGCTGACCCTTCCAGCCGTTGAAGACCCCCGGCCCGACCGCGCGGATGTCGGCCACGGTGAGGATCAGCAGCAGCTTCAGCCGCTCCATGCTCTGGACGATGCTGGCGAAGTCCGCGATCGTCTTGCGGTCCGACAGGTCGCGCGACTGGGCCATGGTGCTCATGTCGAGGTGATGCTCGACCAGCCAGGCGACGGTGTCGGTCTCGTTGTCGTTCAGCCCGAAGCGCGGACAGAGCTTGCGGGCGATGCGCGCCCCGGCGATCGAATGGTCCTCCGGCCGGCCCTTGGCGATGTCGTGCAGGAACATGGCCACGTAGAGAACGCGCCGGTTCTGGATCGTGCCGATCAGGCGGCTCGCCAGCGGGTGATCCTCGCCCGACCTGCCGCGCTCGACCTCCGCCAGCACGCCGATGGAGCGGATCAGGTGCTCGTCGACGGTGTAGTGGTGGTACATGTTGAACTGCATCATCGCCACGACCTTGCCGAAATCGGGCACGAAGCGGCCGAGCACGCCGGCCTCGTTCATGGCCCGCAAGGTCGCCTCGGGGGCGTTGCGCGAGGTGAGGATCGACAGGAACAGTCGGTTCGCCTCGGGATTGTCGCGCAGCGCCGCATTGATAAGCTTCAGCGAGCGGTGGATGAGCTTCATCAGCTCGGGATGCAGGCTGTACTCGAGCCGGTCGGCGATCTGGAACACCCGGATGAGGTTGACGGGATCATCCCTGAACACGCCGTCGCCGGCGGCGTTGATGCGGCCGTTCTCAACGACGAAGCCGGGCGCCTCGCGGATCGGCTGCGCCGCCGGACCGCGGGCGCCGCGCAGCTTGAGCATCAGCCCGCCGAACCCCTGGCTGCGCGGCGACTTGACGTGCTGGGCCTCCAGCGCCGCGCACAGGATGCGGGTCAGATCGCCAACATCCTTGGCGACCAGGAAATAGTGCTTCATGAACCGCTCGACATCCTTCATGCCCGGATGCTGGGTGTAGCCGAGGCGGATGGCGATCTCGCGCTGGACGTCGAAGGACAGGCGCTCCTCGGGCCGGCCGGTGAGGAAGTGCAGGTGGCAGCGCACCGCCCACAGGAAGTCCTCAGACTTGACGAACCGGTTGTATTCGCCGCGCGAGAGCACGCCGCGGCTGACCAGTTCCACCTGGCTGCGGACGCGGTAGTGATACTTGGCGATCCAGAACAGGGTATTGAGGTCGCGCAGGCCGCCCTTGCCCTCCTTGATGTTGGGCTCGACGAGGTAGCGGGAGGTGCCTTGCCGCTTGTGCCGCTCGTCGCGTTCGGCCAGCTTGGCGGCGATGAACTCGGAGCTGGTGCCGGCGACGACCTCCTGGTCGAAACGGGCCTGCAAGTCGTCGAACAGCGCCTCGTCGCCCCAGATGAAGCGGGCCTCAAGGATCGCCGTGCGGATGGTCATGTCGGAGCGCGACAGGCGGATGCACTCGTCGACGGTGCGGGTGGCGTGGCCGACCTTCAAGCCGAGGTCCCACAGCATGTAGAGAATGTATTCGACCACCTGCTCGCCCCAGGGGGTCTGCTTGTAGGGCAGCACGAACAGCAGGTCGACGTCGGAACCCGGCGCGAGCGTGCCGCGGCCGTAGCCGCCGACGGCGACGACGGCCATGCGTTCGGCCGCCGACGGATTGGTGATCCGGTAGACGTGCCAGAGCGCGAAATCGTAGACGACGCGGATGATCTCGTCCTGCAGGTGCGACAGGCGCTGCGCGCAGGACAGGCCGCCGCCGTCCTCGTTCAGCCGGCGCTCGGCGAGATCCCGGCCGTGCTTCATGGCGGCCTTCAACTCGGCCAGAACGGCCGAGCGGACCTTTGGGTCGGTGCCGACGCCGTCATGGGGCGCCGTCAGGTCGGTGAGCTTCTGGCGCAGGGCGTCCGCATCGATCAACTCGGAGAAATCCTCGGCCTGAAATTTCATGTCGTCCAACCTGCACCGTTCGCGCCAGGGTCTCGCCAGCGGTCGGGTCCGGCCGCGGGCGGTCGGACCATAGTCGCTCCGCCCCCTGTCGGGAAGCACCATAGCGCGGGGACGTTAAGCGGCGGCAAAGGCGGCGCTTTCAAGGCGCACCGGTTCCGTCACGCCTTGTCGCGCGCTGCCACGACCCGAAGTTGGTGCAGCAGGTGATCGAGGGACTCGGGCGACAGGCCGCCGATCTTGGCGGCCAGCAGGTTGGTCAGTTCGGTGGCGCGCGGGTCCATGCCGGCGGTGTCGATGGCGATCTTCGGATCGGACATCTCCGCCAGCCGCTGGATCTCCTCCGCCTCGTCCCAGATCACGTTGAAGAAGGTGATGATGCGCTGGACGAGAAACCAGGTCGGCTTGCCACGCTTGCCGTGCTCCAGCGCCGACAGATAGGCGCTGGAGACCGACAGGCCGGCCGCCATCTCCTTCAGGGATATGCCGCGCTTGGCGCGCAGCTCGCGGATCTTGGCGCCGAGCGGCGTCATGCGGTCACCTCTCCGGTTTCTTCCTGCGCAGGCGCACGTAGAGCGCGCCGGACCCGCCGTGGCTGGCGTGGGCCTCCTCGAAGCCGAGCACGACCGACCGCAGGTCGGCCATCGCCAGCCAGTACGGCACCACGCGGCGCAGGACGCCGCGTTCCTCCGGCCACTCGACCGACGGACCGCCCTTGCCGGTGATGACCAGAACGAGGGAATGGCCGGCCTCCTGCGCCCGGTGCAGGAAGGCGCGCAGGCGGCCGTGGGCCTGGTGCTGGGTCAGTCCGTGCAGGTCGAGGCGCGCGTCGATGGCGCGCGTGCCGCGGACGAGCTTCTGGCGCACCCGTCGCTCGATCGGCGCAAGGGGCGGCGGCGCGGAGACCTTCGGCAGGCGCATCGCCGTGGCGGTCTCAGGCGGCGGGGGCGCCTCCGCCTCGCCGGAGGTCGGCCCGGCGGATGTCTCAAGGGGACGGGCGCGGGCCGGGTCGAGCGGTTTCAGCGTCGCGGTGACCTTCGACCACAACGCCCTGTCCTCGTCCGACAGGTCCTTCCTGCCGCGTCGGCGCGCGGTCATCCGCGCCACTCCAGGAGCGGTCCGGCGGCCGAGCGGGGCACGAGCAGCGTGACCTCGGCCCGATGCCGGATGTGGCCGGCGACGTCCCCCGCCCCGGTCCCCGAGCCGATGAACAGGTCGCCGCGGCCGGGGCCGCGGATCGCGGAGCCTGTGTCGTCGGCCACCATCAGCCGGCGGAATGGGCGATCGCCTAGGCCGGCGGCAGCAAGATCGGCGGAGATAAAGATCGGCGTTCCATAGGTGTGCAGCTGCGAGTCCACCGCGAGGCTGCGGCCGGGCACGAGTGGCAGGCCGGCTGCGCCGACCGGACCCTGATCGGCGCCGGTTTCCCCGACCTCCCGGAAGAAGATGTAGGACCGGTTCTGCCGCAACAGCGGGTCGAGCGCGGCGGGATGCGCGCGCAGCCAGGCGCGCAGGCCGTCCATGGTGAAGTCTTCCGGCGCGCCCTCGCCGCGCTCGACCAGGACACGGGCGATCGAGGTGTAGGCATGGCCGGTCTTGCCCGCGTAGCCGACGCGCAGGATATCGCCGTCGGGCAGGCGGATGCGGGCCGAGCCCTGGACATGGACGAAGAAGGCATCGAGCGGATCGGCGAGCCAGACGAGTTCGAGGCCTTCCCCGGCAAGGGCGCCGTCCATGATCGCACCGCGGTCGGGCAGCGGCGCGAGTCCGGCCGGCGTGCGCCGGCCGTGGCTGAGGCCGTCGTCCCAGCCGTCCGGCCGATTGCCGGCGTCGACGCGCTCCAGTCCCTGCGGGGCGCGCAACAGGGGGACCTGGAACTCCCGCGTGCGGACGCGCGACCCCGCCAGCTCCGGCTCGAAATAGCCCGTGACGAAGCCCGGGGCGGCCAGCGCGACAGGCACGAATTCTGCCTCGAAGAAGCGGCGCGCGGCATCGGGACCGCCATCCATGGCGGCATGGCCCGTGTTGCACAGGTCGAGCAGGGCCGCGCCCGCTATGCCGAAGGCCCCGGTTGCAGGCTCGGGCCGGCCGCAGAACCGCAGGAAGGCGGCCAGCGCCGCGGCATGGTCGTCGTCGGCCCAGCCGGCAAGGTCCTCGAAGGCGATCTTTCGCGCAAGCGGAGCATCGTCAGCCTGCATGGCCCAGGCCTCCGGCGGCGCCAGCCCCGAGATGGAGAGGGCGGCCGCAGCCGCCAGGGCGCGGCGCCATCGGTTCATTCCGCGGATTCGGTGGCCACCAGCTTCCAGTTCGGATCGCGCGAGGTCGTGTCGCGTGCGAAGGTCCAGATGTCGACCACCTCGGTCACCCGGCTCGGATCGCCGTCGACGACGTGACCGTCCTTGTCGCGGGTGGCGGAGATCAGCTCGCTCTGCAGGCGTACGGTGACCTGGGCGACGGAGCCCTTCAGCGCGGCCTCGACGATGTCGGCCTTGTCGATGCCGACGAAGGTGGATTCGATGGTCTCTCCGCGCGCCTCGCGTTCGGAGATCGCGGTCACGAAGCCGTCGTAGACTTCCTTGGACAGGAGGTTCTTGAGCGTCTTGCGGTCGCCCTCGGCGAAGGCGGTGACGATCATCTCGTAGGCGGCGCGGGCGCCCTGGAGGAACTGCTCCGGCTCGAAGCTGCGGTCGACCGACAGGATCTGGCGCAGGGCCGCGTTCAGCGCCGACCCCGACGGAGCGACCTTGTCGAGCACGACGGCACCACGCTCGGTGTCGCCGGCGCCCGCCTCCACCGGCTTGCCGGGCAGCGGAATCACATTGTCGACACCGCCGGCCTCCGCGCCGCCGGGCGCCCGGTTGTCGCGGGCCGGCTTGGAATAGGGATCGAACGGGGGCCGCTCGTTGCCGGTGCGCTTGCCCAGGACCGAGCGCAGACGAAAGAACACGAAGATCGCCAGTGCCAGAAAGATGATGTTGTAGATGTCGAAAATGTCACTCATTTCGTGCTACCGGCTGTTGCGTCCGACGGTACGGGGCGGTCACCGCCAGGCCTTCCGCCCAGGACCTCCGCATGTCCGCGCGCCAGGACCGTCCTGGTTCCTTATGTAGGGGTTCTTGAACCAGCATCCAGTGGCCAGAGCAAGCACCCTTTTTGTCGTGCCCGCGAAACCGCGTCCGACCTACTCGCATTCCATAGCCCAACAACCTATCTTAAGCCAGTTATCGTCCATCGAACGAGTCTATTCCGTGGGACTTTTGATCCTCGCCGCCCTGATCCTGCTGCCGCTGACCGAAATCGCGGTGTTCATCGTCGTCGGCGACGCCATCGGCGTGCTGCCGACCATCGGCCTGACCCTGCTCACCGCCGTCGCCGGAACCATGATGCTGCGTCAGCAGGGCCTGTCGCTGCTGCGCCGGATGCAGGCGGAACTGGATGCCGGGCGGGCACCCGGCGAGGACCTGCTGCACGGCGCGATGATCGTATTGGCCAGCATTCTGCTGCTGATTCCGGGCTTCGTCACCGATACCGTCGGCCTGCTGCTGTTCGTTCCGGCCGTGCGCCGGATGATCGCCGGCTTCGTCGTCGCGCGCGCCGACGTGATCATCGTCAACAGCCGCAGGGAGCAGCGCGGCACCCGGGTCGTCGATCTGGACGAGACCGAATGGGGCCCGACAGGCAAGCCGGCCGACCCGGCTCGGGACGCATCCGAGGCGCCGCCCCGCATCAGCCCGTGGCGTGCCGACCGCTGAGCGGTCGCCCGGCGCCGCCGCATTCACGCGCTTGTGACCGCCTGTTATTCACCAATCCTGAAAGCTTACCCGTCCGATTAACCCCCATCCGGCCGCTCTGATGTAGGGTGCCTGCATCGAAGCGATAGAGGAGGCAGCGGCCGGCATGGCCGAGCGACACCGAATCGAATGGGTCGACCACGCCAAGGGGCTGTGCATCATCCTGGTGGTGATGATGCATTCCGTCCTCGGCACCGAGGCGGCAGCCGGCGCGACCGGCTGGATGCACGGCCTGGTCGCCTTCGCCGCACCGTTCCGGATGCCCGACTTCTTCCTGATCTCCGGCCTGTTCCTCGCCCGTGTCCTCGACCGCGACTGGCGCCTCTATCTCGACCGCAAGGTCGTGCATTTCGCCTATTTCTACAGTCTCTGGCTGACCATCCAGTTCGGCTTCAAGGCGCCGCTCTTTGCGGCCGAGGCCGGCTGGGCCTCGGTGCCGGCGGGCTACCTGATCGGTTTCGTGCAGCCGTTCGGCACGCTGTGGTTCATCTATCTGCTGGCGATCTTCTTCGTCGTCGCCAAGCTGCTGCATCAGGTGCGCGTGCCCTGGCAGGCGGTTCTGGCGGCGGCGGCGGCACTGGAGATCGCCCCGATAGAGACCGGATCGGTCATCGTCGACGAGTTCTGCGCCCGCTTCGTCTATTTCTATGCCGGCGCCCTGTTCGCCCCGCGCCTGTTCGCCCTGGCCGACTGGGCGGATGCACACCGCGCCACGGCCCTCGCCGGCCTTCTCGCCTGGGCAACGGTCAACGGCGCCGCGGTCCTTGCCGGCGTGCCCGCCCTGCCCGTCGTCTCGCTCGCCCTCGGCACGCTCGGCGCGATTGCCGTCGTGCTCCTCGGCAGCCTGCTGGCGCGGCTTCCAGGCACGGACTGGCTCGCCGCGCTCGGCCGCACCTCGATCGTCGTCTACCTCGCCTTCTTCCTGCCGATGGCGGTCACGCGGATACTGCTTCTGAAGCTCGACCTGGTCGATGTCGGCACGGCCTCGCTCGTCGTCACGCTCGCCGGCGTGAGCGGGCCGATGATCGCCTGGTGGATCGTCCGCCGAACCGGCTTCGCCCGATTCCTGTTCGTGCGCCCGGCCTGGGCGCGACTGGAGGGAACCCACAGGGCGTCCCGCGCGCCGCAGGCCGCGGAATAGGCCTGCCCCGGCGCAGCCGGCAAAGCGGGCCGATTAGGTCTTTCCTCGACTCGTCCCAGCGGGCATGATCCGCGCCATGTCGAAGACCAGCCCCGCCTCCGCCCTCACCGCCGACGACCACCTGATCCTGGTCGACGGGTCGACCTTCATCTTCCGCGCCTATCACGCGCTGCCGCCCCTGACACGCAAGTCGGACGGGCTGCCGGTTGGCGCCGTCGCCGGCTTCTGCAACATGCTGTGGAAGCTCCTGACCGAAGGACTGACGCCGGAGGAAGGCGACGAGCCGACCCATTTCGCGGTCATCTTCGACCATTCCGCCAAGACCTTCCGAAACGACATCTATCCCGCCTACAAGGCGCAGCGTCCCGAGCCGCCGGAGGATCTCGTCCCGCAGTTCGGCCTGATCCGGGAGGCGACGCGTGCCTTCTCGGTTGCCTGCATCGAGCAGGAGGGCTTCGAGGCCGACGACCTCATCGCGACCTACGCCCGGCAGGCCGCCGACGCCGGCGCGCGCGTCACCATCGTGTCGGGCGACAAGGACCTGATGCAGCTGATCGGGCCGCGAATCGGCATGATCGACACCATGAAGAACAAGATCTTCGGCGAGGCCGAGGTGGTCGAGAAGTTCGGCGTCGGACCCGACAAGGTGATCGAGGTGCAGGCGCTGGCCGGCGACAGCATCGACAACGTGCCGGGCGTGCCGGGCATCGGCATCAAGACCGCCGCGCAGCTGATCGGCGAGTTCGGCGACCTGGAGGCCCTGCTCGCCAGGGCCGACACGATCAAGCAGACCAAGCGGCGCGAGAACCTGATCGAATTCGCGGAGCAGGCGCGCATTTCCAGAAAGCTGGTGACGCTGAAGCAGGACGTGCCGGTCGAGACCCCGGTCGGCGACCTCGCCGTCACATCGGTCGACGGCCCCAAGGCCGTCGGCTTCCTCAAGGCGCTGGAGTTCACCACGCTGACCCGCCGCGTCGCCGAGGCCACGGGCGCCGACATCGCCGCGATCGAGCCGCTCGACCTCGACATCCCCGGATGGCACAGGCCGGACGGCAAGGGCCGGCAGATGGAGCGCGCCGAGGCGGCGGCGGACAGGCCGACGGCCGCGTCTTCCGCCCCGGACGAGCTTCCCGCCGCGGCAGGGATGACGCCGCAGGCGCTCGCCGCCGCCCGCGCCGAGGCGGCGAAGGCCGAGCCGATCGATCGCGGCGTCTACGAGACCGTGACCAGCCTCGACCGACTTAAGGCGTGGGTGGCGGAGGCCGTCGAGACCGGCCTCGTCGCCTTCGACACCGAGACGACCTCGCTCGACGCCATGCAGGCCGAACTCGTCGGCGTGTCGCTGGCGACCGCGCCCGGCAAGGCCTGCTACGTGCCGCTGGCCCATGTCGACGGCGAGGGCGACCTGCTGGGCGGCGGCGGCCTGGTCGAGGGCCAGATCCCGCTCGCCGAGGCGCTCGACGTGCTCAGGCCGATGCTCGAGGACGCCGGCGTGCTGAAGATCGCCCAGAACCTCAAGTACGACTGGCTGGTGATGGCGCGCTACGGCGTCGAGATCGCCCCCTACGACGACACCATGCTGCTGTCCTACGTGCTCGACGCCGGCAAGGGCGGCAACGGCATGGACGAGCTCGCTGAGCGCTGGCTCGATCACACGCCGATCCCGTTCAAGGAGGTGGCCGGCTCCGGCAAGGCGATGGTCACCTTCGACAAGGTTCCGATCGACAAGGCGACCGCCTATGCGGCGGAGGATGCCGACGTTACCCTGCGGCTGTGGCGGGTGCTCAAGCCGCGGCTCGTCGCCGAGCGCATGGCGACCGTCTACGAGACGCTGGAACGGCCGATGGTGCCGGTACTGGCGCGGATGGAGCGGCGCGGCATTTCGGTCGACCGGCAGATGCTGTCGCGCCTGTCCGGCGACTTCGCCCAGGGCATGGCGGCGCTGGAGGCGGAGATCCACGCGCTTGCCGGCGAGAGCTTCAACATCGGTTCTCCCAAGCAGCTGGGCGACATCCTGTTCGGCAAGATGGGCCTGCCCGGCGGCAAGAAGACCAAGACCGGCGCCTGGTCGACCTCCGTATCCGTGCTCGACGACCTCGCCGCCGAGGGCCATGAACTGCCGTCGAAGATCGTCGCCTGGCGGCAGCTGTCGAAGCTGAAATCGACCTATTCGGACGCGCTGCCGAGCTACATCCACCCGGAGACGAAACGGGTGCACACCTCCTATTCGCTCGCCTCGACGACGACCGGGCGGCTGTCGTCCTCCGAGCCGAACCTGCAGAACATCCCGGTGCGGACGGAAGAGGGGCGCAAGATCCGCAAGGCCTTCGTCGCCGACAAGGGGCGCAAGCTGATCTCGGCCGACTACAGCCAGATCGAGCTGCGCGTGCTCGCCCACATGGCCGACATTCCGCAGCTGAAGCAGGCGTTCGCCGACGGGCTCGACATCCATGCCATGACCGCGAGCGAGATGTTCGGCGTGCCGATAGAAGGCATGGACCCGATGGTCCGCCGGCGCGCCAAGGCGATCAACTTCGGCATCATCTACGGCATCTCGGCCTTCGGGCTGGCCGCCCAGCTGGGCCTCTCGCGCGGCGAGGCGGGCGACTACATCAAGACCTACTTCGAGCGCTTCCCGGGCATCCGCGACTACATGGAAGCGATCAAGAAGGAAGTCCACACAAAGGGTTACGTGACGACGGTGTTCGGCCGCAAGGCCCATTACCCGGACGTCAACACGTCCAACCCGAGCCTGCGCGCCTTCTACGAGCGGGCGGCGATCAACGCGCCGATCCAGGGGTCGGCGGCCGACATCATCCGCCGCGCGATGGTGCGTATGGACGCGGCTCTGGCGGCGGCGAAGCTCGATGCCGAGATGCTCCTGCAGGTGCATGACGAGCTGATCTTCGAGGTACCCGAGGACCAGGTCGAGGCGACCATTCCGGTCGTGCGCCGGGTGATGGAGACGGCGACCGAGCCGGCGCTGACGCTGTCCGTGCCGCTCCAGGTCGATGCCCGTGCGGCCGACAACTGGGACGAGGCGCATTAGGCCGGAGCCTGTTTCTATTTTCCTGCCAGTATCTTAGTCGCCTACAGCCCGTCGACGACGCGCCGGCCGTCCGGGTCGGCGAGGTCGTGCAGGCGCAGGGCGGCGTGGCGGGCGAAGCGCAGGGTGAGCGCCTTGCGGGTGGCGGCGGTCAGCCGGTGCTCGGGAGCATCGCGCAGGATTTCGGCGCCGAAGCCATCGGCGAGGATCAGGCCGGCGTCGTCCGGGAAGATCTCGGCGGGTACGCCGGGATGGGTGGCGAAATAGAGTCGGTCGCAGTGGAGACGGTAGTCCGGCCATTTGGAATCGGCGCGCAAATCGGCGACCGAGGACTTCACTTCGACGATGACGAGTTCGTGGCGGGGACCGAGGGCGAGCAGGTCGGCGCGCCGGCCGGAGGCCAGGACGACTTCGGAAAGACAAGCAAAATCAAGGCTTCTCAGCAGGCGCGCGGCGCCGCGCCAGACCTTCAGCGCGGTCTCAGACTGGCGTCCGTCCGTTAACGGGTCGTCGAGGGCGATGCGGTTGGCGGCGGGGCCGAGGGAGGCGTTCATTCCGCATTAGTTCCTCATTTGTTCGTCTTTTTCAAGATGTTCTCCGGCAAAAGTTGACAGACTCCTCGGCATTTTTGGCAATCCGGAAAGGTCTGTGGCAGGGCCGGACCCGTGTCCGGGACCTGTCCTGCTTCGTTCCCGCTTGCCTGCTGAAAGGCGCCGGAAAGATGCGGATTGCTGCCGGATGCCTGCGAACCGGAGACCGGCGGGGAAGCGTCACCCGGGAGCGGCGCCGAGCCGCGCCGCCAGGGCGTCGAACCGCGGGTCGGCGGGGAAGCGGGCGACGGCGTCGGCGAGGACGGCAGCGGCCTCCTCCTGCCGTCCAAGCTCGATCAGCCAGCCGGCCCGGCGCAGGGGCATCTCCTTGCGCCAGCGCTTGGGCAGGGTCGCCAGCACGGGGTCGGACGCGACCAGGCGCTCGGCCGCCTCGAGCGCCGCCACGGCGGCGGCGTAGTCGCCGCGGGCGGCCAGGGCCTCGGCGAGCAGGCGCAGCGGGCCGGGGTTGTCGGGCGCCGCGGCGGCGAGCGCCTCGACCGCGCCGGGATCGACGGCGCGGCCGTCGGCGAGCGCCTCGGCGAGCCGGGCGAAGGCGGCGAGAACGGCAGGGTCGGCGGCGGCGGCAAGGCCGCGCGCGACGATCTCGACGGCCGGATCGCGGCGGAAGGTGGTGATGATCTTGCGGACGACGTTGAGGCTGTAGAGGTGGTCGTGGCTGGCGTGACAGGAGCGCAAGAGATGGACTGCGAGGTTCGGCCTCGGCAGGCAGGCGAGCGCCGCGGCCGCGCCGGCAGCGTCGTCCGGATCGAGGATGCCGAAATAGAGATGCAGCGGATGGGCCGGGGCGGCGCGCGACAGGCGTGAAACCAGCGCGCCGTCGATTTCACGGGCGATGCCGTACCGGGCGCTCTGGCTGCCCGCCCGGCCAAGGACGAGTTCCGGCCCGAAGGCATGGACCGTGCCGTCGCCGCGCCGCAGGCCGGCGGCGAGCGCACCGTAGCCGCCCATCGAAGAGCCGTAATAGACCAGCCCGCTGGCCCCCGTGCCGGCGCGCGCCTCCTCGACGGCAGCATCGATCGCGGCGTCCTGGCCGAGATACCAGCGACTGCGACAATCGTTGAGAAACAGGCAGTTATGGCCGGTGTTGGCGAACAGGCGCTCGAGCCCGAACTTGCCCTCGGGCACGCGCACCTGGGAGAAGACGACGACCAGGAGCCGTCCGGGCCGGGTGGCGGCGAGCCGGACCGAGAGGCTGGAGGCGGAGGGGGACGACGGGTCGGCGGTCATGGCCGCAGACTGCGCCGTGGCGCCGCGGACCGCAAGCGGCACGACCAGAGACGGTCGAAACTTTCACGCGAAAACGGATCCAGCACATCCAAGGCGTGAAATTTGTGTGAAATTTCTGTGACAGCCCCGCCGATGCCGACCGATCAGATCTCCGGACCCGCCCAGACGTCGCTGTGCGCGCTCTTCTTGGGCGTACGCGCCTCCGAGACGTGGGCGGTATGGGGATCGAGCGCGCACAGCGCCTGATACTGGGTCAGGAACACGCGGCCCGACAGGTGATGCAGGAAGTCGGTCCGCTCCAGGCGGTCCATGACCGGGCCCTTGACCTCGGACAGATGGAACTTCACGCCCGAGTCCGACAGACGGCGGTTGATCTCTTCCAGGCTCTCGAAGGCGCTGGCGTCGATCTCGTTGACCGCCGGGCACATCAGAACGACATGCTCGATCTCCGGCCGCTCGGCAACGAGTTCGTAGATGCGGTCTTCCAGATAGCGGCTGTTGGCGAAATAGAGGCTCTCGTCGACGCGCACGGTCAGCACCTTCGAGCCGGTGACCACGACGTGCCGCTTGATGTTGCGGAAATGCTCGGTACCGGGGACGATGCCGACGACCGCCATGTGCGGGCGGCTGGTGCGGTAGAGATAGAGCGCGATGGACAGGACGACGCCGGTGACGACGCCGGTCTCGACGCCGAAGCCGAGGGTGACCAGGATGGTCGCGGCCATGGCGGCGAAGTCGCTGCGCGAATAGAGGAAGGTCCGCTTCAGCGCGCCGAGGTCGACCAGCGACAGGACGGCGACGATGATGGTGGCGGCGAGCGTCGCCTGCGGCAGGTTGGTCAGCAGCGGGGTCAGGAACAGGGTCGCCAGCGCGATGCCGACGGCGGTGTAGGCACCGGCGGCCGGCGTCTCGGCGCCGGCGTCAAAATTGACCACCGAACGGGCGAAGCCGCCGGTGACCGGATAGCCGCCGGACACCGCCGCAGCGATGTTGGAGGCACCGAGGCCGATCAGCTCCTGGTCGGGCACGATGCGCTGGCGCTTCTTGGCGGCCAGCGTCTGGGCGACCGACACGGATTCGACGAAGCCGATGACGGAGATCAGCAGCGCCGGGCCGGCGAGCTGGAGCCACAGGTCGGCGTCGAAGGGCGGCAGGGTCGGCGTCGGCAGGCCGGCGGGAATGTCGCCGACCAGGCGCACGCCCTTGTCGCCGAGCGAGAAGGCAGCGGCGACCAGCGTGGTCACGGCGACCGCGCCGACGGGACCGGCCTTGGCCAGGATGTCGGCCAGCCGCGGCCGGAGACCGCGGGCGACGAGGAACGGCTTCAGCCCCTTGCGGACCCAGAACAGGAAGGCGGTGGCGACGATGCCGATGGCCAGGGTGATCAGGTTCGTCTCGCCGAGATGGGACGCGACCGAGACGACGATCTCGTAGAGGTTGTGGCCGCCGCTCGGGATGCCGAAGATGTGCTTGAGCTGGCTCGCGGCGATGATGATGCCCGAGGCGGTGATGAAGCCTGAGATGACCGGGTGGCTGAGCAGGTTGGCCAGGAAGCCGAGGCGGAAGACGCCCATCAGCACCAGCATGAGCCCCGACAGGAAGGCGAGCGCGATCGCGGCGCCGAGGTATTCCGCCGTACCCTGGGCGGCAAGCTCGCCGACCGCCGAGGCGGTCATCAGCGAGACCACAGCCACCGGGCCGACCGCAAGCGCCCGGCTGGTGCCGAACAGGGCGTAGGCGACCAGCGGCAGGATCGAGGCGTAGAGGCCGATCTCCGGCGGCAGGCCGGCGAGCAGCGCATAGGCCAGCGACTGCGGGATCAGCATGATGGTGACGATGACCGCAGCGACCAGATCGTTGGTGGCCGTATCCCGGGTGTAGGACGCGCCCCAGGTCAGGATGGGCAGATAACGCTTGAAGAGGCTCATTCGAGTTCGGTCCGATCGGTTTCGGAGCCCTGCGGTCTACCGGAGCCGCCATCCCGTCCATGGCATGCGGCTCCGGTATCCCCTGGCCCTTTCCTCTTCAGGCCAAACAGGGAAACGGTCGCATTCCTCGTGCGGTCCTGCAAGTCCGAAACGCAGGATGGTAACCACAGCGTGTGCCGGCGGACGACTCAGGCGCCCTCGGCAGACAGCGTCGCGGCACGGGCGCAGGCCTCGAGCCGCGGCCTCAGGCCGTCGAGCGCGTAGCCGGCTTCCGCGGCGGCCGAAACAATTCCGGCGATGTCGCCGCCCCTGGCCGCCTCGGCAAGCGCCCACAGGCAGGTCGAGCGCGTGCCGGAGCGGCAATAGGCGAACACCGGCCCCTCGACGGTCGCCAGCGCCCGCCGGAACGCCTCGATGTCCTCGTCCGTGATCCGGCCGCTGACGACGGGGATGTAGAGATAGGCGAGGCCGAGGGCGCGCGCGGCCGCCTCCATCGCGTCGCTGCCGGGCTGGCCGGGCGCTTCGCCGTCGGGCCGGTTGTTGACGACGGTCCTGAAGCCCTGCGCCGCCACCGCGGCGAGGTCGGCGACCTCGATCTGTGGCGCGACCGACAGGGAAGACGAAATCTTGCGGATGTCCATCGGATCTCCTTGGGGCCTCTCCTGGAGGGGCTCGTTGGCGGGGCTCCCTGCGAGCCGCCCGAAAGCCGGTGCCACGGGACGCCGCCCGGCCGGGCCGGACGGCGTCAGGTCAGCTGCGGCCGGTCAGAGCGTGTTGACCGGCACCTTCAGGTAGGTCTTGCCGCTGTCGTCCTTGGGCGGCATCTTGCCGCCGCGCATGTTGACCTGGATCGAAGGGATGATCAGCTTGGGCATGTCGAGCGTAGCGTCGCGTTCGGTACGGAACTTGATGAACTCGTCGCGCGTCTTGCCGCCGCCGACGTGGATGTTGTGCGCCTTTTCCTCGCCGACCGAAGTCTCCCACTGGATGTCGCGGCCGTTCGGACCGTAGTCGTGGCACATGAACAGGCGCATGTCGTCGGGCAGGGCGAGCACCTTCTGGATCGAGTCGTAGAGGGTGCCGGCGTCGCCGCCGGGGAAGTCGGCACGGGCCGAACCGCCGTCCGGCATGAACAGCGTGTCGCCGACGAAGGCGGCATTGCCCATGACATGGGTCATGCAGGCCGGCGTGTGGCCGGGCGTGTAGATGGCGAAGCAGGTCATCCCGCCGACCGTGTAGGTGTCGCCGTCGGAGAACAGGCGGTCGAACTGGCTGCCGTCGCGCTGGAACTCGGTGCCCTCGTTGAAGATCTTGCCGAAGGTGTCCTGCACCACGGTGATCTTGTCGCCGATGCCGAGCTTGCCGCCGAGCTTGCCCTGGATGTAGGGGGCGGCGGACAGGTGGTCGGCATGGACGTGGGTCTCGATCAGCCATTCGACCGTCAGGCCGTGCTCGCGGACGAAGGCGATGATCCGGTCGGCCGAATCGTAGGTGATGCGGCCGGCTGCGTAGTCGATGTCCATGACGCTGTCGACGATCGCGCAGGCGCTCGAGGCCGGATCCTTGACCACGTAACTGATGGTGTTGGTCGGCGGATCGAAGAACGCGGTGACCTCGGGCTTGACGGTCATGTCAACCGGATAGGGGGTAGCGGACATTTCCAATCTCCTCGGTTTTCCGGGCGCAGTCGCCCGTTCGGGGACAAGGTTCGGCGGCATGGCCGCAGGGGGGCCGGCGTCAGGACGACGCCGCAAGGCGTTGCCGGGATCGCAGCATGTCCGCGACCCGCACGGCCAGGATTCCGGCGATCAGGGCGACGAAGAACACCGCCGGCTCGCTGCGGCCGAGGCCGAGCGCAGGCACCAGGCCGCCCGGGCAGAAGCCGGAAAGACCCCAGCCGATGCCGAAGATGCCGGCGCCGGACAGCAGGCGGACGTCGATGTCCTTGCGGGTCGGGATGGCGAAGCGGTTGGACAAAAGCGGGTGCGGCATGCGGAAGGCAAGCCGGTAGCCGATCGCGGTGACCACCAGGGCGCCGCCCATGACAAAGGCCAGACTGGGGTCCCACGTGCCGGCGAAATCGAAGAAATTCAGGACCTTGGCCGGGTTGGCCATGCCTGAAACCATGATCCCGGTGCCGAACACGAGGCCGATGACGAAAGCGGTGAGAATACGAGCCATGGCGGGTCAGCCTCCGACGACGTGACGGACGACGAAGACCGTGAGCGCGGTCGTCGCCATGAAGGTGAGGGTCGCGGCGATCGAGCGCCCCGACAGGCGCGACATGCCGCACACGCCGTGGCCGCTGGTGCAGCCGGACCCCAGGGTGACGCCGACGCCGACGATGAAGCCGCCGATGACAAGGGCGGCGGTCGACACCGGAACGCCGATCTGCGGCATCTCGCCGGTCACCAGCGCCATGGCGACGGGGGCGGCGATCAGGCCGAGAATGAAGGCCGCGCGCCAGCCCCAGTCGCGCTCGCGCATGGTCGGCAGCAGGCCGCCGAGGATGCCGGTGACCCCGGCGATGCGGCCATGGACGGCCATCAGGACCGCCGAGGCGAGCCCGATCAGAGCGCCGCCGGCGAGGGCGGCAATCGGCGTGAAATCGGTTTCCATGTCTTCCCCTCTCAGACAAAAGTCACACAGGATCCCGCGAACCGTCACCAATCCGGGTCGGTTCGCGCAACCGCCGCATGCCGCGACCACCGTGCGGCGATCGTTTTCGTCGCGCGGCGGTCCCAGATACGGACGCGGCGGCCGGGGTCCGTCCAGGGCCCGGTCGCCGGCTGAATTCCAAGTTCGCAATATATGAATTAAAAACGGCGCCGCAAGTCTTAGTTTCAATTTATTGAATATATCAGGCGGGCGGCGGTACGAGGACCACCGGACCGCCGTCCGGGCGCAACCGTTCGATCGCCCCGGGCATGAGCAGCGCCGGGTTGTCGTCGGGCGCCGGGGCTTCGCGGTCGGTCGCCGGGCCGGAGAACTCGCCCATCGGGTGCAGGATCTTCTCGTGCAGGACGCCGCCGACATAAAGCGGTATGCGCCGGCCGCCGGCGTCCAGCGCGACGCCGGCCGGCCACAGGCGCAAGATCCAGCGCCCGGCGTCGGGCGCATCCGGCGGGTCGTCGCGGATGAGAATCAGGGCCGGACGGCGGCCGTTCTGGGTGCGCGGCAGCACCGGCAGGTCCTCTGCTGCGGTCCTGCCTGCGACGAAGCCGGCGGCCGAGGCGATCGACCAGCGCGGCGGCCGGCGCCAGCCGTGCTCCGCCAGGACCTCGGCGAAGCGCGCCGGGAGGCCGGCATGCTGGATCACCAACGGCTCACGATCCTCGCCGCTGAGGCCGATGCGGCGCGCGGGAAGCTCGGCCCAGCGCCCGGCGAGCCAGGCGTCGGCGGCCAGCACCTCGTCGACCAGCACCGGCTCGTAGGAGGCGACGGCAGCGTCGAAGGCGCGGTGCACGTGCCAGCCGCCGGCGGCGGCGAGCACGGCGGCGACCAGCACGGCGAGCACGGTGCGGCCGACCTTCTCGTTGTGGATCGAGCCGAAGACGAAGCCGAAGGCGGACACCATGGCGACGCCGAACAGCAGGCCGGCGACGACGTCGCTCGCCCAGTGGGCACCGAGATAGACGCGCGAGAAGCCGAGCGCGAGCACGTAGGCGGCGGTGACGGTGAACAGCGCCGCCTTGGTCCACGGCGAGCGGTCGTGAGCGACGAGCACGGTCAGGATGCCGTAAAGCACGGCGTTGAGCGTGGCGTGGCCGCTGGGGAAGCTGTAGGCGTGGGCCCCGTCGTAGAGCTCGAGCGGGCGCAGGCGCAGCACGGTCAGCTTGAGCAGCGGCACGAACAGCGCGGCGCCGGTCATGGCGACCAGGAAGCCGAGCGCGCGGCGCCAGGCGCGGCGCAGGAACAGGTAGCCGGCCGCCGCCAGGGTGACGACGGTGACGACGACGCCGTCGCCGAGCATGGTGATGAACACCATGATATGGTCGCCAAGCGGCGTGCGCAGGGACTGGAACAGATTGCGGATGGCGACGTCGGCCTGCAGCATGGCCTCGCCCGGGGCGATCTCGGCGACCACCCAGAAGAACGCCGGCATGGTGACCAGCAGCAGCAGCGCGGAGACCAGCATGCCGGCCGAACGCGGGTGCTCGGGGTCGAAGGTGCGCGCGACCCAGCGCGACAGTCGGTCCGGCCGGCGCGCGCACCAGGCAACCAGCGCGACATGGGTGCCGGGGAACAGCGGCAGGACGATCAGGATCAGCCAGCGTCCGAGCATGACCGCGACGAAGACGATCACGCACAGGACGCCGAGCACCAGGGCGAGGCGGCCGCTGACCTCGCCGAGGGCGCTGAAGGCGGTGCCGGCGAGGAAGCCGGGGCCGAGATGGGCGATCGCCCAGGCCACTGCCGAAACGACGTTGATGATCGTGAAGCGGGTGGCGTTCATGCCGACCATGCCGGCGATGCCGGGCACGACCGCCTTCACGCCGGGCACGAAGCGGCCGATGAACACGCTCTTGCCGCCGTGGCGCAGGAAGAAGGCCTCGCCGCGCTCGACCAGGCTACGGTAGCGCGACAGCGGCCAGACGCTCTTCAGCCGGTCCTTGTAGACATGGCCGATCCAGTAGGAGACGGCGTCGCCGGCGATGGCGCCCAGCGTGGTCCACAGGAAGATCGGCCAGGCCTCGAGCTTACCGAGGCCGACCAGCGTGCCGGCGCCGACGAGGACCACCGTGCTCGGCACGAACAGGCCGACGATGAACAGCGCCTCGCCCATCGCGATCAGGAAGACGATGGCGCCGGCGAAGCCGGGATTGTCGCCGATGAAGGAGACCAGCTGGTTGAGAAGGTCGGTCAAGGTCGGCCCCTTGGCGCGGCGGCGTGGCGGGAACGGGTCGTGCTGCGGTCTGCATATAGGCAGGCACCGGTCGGCTCAACAAGGGGTTTCGCGCGGTCGCGAAAGACCTCCGCCGGCCTTGTGCGGCGACGCGTTTGGGCTGAGGATCGACAAGTCGACCCCAAGCTGCGCGAGCCCTATGTTCCAGTCCGCCACCCTGCCCCAGAAACTCGACAAGGCCACCTTCGCCGCGCTCGAGCCCGACCTGCGGCGCGACCTGCTGGCCGCCCAGCTGGAGATCATCGAGAAGAAGCCGGTGTCGACCATCGTGCTGGTCGCCGGTATCGACGGCGCCGGCAAGGGTGCTGCGATCGCCCGGCTCTACGAGTGGATGGACCCGCGCCATCTCCTGTGCAACGCCTACGGCGAACCGGGCGAAGAGGAGCGGCTACGGCCGCCGTTCTGGCGCTACTGGCGCGATCTGCCGGCCAAGGGCCAGACCGCGATCGTGTTCGGCAGCTGGTACCAGGCGCCGATGCGGGCGCGAATCGACGGCAGCCTGTCGGTGGACGGCTTCGAACGGCAGATGGCGGCCATCGTCCGCTTCGAGCAGATGCTCGCCAGCGAGGGCGTTCTGCTGCTGAAGTTCTGGTTCGCGCTGTCGCGCGAGACGCAGAAGAAGCGGCTGAAGGCGCTGAAGGCCAGGGGTGCCACCGCCCGCCACGTGCTCGACGAATGGACCGGGGTCAAGAACCACGACAAGGCCAGGGCGGTCGCCGAGCAGGTGGCGCTGCACACCAGCACCGCCTTCGCGCCCTGGGTTGTGCTGCCCTCGGAGGACGCGCAATACCGTGACGCGGCGCTGGCGCAGACGGTAACGGCGGCGATGCGCAAGGCGCTGGACGCGCCCGACGCGCCGCCTCCCGCCGCGCCGGCGGTGATCGGCGGCGTCAAGCGGATCAGCGCGGTCGACGCGATCGACCTGTCGCCGGCGCTGGCGGAGGACGCCTACGAGGCGGAGCTTACGCGCTGGCAGGGGCGGCTGGCGGCGCTCGTCGACCGCAAGGCGTTCAGGGACATCGCACTGGTCTGCGCCTTCCAGGGTAACGACGCGGCCGGCAAGGGCGGCACCATCCGCCGCGTCACGCGCGCGCTCGACCCGCGCTTCTACAAGGTACACCCGATTGCGGCGCCGAGCGACGAGGAACGCGCGCGGCCCTACCTGTGGCGGTTCTGGCGGCGCATGCCGCGCAAGGGCCACGTCGCGCTGTTCGACCGCTCCTGGTACGAGCGGGTGCTGGTCGAACGGGTCGAGGGCTTCGCGCGCGAGGCCGACTGGATGCGCGCCTACAACGAGATCAACGCCTTCGAGGCGGAGCTGACCGATTTCGGCATCGTGCTGTGCAAGTTCTGGCTGGCGGTGAGCGCCGACGAGCAACTGGCCCGCTTCAAGGCCCGCGAGGAGACCGACTACAAACGCCACAAGCTGACCGACGACGACTGGCGCAACCGGCTGAAGTGGGACCAGTACGCCGTCGCCGCCGGCGACATGGTCGACCGCACCTCGACCGCCTACGCGCCGTGGACGCTGGTGTCCTCGCAGGACAAGCGCCATGCCCGCATCGCCGTGCTGAAGGCGATCTGCAAGCGGCTGGAAAAGGCGCTTTGAGCCTGCGGACGCTGCGGTGCGTCCCTCACCCCGGCTGCGGTGCCGAGCGTCGGCGCCCGGGCTCAGGCCGGCGGCTTGAGGATCAGGCCCTGGCCGGTCGGCAGCGACAGGATCGGCACGCCGCGCCCGGCGGCGAAGCCGTCCCACATCCGCCGCTGGTCGTCGAAGCCGGTCCAGCCGTAGTCGTCGAGCAGCACCACCCCGCCCGGCGTGATCCGGTCCCACAGGGTGCGGATCACCGCCTCTTCCGGTGCGGCCGAATTGAGGTCCATCGACAGGTAGGCGATCTTCCCGATCGGCTGGCCCTCGAGCGACTGGGGCAGCGTGCCGCGCACCAGCGTCACGTTCGGGAACGGCGCGAAGTTGCGCGCCGCGAGCTCGTAGACGCCGCGATAGATCCAGCCGGCCTGGTCGGAGCGCTGCTTCTCCTGGTCCGTCAGCGCGCCTTCCGCCAGCCCGTCCCAGGTGTCGAACAGCCAGAACCGCTTGGGCACGCGGGCGAAGTCGAGGCTGTGCGCGATGGTCAGCGACAGCAGGCCGAGATAGACCCCGCATTCGACGAAATCGCCCTCGAGCGCCAGGCCGTGGCGCGCCGCCCAGACGGCGGTATGCGCGCGCCAGCGGATATCGGGCACCTTGCCGCCCCAGCCCTCGCGGTTGAGCTCGACCGCCGTGTCGAAGGCTTTGCGGAACCCCGGCTCCTCGATGGCGGCCAGAGACTTGCCGCGCAGGCCGAGGCCGTCGGCATAATAGTCCAGCCGACGCCGACGCTGCCGGTCCTTGCGAAACAGCTTCAGAAAACCCAATGCCATCGTTTCAACCTGTACCCTCGCCGAGCGGAATTGACTACACAGGGGCAGCCAGCGGGTCTTGCCGGATTTGCGCCGCGCCCGCAACCATCATCGCAGCGACGGAACCGCCATGGACTTCCTGAAAACCGAACTCGACCCGGTCGTCGAGATCCGCCTCTCGCCCCGCCGCGACGACCGCGGCGCCTTCACGCGCCTTTTCTGCGCCGAGGAGTTCCGCGCGGCGGGCCTCGCCTTCGCGCTTGCCCAGAGCAACCTGTCGGAAAGCCGGCACCGCCACACCCTGCGCGGCATGCATTTCCAGTACCGCGAGGCGGCGGAGACCAAGATCGTCTTCCCGATCACCGGGCGCATCTTCGACGTCGCGCTCGACCTGCGCGCCGGCAGCCCGAGCTTCGGCCGCTGGGTCGGCCGGGAACTGTCGGCCGACCGGCGCAACGCGCTGGTGATTCCCAAGGGCTTCGCCCATGGCTTCCTGACGCTCGAACCAGACACCCACGTCATGTACCTGGTCGACGCGCCCTACAACGGCGCCACGGAAGGCGGCGTGCGCTGGGACGACCCGCAGTTCGCCATCGACTGGCCGCACGAACCGGCGGTGATTTCCGACCGCGACCGCGCCCATCCGGACTTTTCCGGCAGCGCGCTCTGAACCCGCCGCCGGCGATCAGGCCTTGTCGGGTCGCTCGAAGGCCCAGATGTTGCCGATCGAGCACATGTGCAGGTGGTCGAGCCCGGCCTCCAGGAATGCGCGCATGATGGTCGAGGCGGCCGCGTCGTCGACGACGTCGCCATGGACCTGGATCATCACCGCGCGCACGCCGGACAGGTCGATCAGCGGCACGATGTCGGTCTCCGTGCCCTCGACGTCGATCAGCAGCACGCTCGGGCGCACCTCGGCCATGACGGTGCGGATGTCGTCGCAGGGCACGGCGATCCGCGCCATGCCGGTCTCGCCGCGTGTCGTGCTGGTGCTCGACGAGATCGCGTCGTCGGCGACGAAGAAGTCGATGGTGCCGTCGGCCTTGCCGATCGCGCGCGCCCGAACGTCGGCGGTAACGCCGTTGAGGGCGAGGTTGCGGCGGATCAGCTCGGCGTTGCGCGGCACCGCCTCGAAGGAGATCACCGCGTCGCCGCCGCAGCGGCTCGCCGCCAGCACTGTGACCAGCCCGAGCCCGGCGCCAAGCTCCAGCACCCGGTCGCCGGGGCGCATCAGAGCGTCGGCGACGACGAACTTGCTCATCTCGTAGACGCCCCGGTAGACCTGCGAGCGCACGCGGGCGTTCATCACCGCGTCGTCGACCGCAAGCCGGAACCCGGCGATCGGCACCTGCCGCTGCCGCGTCAGCTTGCGCCACGCCTCGACGAGCGGCGAGGCCCGGAAGCGCTTCGCCTTCAGCCTCAGCATCTTCGCCGCCACGGCCGGTCCCGGCGCCGCGCTCCTCGTGTCTGTATCCATGCGATCCCCGATCCAGCGGGCGGCGGGCAGGCCGTCCCGTCGGAGCCGATGCTTACCCGCCGCGCGCGTCCTTCGCAACCGGCGCCTGCCCGCGTCCGGACGCGTCGGGGCGGACCAGGCGGATGCGGCCGGGCAGCACGCGGATGTCCAGCCGCTCCGCGTGAAGCGGCTCGCCGTCCAGGTTGACCTGGATCGGCCGCTCCGTCTCGATCTCGATCCTTGCGGCCCGGCGCATGACCAGATGCGCGCGCAGCGCCTCCGCACCGGTCTCCAGGAAGCCTTGAACCAGCTGGCCGACGTCGCCGCGCTCCGGTTCCGGCACCACGATCAGGTCCAGAAGGCCGTCGTCGAGCTCGGCATCCGGGCTCAGCGGCACGCCGCCGCCGGCGCGCCGGCCATTGCCGACGGCAAGCGCCACGAAGCGGCCCCGCCAGCCGTCTTCTCCGTCGACGCGGATGTGCGCCGCAACCGCCTCGATCGCGCCGACCTTGTTGAGCCCGGTCAGCAGGTAGGCGGCGCCACCGATCAGACGCTTCAGCGTCGGATCGGTTTCGGTCGTCACCTCCGCGCCGAAGCCGCCGCTGACGACGTTGACGAACACCTGGCCGTTGACCGTGCCGACATCGGTCGGCCGCGCCTGTCCCGTCGCCGCCAGCGTCAGGCAGGCGGTCGGATCCTCGACCGGCAGGCCGAGGCCATGGGCGAAGTCGTTGGCGGTGCCGAGCGGCAGCAGGGCGAAGGCGAAGGGCGGGCGATCCTCTCCGGCCACCTCCAGCACGGACGATACGACCTCGTTCAGTGTGCCGTCGCCGCCGCCGGCGACGAGCACGTCGATCGCCTCGTCGTCGGCCAGCGCCTCGCGGGCGAGCCGCTGCGTGTCGCCCTCCTCCCAGGTCACCCGCACCGACACGGCGTGGCCGAGGCCGCGCACCGCCTCGACTGCCGCGCGCACCTCGTCGCGGGCCGCCGCCTTGCCGTGCAGGATCAGGCGCAGGCGCCTCGTTTCGCTCATCTGTCGTCCTCCGCCGCCGCTATCCCGGCAGCATGGTTTCGCGTCCGATCCGCGCCGCGCGCGCCTCCTCCAGCAGCCAGGCGCGGAAGGTGGCGACCACCGGCCGCAGCGTCCGCCGCTCCGGATAGACGAAGTGGTAGGCGGAGCGCCCCGTCAGCGATGTGTCGAACAGTCTAACCAGCTTGCCGGCGGCGAGTTCCTCCTCGACGAACAGCCGCGGCATGAGGGCCGCGCCGAGGTGATGCGCGGCGGCCTCCGCGATCATGCCGAACTGGTCGAAGCGCTGTCCCTGATAGGCAGCCTCGGTGTCGACGCCGGCCGCCTCGAACCACTGCCGCCAGGCGAGCGGCCGGGTCGCGAGCTGAAGCCGCGGCACGCGCAGCAGGTCCGCCGGCGCGCGGATCGAGTGCCGATCGCGGAACGCGCGCGAGGCGACAACGATGGAATCCTCGGGAAACAGCGGCTCGGCGATGGCGCCCGCCCACACCGGATCGCCGTGGTGGATCGCGCCGTCGAACGGCTCGGCGTCGAAGTCGAACGGCCGCAGGCGGACGCTGAGGTTGAGCCCGGCGCTCGGGTAGCGGCGCAGGAATTCGGCCAGCCGCGGCGCCAGCCAGCGCGTGCCGAAGGTCGGCAGCACGGCGAGGTTCAGCACGTCGGCGCTGCCGGCGAAAGACATCACCTGGCGGGTCGCGTCGGAGATCTGCGCCAGCGCGCCGCGCACCTCGTGCAGGTAGAGCCGGCCGGCGTCGGTCAAGACGATGCGCTGGCGCACCCGGCGGAACAATTCGACGCCGAGCCGCTCCTCCAACTGGCGCACCTGCTTGGACACGGCGCCCTGGGTCAGGTGCAGTTCCTCGGCCGCGCGGGTGAAGCTGGCGTGCCGGGCGGCGCTCTCGAAGGCCAGCAGCGCCTCCGCCGGCGGAAGGAAGGCTCGTTTCATGATCGCGAAAACTCGGCGGTTGTCCTCGAAGGTCATTCCGTGATGGAATGAACTTGAGAAAACATATCCCTTTTCCGCGCGCCCGTCAGCCGGCACACTCTCGCCACGTTCGACCGCCCGGGCCGCACCCGGCGCCGGCGTCACCCGAGACCAGGAGGAACCCATGAGCGCTCATGCCAAATCGTCCCCCGCCGGCGGCGGCACCTTCGACTGGGAAGACCCGTTCCTGCTGCGCGAGCAGCTGACCGAGGACGAGCTTCTGATCATGGAGACGGCGCGCTCCTACGCCCAGGACAAGCTGATGCCGCGCGTCCTGGAGGCCTACCGCGAGGAGAAGACCGACCGCGCCATCTTCGCCGAGATGGGCGAACTCGGCCTGCTCGGCGTCACCCTGCCGGAGGACTACGGCTGCGCTGGCGCGTCCTATGTCGCCTATGGCCTCGTCGCCCGCGAGATCGAGCGCGTCGACAGCGGCTACCGCTCGATGAACTCGGTGCAGTCCTCGCTGGTCATGTATCCGATCTACGCCTACGGCTCGGAGGAACAGCGCAAGAAGTATCTGCCCAGGCTCGCCAGCGGCGAGTTCGTCGGCTGCTTCGGCCTGACCGAGCCGGACGCCGGCTCCGACCCGGCCGGCATGCGCACCCGCGCCGAGAAGATCGACGGCGGCTACCGGCTCAAGGGGTCCAAAATGTGGATCTCCAACTCGCCGATCGCCGATGTCTTCGTCGTCTGGGCGAAGTCCGAGGCCCATGACGGCGCCATCCGCGGCTTCGTGCTCGAAAAGGGCATGAAGGGTCTGTCGGCGCCCAAGATCGGCGGCAAGCTTTCCTTGCGCGCCTCGATCACCGGCGAGATCGTCATGGACGGCGTCGAGGTGTCAGAGGACGCGCTGCTGCCCAACGTCTCGGGCCTCAAGGGTCCATTCGGCTGCCTCAACCGCGCCCGCTACGGGATTTCCTGGGGCGCCATGGGCGCGGCCGAGGACTGCTGGCACCGCGCCCGCCAGTACGGCCTCGACCGCAAGCAGTTCGGCCGCCCGCTGGCCCAGACCCAGCTGTTCCAGAAGAAGCTCGCCGACATGCAGACCGAGATCGCCCTCGGCCTGCAGGCCTCGCTGCGCGTCGGCCGGCTGTTCGACGAGGGCAAGGTCGCGCCCGAGATGATCTCCATCGTCAAGCGCAACAATTGCGGCAAGGCGCTCGACGTCGCCCGCCAAGCGCGCGACATGCACGGAGGCAACGGCATCCAGGAGGAATACCACGTCATGCGCCACGCGCAGAACCTGGAGACGGTCAACACCTACGAGGGCACCCACGACGTCCACGCCCTCATCCTCGGCCGCGCCCAGACCAACCTGCAGGCGTTTTTCTGATGCCGTCCGGCGGGGCGGGTGCATGACGCACCCGTCCCGCTGCAGGGCAGGGACATCCGCCGTCAGAGGCGCTGCGGCTCGCCCTCTCGCCTTGACGCGACGTGTCTGTGCAGGAGGCAGCGGCAGGGCGGTACCGGATCGTCCGGCCTTGCGAGCGGTCTTCAGCGGATCATCATGTCCGGCAGCGGCCCCAGCAGCTCGCGCGCCGGTGCCGCCGCCTCGCCGCGGGCCCAGCCGATCAGCGCGAGCAGGGTCTGGCGCAGGGCGGCCTTGAGGCGGCGCGCCTTCTCCTTGTCGGGCTCGAACGGTGGCGTCTCGTGCTTCAGGTAGGCGCGCTGGGCGATGGTCAGCGCCGCGGCATGGATGCCTTCCTGCGGCCGGCCGTAGCTGCGCACGATCCAGCCGCCGGGAAACAGGTCGTTCTCGGCGTGGCTGGCGCCGGGCAGGTCGTGGCCGGTGTCGGCGAGGATCGCGGCCACGTCCTCGTGGCAGCTCCGGCCGTGCCGGGTGCCAACGGTGAACAGCGGCAGCTCACCGTCGAACACGCCCTTGATGCGCGAGCGCATCGACTGCGCGTCGAGCACGACGATGCGCCGGTGCATGGCGCGCAGCCGCGCGACCTGCTGCGCCAGGGCGTCGTGATAGGGGGCGTGGAACAGGCGGCGGCGTTCCTCGATCTCGACCGGGCCGGGATCCTCCTCGGGCTGGTACAGCCGCTTACCGTCCAGCGTCTCCAGCGCGCACAGTGCCGGCGCCAGGCCGCCGTCCGGCGCGGATGCCGAGGCGGGGTCGGCGTCGACGTCGATGACCAGCGGCGACACCGGCGTGCGCACCACGGTCACGTCCATGTCGGCGGCGAATTCGAACAGGCTGTCGACGTGCCAGGCGAGGTCGGTCTGCAGGCGCCCGGTCGCGGTCATCCGCCGCTCGATCGCGGGCGGAATCCGGCTACCCGAGTGGGGGATCGACAACAGCAGGGGCGCAGTCCGCTCTTGAACCACAATCATCCGCATCAGCCCATGATAACGCAACGGCAGTGTTGTCCGGTCCGGCGCCGCTGGCAAGGGCCGCAGGGCGCCGCAGCCGAATCGCACGATTGCACCGCACAGTGCCCGCCCCGGCGCCGGCCGGCCACCGGCCGTGCGGGCGAATCCCCAGGAAAGCGCCGACGGGACGCATTGTCGGCGCCGGTTGCGGGCGATATAGATCGGCTCGACGCCCCGCCCGCCGATCGCCTCTCCGAAAGGTCGCTCTTCATGACGCTGCGCAACGGCAAGGAATTCCTGATGATCCCCGGTCCGACCAACGTGCCGGACGAGGTGCTGCGCGCCATGCACCGGCCCGCGGTCGACATCTACGAGGGGCCGCTGGTGCGCACCACCGACGAATGCCTCGACGGCCTGCGCCGGCTGTTCCGCACCGCCGGCCGCCCCTACATCTACGCCGCCAACGGCCACGGCGCCTGGGATGCGGCGTTGACCAACACCCTGTCGCGCGGCGACACGGTGCTGGTGCTGGAATCGGGGCGCTTCGCGGTCGGCTGGGGCGAGGCCGCCACCCTCGCCGGCCTCGACGTCGAGGTGCTGCCCGGTGACTGGCGCCGGCCGGTCGATCCGGCCGCCGTCGAGCGCCGGCTGAAGGCGGACGCCGCCGGCGCCATCAAGGCCATCCTGGTCGTGCAGGTCGACACCGCCTCGGGCGCGCTCAACGACATCGCCGCCATCCGCGCCGCCATCGACGCCGCCGGCCACGGCGCCCTCCTGATGGTCGACACCATCGCCTCGCTCGGCTGCGTGCCGTTCGAGATGGACGCCTGGGGCGTCGACCTCGCCCTCACCGGTTCCCAGAAGGGCCTGATGACGCCGCCGGGCCTGTCCTTCGTCGCCGCCGGCGAACGCGCGCTGGCCGCGCACCGCACGGCGGACCTGCGCATCAGCTACATGGACTGGACCTTCCGCGACGGTCCCGAACACTACCAGAAATACTGCGGCACGCCGCCCGAGCACCTGCTGTTCGGCTTCCGCAAGGCGATCGAACTGATCGACGCTGAGGGCCTTGCCAACGTCTGGCGCCGCCACGCGCTGCTGGCCGAAGCGACACGCCGCGCCGTCGCGGTCTGGGCGCAGGCGGGCGCTCTCGACTTCAACATCGTCGAGCCGTCGGCGCGCGCCGACAGCGTCACCGTGATCCGTTTCGACGGTGCCGATCCGGCGCCCTTGCGCGCCTTCGCCAGGGAGGTTTGCGGCGTCACCGTCGGCGGCACCATCGGCGCGCTGTCGGGCCAAGGCATCCGCATCGGCCACATGGGCCACGTCAACGCGGTCATGCTGCTCGGCACCCTGTCGGCGCTCGAACTCGGCCTGAAGACGCTCGGCATTCCCTACGGCGCCGGCGGCGTGCAGGCGGCCATCGACCACCTGGCCGGCGCGCTCGGCTAGCGGGGAGGGGGTGGCGGGGCGTCACCCCGCCGTGAAGGCGTCGATCTGGTCGAGGGTGGCGGCGAGCGCGTCGCCGGTTTCGGCCACGCGCCGGTACCAGTCGGCGGTCCAGACCACGGCGTCCCGCTGGCCGAGCGAACAGCGCCAGCCGAGTATGCGCAGCGCCTCTGCCGGATCGAGCATCAGCGTCTTCATCTCGATCGAGCGTTCGGGGCGCTCGACGCGCACGTCGGCGCGGGTGCCGTAGCCCGCGTAGAACAGCTCGACCACCTCGCCGACGGGCAGCATGTCGGAAGCCTCGGGGCCGAAGTTGAGCGCCCGCGGCGCCGCGCCGACGCCGGCGCCGGCAAGGTGCTCGGCATAGAGCAGGTAGCCGCTCAGGCAGTCGAGCACGTGCTGCCAGGGGCGCACGGCCTCCGGATGGCGCAGCACCAGCGGCGTGCCGGCCTCGAGCGCACGCACGCAGTCGGGGATGATGCGGTCCTCGGCCGCGTCGCCACCGCCGATGACGTTGCCGGCGCGCGCCGTCGCCAGGCGTACGCCGCGCGGGCGGAAATAGGTCATGTCGAAGGAATGGGCGACGTGCTCGGTCGCCGCCTTCGAGCCGGAATAGGGATCGTGGCCGCCGAGCGCGGCGTCCTCGCCGAAGGCCTCGCCACGGTCGCTGTTGGCATAGACCTTGTCGGAGGTCACGGCCAGCACGACCGACAGGTCGCGCGCGCCGCGCAGGGCGTCGAGCAGGTTGGCGGTGCCCATGACGTTGGAGGAGAAGGTCAGCAGCGGATCGGCGACCGAGCGGCGCACCAGCGGCTGGGCGGCCATGTGTAGCACGATCTGTGGATCGGCGTCGGCGACGAAGGTGCCGAGGATGGCGCGGTCGCGGATGTCGCAGAACCAGGACCGGCAGCGCGCGGCCATGTCGACGCGCGCAAACAGCGCCCTGTCGCTCTCCGGCGGCAGCGAGATGCCGGTCACCTCGGCGCCCATCCGCGCCAGCCAGAGCGTCGCCCAGGCGCCCTTGAAGCCGGAATGGCCGGTGACCAGCACGCGTTTGCCGGCCCAGAAGGCGGGATCGGGCCGGGCAACGCGCGCGCCGGTCATGCCCAGACCTTCCAGGGCGCCGTGCCGCGGGCCCACAGGTCCTCCAGCACGCGGCGGTCGCGCAGCGTGTCCATGGCGTGCCAGAAGCCGGAATGGCGATAGGCGCACAGCTGGCCGTCGCGGGCGAGCCCCTCAAGCGGCGCGGCCTCCCAATGGCTGGCGTCGCCGTCGATGCGGTCGATCACGGCCGGGTTCAGCACGAAGAAGCCGCCGTTGATGAAGGCGTTGTCGCCCGGCGGCTTCTCGGTGAACTTGCGCACCCGGTCGCCGTCGAGGTCGAGCGCGCCGTAGCGGCCGGGCGGGATCACCGCCGACAGGGTGGCGTCCTTGCCGTGCGCCGTGTGGAAGGCGATCAGCCGGCGGATGTCGATGTCGGCGACGCCGTCGCCATAGGTCAGGCAGAACGGCGCGTCGGCGTCGAGATAGGAGCGCACGCGCTTCAGCCGTCCGCCGGTCATGGTGTCCTGGCCGGTGTCGACCAGCGTCACCTTCCACGGCTCGGCCTTGGAATTGAGGTGGGTGATGGTGTTGTCCGACAGGTCGATGGTCAGGTCGGACGAATGCAGGAAGTAGTTGTAGAAATATTCCTTGATGTAATAGCCCTTGTAGCCGAGGCAGACGATGAAGTCGGTGACGCCGTGGTGGGCGTAGATCTTCATGATGTGCCAGAGGATCGGCATGCCGCCGATCTCGACCATCGGCTTGGGCTTTAGATCGGTCTCCTCGGACAGCCTGGTGCCGAGGCCACCGGCCAGGATGACAGCCTTCACGTCGTTCTCCCATGCGCCAGCGCGTTCGCTCGGGTGCCAGCTTTAGTCAATTCCGCGCCCGGAAAGAAGCCTTGTTTTTCGCCCCCGTTATCCCGTAAGTCCATGCGCGCACGCACCCAAGCGGACAGGATGGCAAAGCAATGGCTAAGGTTCAGGTCGCCCTGCCGGTGTACAACGGCTCGACCTATCTGCGACAGGCGCTCGAAAGCCTGGAGGCCCAGACCTACCGCGACTTCGAGGTAATCGTCTACAACAACGCCTCGAAGGACGCTTCCGGCGAGATCGCCGAGGAGTTCGCCGCGCGCAACGCCCATTTCCGCGTCGTGCACCGGCCGCAGACCGTGCCGCTGCTCGACAATTTCCTCGGCACCTTCGAGAACGCCGACTGCGACTACCTGGTCTGGCGCGCCCACGACGACTATTCCGACCCGACCTTCCTGGAGGTGCTGGCCGGCGCGCTCGACGCCCGGCCGGACGCGGCACTGGCCGCGCCGACGGTGATCACCCACAAGCGCAAGCGCGACATCGTGCGCAGGATGCCGCGCGTGCTGCCGGGCAAGGCGCTGGAGCCGGCGTCGCTGCTGGTCGGCTCGCATGCGAGCTGGATCTACGGCATGTTCCGCCCGCGCGACCTGGAGCGCTGCTACCGCGCCGCGCTGGCCAATCTCGACGCCCTGTGGGCGATCGACCACGCCACCATGCTGCCGCTGATCCTCGACCGGCGGGTGGTGCTGGCTCCGGCTGCGGTGTTCCACCAGCAGATCCTGGAGGATCCGATCAAGTGGCGCATGGCGCAGCCATCGCACGCGGAGAAGAAGCAGATCTTCCGCCAGTATCTCGCCTACGGCAACCGGCTGATCGGCGAGCGCGACTTCACCGGCGCGCAGCGGCTGCTGCTGCGGGCGGTGTTCCTGCGCCACGTCAGCAAGCGGACCTTCCGGATCCACCGCCTGCTGCGCGCGGAGCTCGCCGAGCGGCTCGGCCTGGTCAGCGCAGGCGCTTGACGAAGGCGCTCGGCCAGTAGGTGACGCGCTCGCGCACGACGCCCTCGTTGAACGGCCATTCCGGCTCGACGATGGCGAAGTCCGGGTTCTCCTTGACGAACTCGATCGCCGCCGCCTTGGGGTTGGACACCGGCCAGTCGGGCTTGGTGCGCGGACCGCCGGCGACCAGTTCCATGATGCCGTCGGCGGCGATGATGTAGCAGCCGGGGGTGACCATCGGGCCGTAGGCGCGCAGCTCCTCGAGCACATGCGGCTTGGTGTGGTTGGAATCCAGCATCACCATGACCTTCTCGCCCGGCTTGATCATCGAGCGGACCTTCTCGACGGTGGCCGGGTCGATCGACGAGCCGTCGACGATCTCGATGTAGTCGCGCAGCGGATGCTCGTCGATGGCCTTGCGGTTGTGCGGGCGCAGCTCGATCTCGACGCCGATGGCGCGGCCCTTGCCGATCGCCTTGAACAGCGAGGCGTAGAACACCAGCGAGCCGCCGTGGGCGACGCCGGTCTCGATCAGCACGTCCGGCTTGTGCTCCCAAATCACCTCCTGCAGGCGGATCATGTCTTCCGGCAGCTGGATGATCGGCCGACCGAACCAGGAGAAGGCGTAGATGTACTTGACGTCCCAGCTGGCGCGCAGCCACGCCCTGGACATCAGCTCGAAGGCCTCGGGCGTCTCGAGGGGAAAGCGCCGTTCGGTGCCGTCCTTCAGCTTCTCGGCAACGTAGCCTTCCTCATCGTCGAAGATAATCATGTCTGTACCCTTTTCTGTGCCGCCTCGAGCAGCTCCGGGACGGCGGCAAGCAGCCCCCGCGTCGGGCGGGGAAATTCCCGCATGAGCCGCGCGATGTCAATTTGCGGGAAGGAGATTTCGGGCGCGCCGTCCTGATAGGCGATATCGATGCCGCAGGCGGCGAGCGCATCGCCGATGGCGCGGTTGGAGACGTTGCGTCCGAAGGCGAGGTTGTAGAGCCGCTCGCGCCCCGACAGGGCGATCCGCGGCAGCAGTTCGGCGACATCGGCGACGTGGACGTAGTCCTTGGCCGAGGCCGGCGCCGAGCGGAACACGAGCCGGCCGGTCGCCGCCGCCTCGCGCATGACATCGGAGACGAACAGCTCGGAGTCGTTTTCCGGGCCGAACACGTTGGACAGGCGCACGACGCGCACGGCCGGATCGTCGAGCGACAGGCACAGGCATTCGGCCGTCGCCTTGGTCAGGTTGTAGATCGCGTCGGCGGTGGCCGGGCGGGCGAGGATCGGCGTCTCCTCGGCGGTGGCGCCGGCGCCCTGGTAGAGCCGCGTCGAGGACAGGTAGAGGAAGGACTCGAAGCGGTAGGACCGCAGCGCCTCGTAGGCGCGCAGGGTCTGGGTCTCGACCGTCTCGAACGGCCGGCCGCGGAACTGGGCGGTCATGCCGACGGTGAACAGCACGTGGCCGAGCGCCTCGCCGGGCTTCGGCCAGCTGTCGCGGCCGACGGCGCGCACCTCGTGGCCGAGCGCGCCGAGATGGGCGACCAGGCGGGCGCCGACGAAGCCTGCGGCGCCGAAGACGGTGAAGGGGCTAGCGGCCACGGGTGCCGACCCTGCGCAGCGGATTGCCGGCGTAGATGCCGAAGGGCTCGAGCGTGCCGCGCACCAGCGAGCCGGCACCGACGACGCAGCCGTCGCCGATCACCGCGCCGTCGAGCACGACGCTGTTGGCGCCGATCCACACGTCGCGGCCGATGACGATGCCGCCGCGGCTCGGCTTGAAGCCCTGCAGGCGGATCGGCGTGGCGGGATCGGCAAATTCGTGGTTTGTCGGCGCCAGGGTGCAGTTGGCGGCGATCAGCGTGTCGTCGCCGATCCGCACGCCGTTGCCGGTGTAGATGGTGGTGCCGGAATTGAGATAGACATGGGCGCCGATGATCACCTCGCCGCTGCCGCCGGCCGGCTTGATCTTGACGAAGGAATCGATCACCGCGCCGGGGCCGATCTCGATGCGGGTGCCGCGCACGGACCGCTCCAGGTCGGCCAGCGGCGACACGTTCGCGGTGGGATCGATGAGCAGCACGGGCAAGCGTCCTGTGGTTCGGCCCCGGCCCGCCCGGGGCCAGTGGCGGCAGTGGTCGCGGCAGTGTTAGTCGATCGGCCGGGCGCGGTCCAGAGCGCAGATCCCCCGAGGTCAAGCCCACGGTCAGGCGCCCGCGGTCAGGCTTCGGCGTCGGGCACGAAATGGGCGCGCCAGGGTCCGGGATCGTCGCGCAGGGTCCTGGGCAGCTGCGACCAGTCCTCGACCACGGCAAGCCCCATCTCGCCCTCGAAGATGAAACGGCGCTGCTTCAGCATGGTCTCCAGGTAGTCGAGGTCGAGAAGCTCGTCTCGCAGCACTTCCGTGTGGCTGTAGGACAGGAGCTTGCGGCGGATCGCCTCGGCGCCGCCGAGGAAGGTGAAATGCCAGGCGCCGCGCCGGACGATGCGGTTGTCGAGAAACGCGCCGAACTTGGCGCGGATGCGCAGGGCGACGACCAGGCGGCCGAGCGCGCCCGACGATTTCTTGCGCCAGACCGGCTTGAAACGGCGCAGCACCTCGGGCGAGGCGAGACGCCGGCGCGCGATCAGGCGCGGGCCGATCAGGCTGGTGTAGACCGGGTCGGTGCGCAGGTTCAGGAAATAGAGGAAAAATTCCGGCTCGAAGGTGGTCACCGCCGCGACGCTCGTCGGATCCTCGGCGGCGCGCCGGAGCGCCTCGGGCTTGGGGATCTCGTCGACGTCGCCGACCAGCACCAGGTCGTCGGGGCGGGCAGCGCCGAGCCCGCGCAGGATGGCGTTGCGCTGGAACGCCTCGCGGTCCCAGGCCGAGGCGCCCTCGCCCGGCATGTCGCGCACGACGACATGCTCGATCTTGTCCAGGAAGGGCGCGAAGCGCGCCTTGTTGTCGGAGAAATGCAGCGGCTTGGGATGACCGGTGAAGGTGCGGTCGGCCTCCACCAGCACGAAGCGGTGGACGACCGGCGCCAGCTCGCGCAGGCGCAGTTCGAGCACGTCAAGCTCGTTGAAGAAGGTGAAGCCGTCGAATACCGGTCGCACGCGCGTCTCTCCGGGGCGGGCGCCGCGAGGCCCGCCGGTCCCGGCGCCCTGATAGCGCGTCGGCGGGGCGCTCGACAAGGGCCGCGCTCAGATCCAGCGGCGGACCTTGCGCCTGTAGGCGCGATAGGGTTCGCCGAACTTCGCCTCCAGCGCCGCCTCCTCCGGCTTGATCTGCAGTTCGGTGACGGCGACGACGAACAGCGGCACGATCGCCGCGGCGAGGCCGTGGCCGAGCCACACCGCCCAGCCGGACAGCACCAGCAGCAGGCCGAGATACATCGGGTTGCGGGTGAAGCGGTAGAGGCCGGTGGCGACCAGCATGCGCGCCTTCGCCGGGCGCAGCGGGTTGACCGTGGTGCGCGACCGCAGGAAGGCGACGACCGCGGTCAGATCGATGGCGAGGCCGAGGGCGGCGAGCCCCACCGCCAGCGCGACCTGGCCGGGAAAGGTGACGGCGAGGCCTGGAAAGGCGCGCGCGGCCAGCGCCATGGCGACGGCGAACAGGAACGCCTGCAGCGGCGGCGGCACGAGAAGGCGCATGGGCAGGCTCCGGCGGCTCGGATCGGTCTTGCAGTCTACGCCGGACGGCGGCGGTCTGCCACCGGTGTCGCCGCCGGATCGCCCCCTCGCCAAGCGCGCCCGCGCCGGTGTAGGGTCGAAGCACACGACACCCGAGCGACACCCGGACGCCGATCATGATCCAGTTCGACCTCAATCCGCGCCTGGAAGGCGACAGCCTGCCGGTCGCCGACCTGGCGCTGTGCGCGCTGCGGCTGATGAAGGACGCCAACTATCCCTGGCTGCTGCTGATCCCGCGCCAACCCGACCTGATCGAGATCCTCGACCTTGCGCCGGCCGACCGGCTGGTGCTGATGGAGGAGATCGCGGCAGCCGCCGAGGCGCTCAAGGGCGCCACCGGCTGCGACAAGCTCAACATCGCCGCCCTCGGCAACCAGGTGTCCCAGCTCCACGTCCATGTCATCGCCCGCTTCCAGGGCGACGCCGCCTGGCCCGATCCGGTCTGGGGCCGGGAGCCGCCGGCCGCCTATGCCGACGGCGACCGCGAGCGGCTGGTCGCGGCGGTGCGCGAGCGCCTGGGGTGTTGAAGCCGCCCCCGAGGCAATGCTACCCACGCAGGCAGCGCCGGTGACGGCGGCCGGCAGGGCCGGCCGGATCGGCGGACGGGAGACCTGGACATGGCGGCGGATGCGATCGTGACGGCGGGCGGGGACATGAGCTTCGTCGTCAACCCGCTCGACCGCTGTTCGGAGCGGCGCGGCGACGCCGACTGGCTCGCCGGCCTGCTGGCGCGCCCGGACGCCGCCTTCGTCGTCTCGACCGCCGGCAGGATCGTGCTTGATGTTGCCGGCGCGCCGAGCGTGCGCCACGCCCGCGCCCGCGCCGACGCGCTCGGCTTCGACCCGGCCGAGGCGATCCTGCTCGGCCTGGAGGACGGCCGGCCGCTGTTTGCCTGCGCCAGCCCTCTGCCCGACGTCGCCGTCGAGGCCGTCGCCGGGCTGGAACTGATCGACCTGCGCACCCTGGCGCTGCGCGGCGTGCTGCCGCCTGCAGACCTCGGCGCCCTGGCGCAGACCCGGGCGCTGGTCCACTGGCATCTGTCGCACCGCTTCTGCTCCGCCTGCGGCCAGCCGAGCGTGATGCGCGAGGCCGGCTACCGGCGCGACTGCCCGTCCTGCGCCGCCCAGCACTTCCCGCGCACCGACCCGGTCGTCATCATGCTGATCACCGATGGCGACAAGGTCCTGCTCGGCCGGCCGCCGCGGCTGGCCGAGGGCATCTTCACCACGCTCGCCGGCTTCATGGAGCCGGGCGAGACGATCGAGGACGCCGTGCGCCGCGAGACCTACGAGGAGGCGCGTATCCGGGTCGGCCGGGTCGATCTCGTCGCCAACCAGCCCTGGCCGTTCCCGGCCAACCTGATGCTCGGCTGCCGGGGCGAGGCGCTCGACCGCGACATCGTCATCGGCCAGGACGAGTTGGAGGCCTGCCGCTGGTGCTCGCGCGACGAGGTGCGCCAGATGATGGCCGGCAGCCATCCTCTCGGCCACCGCATCCCGCCGCCGATCTCGATCGCCCATCACCTGATCGCGACCTGGGTGGCGGAGGGCTGACGCGCGGGAGGTCGCGGCCGCCACCGTGTAACAGGGGTCCGGCAGGGGTCCGGCACGAAGTCGGAGGGAAGTAGGATAGAGTCCGGACGGTTTCGGGACGGGGTGGCCGCGGACGGAAAACGGGCTGCAGGAGGCACGCACCATGAGGATAACCGGCAAGGGCAAAGCTGCGATGCGCCGCGCGATCCTGCTGCTTGCGCTGGCCGTTTCGGCTCCGGTCCAGGCCGGGCCGTATGATAGCGCGTTCCAGGAGTTTCTGAACCGCAAGGTCGTTCCGGAGGCGAAACGGGCTGGCGTGTCCGACGCCGTGCTCGCCCGCGAACTGGCCGGCCTGACCCCGGCCACCGACCTGCCGGGCCTCGGCCGGCCGGACCGGCCGGAGGCGCCGCCGGAGATCAATTTCCAGGCCGAATTCCGTCCGCCGGCGGGATATTTCAGCGATAGCCAGTTCGATGCGCTCGTCGCCGGCGGTCGCAGGCTCTTGGCGACGCACGAGAAAACGCTCGATGCCATCGAGCGGCGCTACGGCGTGCCGCGGCGGATAATTCTCGCCGTCTGGGCGCGCGAATCAGGCTACGGCGCGGCCAGGATTCCCCACGACGCCGTCCGAGTGCTCGCCACCCGGGCCTTCATGGGCTCCCAGAGACGTGCGTTCTTTTTCTCGGAACTCATTGATTCACTTAAGATCCTCCAGACAGGCGAGATCCCGCGCGCGCGCCTCAAAAGTTCCTGGGGCGGCGCCATGGGCCAGCCCCAGTTCCTGCCCTCGTCCTACCTGAAATATGCCGTCGACTTCGACGGCGACGGCCGCCGCGACATCTGGGACTCGCCCTCCGACACCATGGCCTCGATTGCCCATTACTTGCAGCGCCACGGCTGGGTGAGCGGGCGCGACTGGGGCTACGAGGTGATCGTGCCGGCGGGGATATCCTGTTCGCGCGAGGGTCCGGACCGCCGCCAGCCGTTTGCCGACTTCGTCCGCGAGGGCATCGTGCGCGTTCGGGAAAAGCCCTTTCCCGCCCACGAGTTGCCGTTGCCGGGCAACATCCTGATGCCGGCCGGGCGCTACGGCCCGGCGTTCCTGGCGACCGAGAATTTCTACGTGCTGAAGGCGTATAACGAGTCCGACGTCTATGCCCTGTTCGTCGGCCATCTCGCCGACCGCTACGGCAACAACACCGGCTTCGTCGCGCCCTGGAGGCCGGTCAAGCACGTCTCCCGCGGCGCGGTCCGCGACCTGCAGCTGCGCCTGGAGCGGGCCGGCCACGACGTCGGCGGCGCCGACGGCCTGATCGGCTTCAAGACCCGCCGCTCGATCGGCAGGGCGCAGGAGGCCGCCGGCCTGCCGGCCACCTGCTGGATCGATTAACGGACCACCAAGGCCTTGAAAACAAGGAGGATCGGTGAAGGCAAAGCAGCGGCGGGAGCCGGCCGCTATTCGCTGACCACACCCTCCGGCGCGGTTTCCAGCCGAAACGCCGCAGCCATCAGTGCCTGGGTGTAGTCGGTCTTCGGCCGGTCGAACACTTCGGCTGCCAGGCCGGCCTCGACCACCTTGCCGTTGCGCATGACGATGACGTCGTTGGCGAGCGCGCGCACGACCTTCAGGTCGTGCGAGATGAACAGGTAGGCGAGGCCGTGGCGTTTCTGAAGATCGCGAAGCAGATCAACGACTTGTGCCTGCACGCTCATGTCCAGCGCCGAGGTCGGCTCGTCCAGCATGACGAATTTCGGCTCCAGCACCAGGGCGCGCGCGATGGAGATGCGCTGGCGCTGGCCGCCGGAGAATTCGTGCGGATAGCGGAACCGGGTGGTGGCGTCGAGGCCGACTTCCTCCAGCGCCATGGCCACCCGGCGGTCCCGTTCCGCCTCCGAAATGGTCGGGAAATGCACCTTCAGCCCCTCGCCGACGATATCCGCCACCGACATCCTCGGGCTCAAGGCGCCGAACGGATCCTGGAACACGATCTGCATGTCCGCGCGCAGCGGCCGCATGTCCTTCCAGGAATAGGCGTCGATCTCAGTGCCCTTGAAAGAGATGCGCCCGGTGGAGGAGATCATGCGCAGGATGGCGAGTCCGAGCGTGGTCTTGCCGGATCCGCTTTCCCCAACGATGCCAAGGGTTTGGCCCTCGCGCACGGTGACGTCGACGCCGTCCACCGCCTTGATGTGGTCGACCGTCCGGCGCAGCAGGCCGCGCTTGATCGGGAACCAGACCTTGAGGTCGCGCGCCTCGACGACGATCGGTTTGGTCTCGTCATGCACCGGCGGCGTGCCCTTCGGCTCGGCGGCCAGCAGGTGCTGCGTGTAGGGATGCTGCGGCCGGTCGAAGATATCCGCCACCGGCCCCTGCTCGACGATCCTGCCGTCGGTCATCACGCAGACCCGGTCGGCGATCTTGCGCACGATGCCGAGGTCATGCGTGATGAACAGCATGGCCATGCCGCGCTGGTTCTGCAAGTCCTTGAGAAGCTTCAGGATCTGGGCCTGGACGGTGACGTCCAGCGCCGTCGTCGGTTCGTCGGCGATCAGCAGGTCCGGCTCGTTGGCGAGCGTCATGGCGATCATGACGCGCTGGCGCTGGCCGCCGGACAGCTGGTGCGGATAGGAGGCGAGCCGCGTCCCTGGCTCGCGGATGCCGACCTGGGTCAGCAGCTCGAGCACCCGCTCGCGCGCCTTGGTATCGCTCATGCCCCTGTGAACCTTGAGGATTTCGGCGATCTGGCGCTCCACCGAGTGCAGCGGGTTGAGCGAGGTCATCGGCTCCTGGAAGATCATCGAGATCTCGTTGCCGCGCACCGCGCGCATCTCCCGGTCGCTCGCGCCGAGCAGTTCCGTGCCCTTAAAATGGATGGCGCCGGAGGGGTGCGAGGCCGCCGGATAGGGCAGCAGGCGCAGGATCGAGAGCGCCGACACCGACTTGCCGGAGCCGGATTCGCCAACCAACGCAACGGTTTCGCCGGCATGAATGTCGAACGAGACGCGGTCGACGGCCAGGTTGGTCTCCGCCCCCTGGCGGAAGGCGACGGACAGGTCGGAGACGGAAAGGAGGGGCGACGGGCCGGATCCGACGGTCATTCAGATATCCTCAAGAATAGCTTTTGCGCGGGTCGAAGGCGTCGCGCACGGCTTCCCCGATGAAGATCAGCAGGCTCAGCATGAGCGAGATGACGATGAAGCCGGTGATGCCGAGCCAGGGTGCCTGAAGGTTGTTCTTGCCCTGCGCCAGCATCTCGCCGAGCGACGCCGAGCCCGGCGGCAGGCCGAAGCCGAGAAAGTCGAGTGCGGTCAGGGTCGAGATCGAGCCGTTCAGGATGAAGGGCATGAAGGTCAGCGTCGCCACCATCGCGTTGGGCAGCAGGTGCCGCCACATGATGATCGGATTGGACACGCCAAGGGCCCGGGCGGCGGCGATATATTCGAAATTCCGCCCGCGCAGGAACTCGGCACGCACGACTCCGACCAGCGCGACCCAGGAGAAAGCGAGCAGGATGGTGAACAGGGTCCAGAAGCCGGGGATCAGCACGGAGGACACGATCAGGATCAGGTAGAGCGTCGGGATCGCGGTCCAGATCTCGATGAAGCGCTGGAAGACGAGGTCGATCCAGCCGCCGTAATAGCCCTGCACCGCACCGGCCGCGATTCCGATCGCCGAGGAGGCAAGGGTAAGGGCCAGGCCGAACAGGACGGAGATGCGGAAGCCGTAGACCAGGCGCGCCAGCACGTCGCGGCCCTGGTCGTCGGTGCCGAGCCAGTTCCAGTTGCCCATGACGCAGTTGGGGTCCGCCGCGCCTTGCGCATAGCGCGAGCAGCGCTTCTCCTTGTCCATCATCCAGGACGGCGGGGCCGGGGCCGGCACCGGGATCTCGTTGTTGACGGAGCGGTAGGAATAACGCACCGGCGGCCACAGCATCCAGCCGTCGGCGTTGATCTCCTCTTGGATGAACGGATCGCGGTAGTCGGTCACGGCGAGGAAGCCGCCGAACTTTTCTTCCGGGTAGTCGACGAACACCGGCGCCAGCAGCTCGCCCTTGTAGGAGACGAGGATCGGCCGGTCGTTGGTGAGGAACTCGGCCACTAGCGACAGGCCGAACAGCACCAGGAAGATCCACAGCGACCAGTAGCCGCGGCCGTTGGCGCGGAAACTGGCCAGGCGCCGCCGGTTGATCGGCGACAGGCGCATGCGCCTGGGCGGCGGCGGAGGGGTCTCTCCGGGCAGCGGGTTCATCACGTCCAGTCCCGCGTCTTCGAGATCCTTGTTGAGGCGGCGGTCCATCGCTCAGACCTCCCGGCTCTCGAAGTCGATCCGCGGATCGATCCATGTGTAGGTGAGGTCGGAGATGAGGTTCACCAGGAGGCCCATCAGGGAGAAGATGTAAAGCGTGGCGAAGACCACCGCATAGTCACGGTTGATGACCGACTCGAAGCCGAGCAAGCCGAGGCCGTCGAGCGAGAAGATCGTCTCGATCAGCAGCGAGCCGGCGAAGAAGGACGAGATGAAGGCGCCCGGAAAGCCGGCGACGACGATCAGCATGGCGTTGCGGAAGACGTGGCCGTAGAGAACCTGGCGCTCGGTCAGACCCTTGGAGCGCGCGGTGATGACATACTGCTTGCGGATCTCGTCCAGGAACGAGTTCTTGGTCAGGAGCGTCGTCGTGGCGAAGGCGGACAGCACCATGGCGGTCAGCGGCAACGCCAGATGCCAGAAATAATCGGCGATCTTGCCGTACCAGGGCAGATCGCCGAAATTCTCAGAGGTCAGGCCGCGCAGCGGGAAGAGGTCGAGGAACGACCCGCCGGCGAACAGCACGATCAGCAGCACGGCGAACAGGAAGCCCGGGATCGCATAGGCGACCACGATGACGCCCGAGGTCCATACGTCGAAGCGCGACCCGTCGGAGACCGCCTTGCGGATGCCGAGCGGGATCGACACCGCGTAGGAGATCAGCGTCATCCAGAGCCCGAGCGAGATGGAGACCGGCATCTTTTCCACGATCAGGTCGATGATGCGGATGTCGCGGAAATAGCTCTCGCCGAAATCGAACCGGGCATAGTTCCACAGCATGGTCAGGAAGCGCTCCAGCGGCGGCTTGTCGAAGCCGAACTGCGCTTCCAGTTCCTTGATGAACTCCGGGTCGAGGCCCTGGGCGCCTCGATATTTCGACGTGACGCTGTCGGCCGCGCCGCGGGCTTCCAGCCCGCCGGCAGCCATGTCGCCACCGCCGCCGCCGATGCGCGCGGTGGCGGACACGTCCGTACCGGACAGCTGCGCGATCACCCGCTCGACCGGCCCGCCGGGGGCGAACTGGATAATGACGAAATTGATCGCCATGATGCCGATCAGGGTCGGGATCATCAGCAGCATGCGTCGGAGGATATAGGCGCCCATGTTGTCGTTCTTGTGCCTTCAGATCCGAAATCAACCGGCCATGCCGATCTTCGCCGCCTTGTCCGCATCGAACCACCAGGTGCTTTCGACCGGGAAATCGTAGAACGGCGGCTCCTCGGGATAGCCGAACACGTCCCACATCGCCACCGTGTGAGTCGGCTTGTTCCACTGCGGAACCCAGTAGTAGCCGGCGCGCAGAACCCGGTCGAGGGCGCGCGCCGCAACATACATGGCCTCGCGCGACTTTGCGGCAAGGGCGGTTTCGATCAGGGCATCGACGACCGGATCACTGATTCCGGAGAGATTGGAGCTCCCGGGCGTCGCGGCGGCTTTCGAACTCCAGAAGTCGCGCACCGTATCGCTCAGCGTCGCCGACAGCGCGTAACGCCGACTGGCGATGTCGAAATCGAAGTCGTTGAGCCGCGCCTGATACTGCGCGGGATCGACTGTGCGCGACGTGGCCCGGATGCCCAGCCGCTCGAGATTGCGCAGATAGGGCTGAATGATCCGATCGAAGCTTGGCGAGTTGTCGAGAAACTCGACGGTGAAGGGCTTACCGTCAAGGCCGAGCAGCGTGGCGCCGTCGCGCTTCAGCCCGGCCTCCTCCAGGAGCCGTGCTGCCTCGCGCAGAAGGCGTCGGTCGAAGCCGGAGCCGTCCGAGACCGGAGCGGTCACCGGTTCGCCGAACACGGCATCGGGCAGCCGGTCGCGGAACGGCTCGAGCAGCGCGAGTTCCGCCTCGGTCGGCAGGTCGGTCGCCATCATGGCCGAGTTCTGGAAGAAGGATTGCGTGCGGGTGTAGAGACCGTAGAAAAGGACCTGGTTCGACCATTCGAAGTCGAAGGCGTAGCCGAGGGCCCGGCGCACGCGCGGATCGGCGAACTTGTCCCTGCGCGTGTTGAAGAACCAGCCCTGCGCGCCGGCCGGCCGGTTGTCGGGGAATTCCTTGAGCAGCACGCGGCCGTCCTGAACCGCGGGGAAGGTGTATTCCGTCGCCCAGGTCTTGGAGGTGAATTCCTCCTGATAGGTGGTCGCGCCCTTCTTGAAGGCTTCGAAGGCGGCGGTGCGCTCGCGGTAGAACTCGATCCGGATGACGTCGAAATTGTGGTGCCCGACCGAGACCGGCAGGTCCTTACCCCACCAGTCCTTGACCCGGTGGTATTCGACATAGCGGCCGACCTCGTGACGGCCGACCTTGTAGGGGCCGGACGACAGCGGAGGGGTCAGCACCGACTGGGTGAAGTCGTAAGCGGTGTAGTAGCGCCTGGACAGGATCGGCATGCCGGCGACGATCAGCGGCAGCTGGCGGGTCTGCCGGCCGCTGAACCGCACCAGCACGCGACTGTCGTCGAGGGCTTCCGCGCCGACCAGTTCCAGCAGCGCCTGGCGGATCTGCGGGTGGCCGGATTCCTTCAGCACCTCGAGAGAGAAGGCGACGTCGCCGGCGGTGAGCCGCGAACCGTCATGGAAGCGTGCCTCGGGCCGCAGGTGGAAGACGATGGCGTTGCCGCCGTTCACCGTCTCCGCGCCGGAGGCGACCAGGCCGTAGAGGGCGTCGGGCTCGTCTAGGGCACGTACCATCAGCGTGTCGAAGCACATTTCCATGCGCGGCGGCGCGTCGCCCTTCAGGATGAAGGTGTTGAAGGTGTTGAAGGTCTGCGGGTTCTGGTTGTAGGCCCAGCTCGGCGCGGTGAAGATGATCCGCCCCCCCTTAGGGGCTTCGGCATTGACGTAGCCGAAATGGGGGAAGTCCGACGCGTATTTCAATTCGCCGAACACCGACAGGCCATGGCGCAGTCCCTCGGCCCGGGCCGGCGCGAGGAACGGGCCGGGCAAGGCCGCGGCGGCGATTGCGGCTGCGGACGCCTTGAGCACGGTGCGGCGGGAGGGATCCCGGGGCCGGCTCATCGCGGCGCCCCCGTCTTCGCCGCCAGCGCCTCGTCGTACCACCAGATGGTCGGGAAGCCGTGGGTGAATTCCGGGATCTCCTGCGGATGGCCGAAGCGGTTCCAGCGCGCGGTGCGGTCGACGTCGGAATGGAACTGCGGCACCACGTAGTGGTTCCACAGCAGCACCCGGTCGAGGGCGTGGGTGGCGGCGACCAGTTCCTCGCGGGTCCTGGCGAACACGATCCGGTCGATCAGCTTGTCGACGGCCGGATTCCTGATGCCAGCATAGTTGCGCGACTGCGGCCGATCGGCGGAGTCCGAGCCCCAGTAGTCGCGCTGCTCGTTGCCCGGCGACAGCGACTGGCCCCAGACCAGGGTGGCCATCTCGAAATCGCGGCTGCGGATCCGGTTGATGTATTGCGGCAGGTCGATCAGCCGCAGGTCGGCGCGGATGCCGATGCTCTTCAGGTTTTCCGAATAGGGCAGCAGGGAGCGCTCGGCGCTCTTGTCGGCATAGATGAATTCGATGGTCAGCTGCTGTCCGCCGGCGTCGACCATGCGCCGGCCGTCGAGCCGGTAGCCGGCCTCCTGGAGAAGCTTCACCGCCTCGCGCAGGTTGGCGCGCACGTTTTGCGGATTGCCGCCGACCGGGTTCTTGTATTCCTGCGTAAAGACCTCCGGCGGCACCTGGTTGCGGACTTCCTCCAGGATCTCCAGTTCCAGCCCCTGCGGCAGTCCGGTGGCGGCAAGATCGGTGCCGGCGAAATAGGAGCCGATGCGCTTCAGCAGGTTGGCCGAGACGATCTCGTTCGTGGTTTCGAAATCATAGGCGTAGTTGAGCGCCCGGCGCACGCGCGGATCGGCAAACTTCTCCAGCCGCAGGTTGGGCACGAAGGCCTGCATCACGCCGCTGCCCCGGTCGGGGAATTCCTCCAGCACGACGCGCCCGGCGCGGACCGCCGGGAAGTCGTAGGCCTTCGACCACTGGCTGGCGCTGCGCTCCTCGCGCCAGTCGTACTGGTCGCCCTTGAAGGCTTCCAGTTCGACAGCCTGGTCGAGGAAGGAGACATAGCGGATCTCGCCGAAATTGTTGGTGCCGACCCGGATAGGCAGGTCCTTGCCCCAATACTCGGGCACGCGCTCGTAGGCGATCTGACGGTTGGCGGCAAAGTCCTTGATCCGGTAGGGGCCCGAGCCGAGCGGCGGCTCGAGGGTGCCGCTGGCGATGTCGCGCTTCACGCCCGCGGCGTTGGTGCCTTCCCACCAGTGCTTGGGCAGGATCAGGAGCTGGCCCATGATGTGCGGCAGCTCGCGGTTGCCGGACGCGTCGAACTCGAAGCGGACGACCCCGCCGGGGCGCTCTTCCGCCTTCACGACGTTGTGATAGTAGAAGCGCTGCTGCGGATTGATCTCTACCGCCTTCTCGTAGGACCAGAGCACGTCGGCCGTGGTGACCGGCGCGCCGTCGTGCCAGCGCGCGGCCGGGTTGAGGCGATATTCCACCCAGGAGAAGTCGTCCGGATAGCGCATTGCTTCCGCGATGACGCCGTATTGCGCGCTGATGTCGAACTCGTCGTAAGACGACTCCATCAGGCTTTCGTAGATGAGGCCCAGCCCGGGCGCCGGGTTGCCCTTGGGCAGGAGCACGTTGAAGGTGTCGAAACCACCGGTCGCGGACAGGCGGACGAGGCCGCCCTTCGGTGCGTCCGGATCGACGTAGTCGAAATGGGGCACATCCGGACCGTATTTCGGTTCGCCGGTCAGCGCTGTGGCGTGACGCCAGGCCGGTTCGTCGGCGGCACGGGACGGACCGGCCAGCGCGCTTGTGCAGACGGCCAGGACGAGGGCGAAGGCCCACGCGGTCCGCCTGCGCGGCCTTGGACGTGCGATCATGGTCGGCTCTCCCGGATATGGAACGCATTCGGCTTTCGGAACCGGCGGTCCCGGCGACGATCTGGACCTCAGTTTAGGAGGGATGGCCACCGCTCGTCACCGACGAATGCGAAAGATGACAGAAATTTAAGACGCTGAAGGGGATGAGGAAGACCGTTGAGGGCGCTTTGCACTCGGCTCCCGACCCGAAATCATCGTGGCCTAGGTAAGGGTGGCGACGGCGGGGCGGGGAAGGCCGGCCATACGCGCGCTCTTGTGCGCGTACATGCGGGTGTCGGCCAGATCGAGAAGCTCGCGAATCGAGGAGGCGTCCTGCGGGTAGGAGGCAAGACCTACGCTGGCACGCACCTCGACCCTGGCGTCGCCGATCGTCAGCGGTTCGCCGACCCGCTTCGCCAGACGGGATACAAACAGCGCGGCATCGCTTTCCTGCATGATGCCGGGGGTGAGCACGACGAATTCGTCGCCGCCGATCCGAGCGACCGTGTCCATGCGCCGCGTCTCTGTGCGCAGGCGCCGGCCGATCTCGATCAGCAGCATGTCGCCGATCACGTGGCCATGGCGGTCGTTGATCGGCTTGAAAGCGTTGAGATCGACGAAGAAGACCTGGAAGCCGATGCCGGAACGGTCGGTGAGTCCGGCGAGTTGCTCCATGCGGTCCTCCAGCAGACGCCGGTTGGGCAGACCGGTGAGCGGATCGTGATGGGCCATCTGCCGGGCCTTGAAGATCTCGTAGACGAGCAGGAAGGCCATGGCGGCGACCAGGACAGTCGCTCCGTAGCCGGCGCCGAGCGCCAGCCATGCCTCGGTCGACAGCCTGTGCCAGCCGCCGGGCGGATAGGCGGCGATCTGCCACGAACTCCCGCCCGGAAGATCGATCGCAAGTTCGACCGAATCCTGCCCGAAAATTTCCTGGTCGCCCAGGATCGGTTCGCCGTGGTGATCGCCTTCGGTCGCATTGCGCAGGGCGATCCGGTAGCCGTCGACTTCGGAGCCGACACCGGCGCCGGCGAGCAGGCCTGCCTCGTCGATCACGATCGACCCCATGCCCCAATAGCTGCGCGTCGAGCCGAAGTCTGCAGGGTCGCCCGACGTGAAGATCGGGATGCGCGCGATGACAGCCCGGCCGCCCTGAACCAGCGCCATCGGGCCGGAAAGCACGATCGAACGGGTCTCCATTGCCCGCCGCACGCCCGGCCACTGCTCCCGGTTCTCGGCATAAGACAGGCCGATCGCCGTTTCATTGCCAACCAGGGGGAAGACGTGGCGCACGATGTTGCCGGGCGCAAGCGCGACGTTGCGGATGCTGCGATTGGCTAGGAACATCTCCGCGGCAAAACGCCGGAACTCCACTTCAGTGGGTTGCGGATGGATGGCGACGTAACTCATCAGACCCTGCGCCAACGATACGGTTTCCCCGACCGCACCGACGAGCCTTGCGCGAACCTCCGAAAGACGTGCGGCAGCTGCCGTCTGATGGCGCTCGATCGCGATGTCGCGGATCAGGTGGCCGATATAGCCTGTCAGCATCAGCCCGGTCGCGAAGATGGCAAGAGATACCGCCACGGCCGGCCACAGGCCCTTTCGGCGATTGACTTGGTTGCTGATCTGCACGAATTCTCCCCGGTTGTTCCGCACGCTGCAGCACTGCCGGCGCAACGGTTCCGGTCCCGATCACGTCAATTTTTACGGTACGGCAATTTTGTAAAGAATGGCTTGTCGCAACAAAGAAAAGCCGCGCCTTTCGGCGCGGCCTGACGACTTCCCATCAATGTCCCGCCGCCAGTCCGGCGGGCCCATGTCCCTTACTCCAGCGGTGCCGGGTTGTCCGACTGGGCGTTCATGTAGACGATCATGTCGCTGCGCTCGTCCGTCCTTCTCAGGCCGGCGAAGCCCATCGAGGTGCCCGGGACGTGAGCGCGCGGGTTGGTCAGGAAGGCATCGAGCTGCTCAAGCGTCCAGGCATCGTGGGTTTCGGCGAAGGCGTTCATGGCGGCAGAATAGGAGAAGCCGGAGACCGAAGCGGGCTTGCGGCCGACGACGGCCCACAGGTTCGGACCGACCTTGTTGGCGCCGCCCTGTTCGAACGTGTGACAGGCGGCGCACTTGCGCGCAGCCCTCTCGCCGCCTTCGACGGAAGCCGCGGCAAGACGTTCGGCCAACGGAATTTCTTCGGCAACGGCTTCGCCCTCGGCCGTCGCATCCTCCGCGCTGGCGACCACGATTTCATAGCCCGGCTTGCTCGGGATAGTCGGCGTGAAGATCACGTCAGAGACGATACCGACGCCCATCGTCAGGAGAAGGACCATCAAAACCGCACCGGCGATCTTGTTCAGCTCGAAGGCATCCATTCTGTGAGGCTCCAGATTAACGCGTCCATGGCCCGCACCAGACAGCGCACGCCATAATCTGCTTCCGTCAAATTTGGCAGGAACCTACAAATTTTTTGACGCCGCTGTCCATAGGTATAAAAGACGCGAGGCAACGAAAATCGTCGCCGACCGCGCCGGAAATGCTTTCGTCGGCGCCGATCGATCCGGAGAACCGCTTGACGTCCGCCCTCGTCATCATCCCTGCGCGCATGGCCGCGACCCGCCTGCCGGAAAAGCCCCTCGCCGACATTGCCGGCAAACCGATGATCGTCCGCGTCCTGGAGCAGGCCCGCAACGCCGACATCGGTCCGGTCACGGTCGCCTGCGACGACGCGCGCATCGCCGAGGCGGTCCGCGATCACGGCGGCAGCGCCGTGATGACCCGTCCCGACCACGAATCCGGCTCCGACCGGATCTTCGAGGCAGCCGCCCTCATCGACCCCGACGCCAGACACGGCGTGGTGCTGAATCTCCAGGGCGACGTGCCGCTGATCGAACCTGCGGCGCTGCGCGCCGCGTTCGATCCCCTAGGCGATCCGGCGGTCGACATCGGCACCATCATGACCGAGATCAGGACGGCCGAGGGACGCGTCGATCCGAGCTATGTCAAGGCCGTCGCCACACCGCTCGGCGGAGCGCGCCACCGCGCCCTCTATTTCACCCGGGCCACGGCCCCGTCCGGCGACGGGCCCCTCTACCAGCATATCGGCGTGTACGCCTACCGGCGCCGCGCGCTCGAGCGTTTCGTCGCGCTGCCACCCTCACCGCTCGAACTGCGTGAAAAGCTGGAGCAACTCCGCGCACTCGAAGCCGGCATGCGCATCGACGTCAGCCTCGTCGGCAGCGCGCCGATGGATGTCAACACGCCGCAGGACCTCGAACGGGTGCGTAAAATTTTCGAAGCCCTGTAGACTGCGGACGCAACCGCCTCGCTCATCCTCAACCAGGAAATCCGAAACGCTGATGACTGACCGTAAAAAGATCGTGTTCCAGGGCGAAGTCGGCGCCAATTCCCATATGGCCTGCCGCAATGTCTATCCTGACTACGTCGCGGTTCCCTGCGCGACCTTCGAGGACTGTTTCTCCGCACTGGAAAGCGGCGAAGCCGATTTCGGCATGATTCCGGTCGAGAATTCGGTGGCCGGTCGTGTCGCGGACATTCACCACCTGCTGCCGCGATCGAGCCTGCACATTATCGGCGAGTATTTCCTGCCGATCCGCTTTCAGCTGGTCGCCCCCAAGGGCGCCACCATCGAGGGCCTGAAGACCGTGCAGAGCCACGTCATGGCTCTCGGCCAGTGCCGGAAGATCATCCGTGAGCTCGGCCTTCATCCGATCGTCGGCGCCGACACCGCCGGCTCGGCGCGCCAGATCGCCGAGCGCGGCGACCTGACTGCGGCCGCTCTCGCACCGGAAATGGCGGCCGAGGCCTATGGCCTCGACATCCTGCGCCGCGACGTCGAGGACGCCGAGCACAACACGACGCGCTTCCTGATTCTGTCCCGCGAGGACATGCGCGCCGCGAACAGCGGCCAGCCTGTGATCACCACGTTCATCTTCCGCGTCCGCAACGTGCCGGCGGCGCTCTACAAGGCCCTTGGCGGGTTCGCGACCAACGGCGTCAACATGACCAAGCTGGAATCCTACCAGCTCGAAGGCCAATTCTTCGCCTCCATGTTCTACGCGGACATCGAGGGCCATCCCGACGACAAGTCGGTCGCGCTCGCCCTCGAGGAACTGGAATTCTTCTGCGCGGAGCTGAAGATCCTGGGCGTCTACCGGGCCAGCCCGTTCCGCGAGAAGATCCGCGAGCCCGAAGCCAATCGCGCCCTCAGGCCCACCCCCGGGATCTGACCGCCACCTTCCGAGAGGAACCATGACCGAGATTACCTTCGATGCCCTGTGCATCGGCAACGCGATCTGCGACGTCTTCGCCCATGTCGAGGAGGATTTCCTCGTCCGCGAGAACCTCGTGAAGGGCTCGATGCGCCTGATCGACACCGCCGAGGCCATCCGCCTGTATGACAAGATGGGCCAGACCGTCCGCGTCTCGGGCGGCAGCGCCGGCAACACTGCTGCCGGCATCGCCTCGCTCGGCGGCAAGCCAGCCTATTTCGGCAAGGTCGCCAGGGACGAACTGGGCGACAGCTACGCCCACGACATGAAGGGCACAGGGGTCCATTTCGGTACGCCGCGTCTCGTCGACGGCACACCGACCGCGCGCTCCATGATCCTGATCACGCCGGACGGCGAGCGGACCATGAACACCTATCTCGGCGCCTGCGTCGAGCTCGGACCGGCCGACATCGATCCGGCCGTCGTTGCCGCTTCGGCGATCACCTACATGGAAGGCTACCTGTGGGATCCGCCGGCGGCCAAGGACGCGTTCCTCCGGGCGGCGCGGATCGCCCACGACAACGGCCGCCAGGTCGGCCTGACCCTGTCGGATTCGTTCTGTGTCGACCGCTACCGTTCCGAGTTCCACGGCCTGCTGCGCGACGGCGTGGTCGACGTCATGTTCGCCAACGAACACGAGCTCAAGGCGCTGTTCGAGACGGCCGACCTCGACACGGCGATCCATGCGGCGCGGCAGATCTGCTCCCTCACCGCCCTGACCATGGGCGAAAAGGGCGCCATGGCGATCACCCGCGACGAGACCAGGCACGTCGCGGCGCAGACGGTGACCGAGGTCGTCGACCTGACCGGCGCCGGCGACCTGTTCGCCTCCGGCTTCCTGTTCGGGCTGGCGCGCGATTACGATCTCGGCACGGCGGCCGAGCTCGGTTGCCTGTGCGCGGCTTCGGTGATCAGCCACGTCGGCGCCCGGCCTGAAAGAGCGCTCAAGGGCATCGCTGCCCAGGCCGGTTTCGAACTCTGACGGACGGCGCGAGGCAGACACGAAAAAGGCGCCTTGCAGGGCGCCTTTTTTATGTCTTCTACCCCCCGGTGCGATGCCCGATCAGTCGGCCAGGTCCTCGACGCTTACCACTTCGCCGTCCTCGTCGAGACGGTAGATGATCGGCGTGCCTGTGCCCAGCTCGCGCTTGAGGATCTGCTCCGGGGTCAGCTTTTCAAGGTCCATGATCAGGGCGCGCAGGGAATTGCCGTGCGCGGCGACGATCACCCGGTTGCCGTCCAGCACCCGCGGCAGGATCTCTGCGCGATAATAGGGAAGCACCCGCTCGGCGGTCATCTTGAGGCTTTCGCCGCCCGGCGGCGGCACGTCGAAGGAGCGGCGCCAGATGTGGACCTGCTCTTCGCCGAACTGCTGGCGCGCCTCGTCCTTATTCATGCCCGTGAGGTCGCCGTAGTCGCGCTCGTTGAGCGCCTGGTTGCGAATGGTCTCTAGGCCCTCCTGGCCGAGTTCGGCAAGGATCAGCTCGAGCGTATGCTGGGCGCGCGTCAGGTCGGAGGTGAAGGCGATGTCGAAACTGAGCTTCAGGTCGCGCAACTGGGCGCCGGCGGCCCTAGCCTCGGCGATGCCCAGTTCGGTCAGGTCCGGATCCTTCCAGCCCGTGAAGACGTTCTTGAGATTCCAATCGCTCTGTCCGTGGCGGACGAGCACCAGAAGACGGTCCATGCGGCAAACTCCTCGCGTCGTGCGGCTTGCGTGTCGTCAGTCGGAAAGGCCGAGCACGTCGGCCATGGAATAAAGTCCCGGTTTCTTGTCGCGGGCCCACAGGGCGGCCTTGACGGCGCCGCGTGCGAAGATCTGGCGGTCCTCGGCCCGGTGAGTCAGTTCGATCCGTTCGCCCTGACCGGCCAGGATGACGGTGTGGTCGCCGACGACGGAGCCGCCACGCAGCGTGGCGAAGCCGATATCGCCCTTGTGGCGCGGACCGGTGTGGCCGTCGCGCACGCGCACGGAGCGCTCGGCCAGCGGGATCCAGCGGCCCTGGGCTGCGGCCTCGCCGAGCAGCAGGGCGGTGCCGGACGGCGCGTCGACCTTGTGCCGGTGATGCATCTCGACGATCTCGATGTCGAAGTCCTCGTCAAGCGCTGTCGCGGCCTTGCGGACCAGTGCGGCGAGCAGGTTGATACCAAGGCTCATGTTGCCGGACTTGACGATGCGCGCATGACGTGCGGCCGCCTTAAGCGGCGCGCTGTCGCCGTCCTGCCAGCCGGTGGTGCCGATGACATGGACGATGCGCGCCTGGGCGGCCAGTTCGGCAAAGGCGAGGCTCGCGCGCGGTGCGGTGAAGTCGAGCACGCCTTCGGCGGCGGCGAAGGCGGTCAGCGGATCGTCGGTGAGCCGGACGCCGATCGGCCCCACGCCGGCGAGTTCGCCGGCGTCGCGGCCGAGATCCAACGAGCCTTCCCGCTCGATGGCGGCGGAGACCGCAACGCCGTCCATCTCGGTGAGGGCGCGCACGAGGGCACGGCCCATCCTGCCTGCGGCTCCCACCACGACAAGGCGCATATCGCTCATGGCTTTCCCCTTGCTTGCTTCGCGCGGGATATAACAGGCGGGGTGCGCCGGCGAAAGATGATCGAGGCGGGAAATGCGCCGCGGCCAAGCAAAAAGCCGGGGCGCTGGGCCCCGGCTTTCGGTCGATAATCAGGAGAGACGGGGGGATCAGTCCTCGTCCTTTTCCCTCTCGATTTCCTTGCCGGTGTCCTGGTCGACGACCTTCATCGACAGGCGCACCTTGCCGCGTTCGTCGAAGCCCATCAGCTTGACCCAGACCTTGTCGCCTTCCTTGACCACGTCGGTGACCTTGGCGACCTTGCGCGGAGCGAGCTGGGAGATGTGGACGAGGCCGTCCTTGGCGCCGAAGAAGTTCACGAAGGCGCCGAACTCGACGCACTTCACGACCGTGCCTTCGTAGATCATGCCGACTTCCGGCTCGGCAGCGATAGAGTTGATCCAGTTGATCGCCGCCTTGATCGCCTTGCCGTCAGCGGAGGCGATCTTGACCGTGCCATCGTCCTCGATGTTCACCTTGGCGCCGGTCTTCTCCACGATCTCGCGGATGACCTTGCCGCCGGAGCCGATGACTTCGCGGATCTTGTCGACCGGGATCTTCATGACCTCGATGCGCGGCGCGTGCTCGCCCAGTTCCGGACGGGCTTCGGTGATCGCCTTGGACATCTCGCCGAGGATATGGACGCGGCCTTCGCGGGCCTGCTCGAGGGCGACCTTCATGATCTCCTCGGTGATGCCCTGGATCTTGATGTCCATCTGCAGCGAGGTGATGCCCTCGGCGGTGCCGGCGACCTTGAAGTCCATGTCACCAAGATGGTCCTCGTCACCGAGGATGTCGGACAGGACGGCGAAGCGGTCGCCCTCCTTGATCAGGCCCATGGCGATGCCGGCGACCGGCGCCTTGAGCGGCACGCCGGCGTCCATCAGGGCCAGCGACGTGCCGCAGACGGTGGCCATCGACGACGAGCCGTTGGATTCGGTGATCTCCGACACGACGCGCAGGGTGTAGGGGAACTCGTGCTTGGCCGGCAGCATCGGGTTGATGGCACGCCAGGCGAGCTTGCCGTGGCCGATCTCGCGGCGTCCCGGCGAGCCCATGCGGCCGGTCTCGCCGACCGAATAGGGCGGGAAGTTGTAGTGCAGCATGAAGTGGGCCTTGTAGGTCCCCTCCAGAGCATCCACGAACTGCTCGTCCTCGCCCGTGCCGAGGGTGGCGACTACCAGACCCTGGGTCTCGCCGCGGGTGAACAGGGCCGAACCGTGGGCACGCGGCAGGATGCCGACTTCCGAAACGATCGGGCGGACCGTCTTCAGGTCGCGGCCGTCGATCCGGTGGCCGGTCTCGATGATGGCGCCGCGGACGATTTCGGCCTCGAGCTTCTTGAACAGGTCGCCGACCACGGTCGCGGCCGGAGCCGCGTCGCCGGCATTGGTGATCACGGCCTCGACGACCTTTGTCTTGGCGGCATCGACGGCGTTCCGCCGCTCGGTCTTGCCGGTGATCGTGTAGGCCGCCTTGAGGTCCTCGGCGGCGATGTCCTTGATGCGGGCGAAGAGGGCCGAATGGTCCGGCAGGTTCAGCCCACGGGGCTCCTTGGCGGCGGTCTCGGCGAGCTTGATGATCGCGTCGATCACGGTCTGGAAGCCGCTGTGGCCGAACATCACGGCGCCGAGCATGACGTCCTCGGGCAGTTCCTTGGCTTCCGATTCCACCATCAGCACGGCGTCGCCGGTGCCGGCGACGATGAGGTCGAGGCTGGATTCCGGCATGTCGTCGATCAGCGGGTTGAGCACGTACTCACCGTTGATGTAGCCGACGCGCGCACCGCCGACCGGGCCCATGAACGGCACGCCGGACAGGGTCAGGGCGGCGGAGGAAGCGACCAGAGCGAGGATGTCCGGCGCGTTCTCCATGTCATGCGACAGCACGGTGACGATCACCTGAGTATCGTTCTTGTAGCCCTCGGCGAACAGCGGCCGGATCGGCCGGTCGATCAGGCGCGAGGTCAGGGTCTCGTGCTCGGACGGACGGCCCTCACGCTTGAAGTAGCCGCCCGGGATCTTGCCGGCGGCGAACGCCTTTTCCTGGTAATTGACGGTGAGCGGGAAGAAGTCCTGGCCGGGCTTCGGCTCCTTGGCGGAGACGACGGTCGCCAGCACCTTGGTCTCGCCGTAGGTCGCCATCACGGCGCCGTCGGCCTGGCGGGCAACCTTGCCCGTTTCGAGGATCAGCGGACGTCCGCCCCACTCGACTTCCACACGATGAATATCGAACATTGGTATTCCTTAGCAGCTTCGTCCTGGCGCGCTCACGGAAACGGAGGGCGCGCGCAGACAGGGGATCGGTCGGCCCCGTATGGGCCGGTTACCGACAGGACGAGCCATGGGCAAGACGGCGAGACGCTCCCGTGCCGCTTCGGCACTACCGGGAGAGCATCCGGCGATCCTGCCCCATGACCGTCATGCGACTTCCTATAAGCAAACGCGGCGGGCAAATCCACCCACCGCGTTGCGTTGCGTCCTGATCAGCGACGGATTCCGAGGCGCTGGATCAGATCCTTGTAGCGCTTCTCGTCCTTCTTGTTCAGGTAGTCGAGCAGGGAACGGCGCAGAGCGACCATCTTCAGTAGGCCCCGGCGGGAATGGTTGTCCTTGCTGTGGCCCTTGAAGTGTTCGGTCAGGTTGTTGATCCGTTCCGTCAGCACTGCGACCTGGACTTCCGGAGAACCGGTATCGCCTTCCTTGGTCGCGTATTCCGTGATCAGCTCGGCCTTGCGCTCGGCAGTGATCGACATCGGTGGTCCTTTCGGGTTCGGTCCGCGGCGTGCCTGCGGACCTTTGGTCGGTGACGAGGCCGGGCCGATACTCATCCGCAATCGATACGAATGGTGCAAAGGTCCGGTCGCTTCGCCGTGGGATGAGCGTTCTGCCGTTCAGCCAGGGCCGGGATGTCGTCCAGCGAAGGTCGGGCGAAACGCGTTCGGACCCGTCACGGGCCCGATCGCGCGGGACTATGACGGAGACCGGCCCATTTTTCCAGTCTTTTGTTTCCCCGGCGTCGAACCCTCTCCGGCCGATCCCGCGAGACGGCGGAAGTAGCCGGAATCGGCGCCGTCCGCCTTGCGCCCCGACCACGGCGCACCGATATCAGCCGGATGACCAAGGTATCGCCAAAAGCCGTTGTGGGTCTGCTGGTTGCCGGCCTGATCGCCACGCCGGCGGGCGCGGATTCTGTCTATCGCAACGATCCCGCCGGCGCGCCCTACGTCGAAGGCGCGCCGGCGCAGCAGCGGCACTACGACCGCCGCGACGTGCGTCCCGGCTACCGTCCGGGCGAGCGCCCGGGCTATCGCCCCGGAGAGTTCCCCGGCTATCGCCCAGGGACCGCATACCCGTACGGCGGGCGCAGTCCGAGCGTCGCCTGCCCGCCGGACCAAGGCGACTGCGTCCGCGACAACAGACGGTAGCCGCCGGAAGACCCGGGGATTCGGGACGGACGGTTCAAAGATGCAGGACGCGGGCCGGCTGGAAACGCCCCTTCTCGACGCTGCCGATGGCGACTGGTACGCCGGCGTGGCTGGCAAAGGCCTGCTCGCAGGTCAGTGGCGCCGTGCGTCCACGCAGCAGGATCGCAACGCCCTGACGGATTCGGCCGGCGTCATCCGCGGAGACCTCGATCTCCGGCAAGCCTTCGAGCGCCTCGCGCACCGGCAGCACGAAATCGAGCAGGTCCTCCACCCCTGCCGCCTCCGCGGCCGCCCCCTCAAGCTCGTCGAGGCCCACCATGTCGGCCTCGCCGAACGGGCCGACCAGCAGGCGTCGCAGCTCGGTCACATGGCCGCGGGTGCCCAGCCGGCGGCCGAGATCGCGGGCCAGCGCGCGCACATAGGTACCCTTGCCGCATTCGGCTTCGAACACGGCCCGGTCGGCGTCGAGGCATTCGACGAGGTCGAGCCGGTGCACGTCGATCGGCCGCGCCTCCAGTTCGACGACCTCGCCTTCGCGGGCGAGGTCGTAGGCGCGCTCGCCGCCGACCTTGATGGCGGAGAACTTGGGCGGCACCTGGAGGATCGTGCCGGTGAACTCGGGCAGTACCGCACGGATCTCGTCGGGACCGGGACGCAGCTCCGAGGAGGCGATCACCATGCCCTCGGTGTCGTCGGTATCAGTTTCCGCGCCCCAGGTGACTTCGAAGCGGTAGACCTTGCGGCCGTTCATGACCAGAGAGACCGTCTTGGTCGCCTCACCGAAGGCGAGCGGCAGACAACCGGAGGCGCGCGGATCCAGCGTGCCGGCATGGCCGACTTTCTCGGGATGGAAGATCCGCTTGATCCGGGACAGGGCGTCGTTGGAGGTCAGGCCGTAGGGCTTGTCTAGCACCAGCCAGCCGTCGATGGGATTCCGGTTCCTGCGGGCCTTCGGGCGCGCCATCTCTCGTATTCCTCAAGCTGTCGAGCGTGTAGGGGGTCAGTCGTCGGACTCGATGTCGCGCTGCACGTCCGGCGAATGCAGCAGATGTCCGATCCGATCGTCGTCGTCGAAGCGGGTGTCCAACACGAAGCGCAGGTCCGGCATGTACTTGAGCGTGAGGCGCCGGGAGACCTGACCGCGGATGTATTTCGCGCTCCGATTCAGCGCCTTGACAATGCGTTCGCCATGCGCGCCGCCGAGCGGCATGACCAGACAGGACGCCAGACGCAGATCCGGCGTCATGCGCACTTCGGGGACGGTGATGATCACGCCGTCCAGATCGGGATCGGCCAACTGGCCGCGGGTGAGAATGTCGGACAGTTCCTTACGGACCAGTTCCCCGACCCGCAATTGTCTCTGCGAGGGCATTCCCCCGCCGTCTGCATGCGATCTAACCATTCGACCAGTCCAATCCGATCCCGGACCTCGAGATCCGGTCCTTCCAAAAATGCAAGGCGCCGGCGCGGTGTGCATCGCGCCGGCGCCTGATCTGCAGCGAGACGCCGAACCTCAGAGGGTTCGTGCGATCTGCTCGACCCGGAAGCATTCGATGATGTCGCCCGGGCGCATGTCCTGGTAGTTGACGAAGTTCATGCCGCATTCCTGGCCGGATTCGACGGACTTGACCTCGTCCTTGAAGCGCTTGAGTGTGCCGAGTTTGCCTTCGTGGACGACGACATCGTCGCGGATGAGGCGCACTTCCGCACCGCGTTCGACGACCCCTTCGGTAACCAGGCAGCCCGCGACCTTGCCGACCTTGGAAATATGGAAGATCTCCTTGATCTCGGCATTGCCGAGGAAGGTCTCGCGCCGCTCCGGCGACAGCAGTCCGGACATGGCGGCTTTCACATCGTCGACGAGATCATAGATGATATTGTAGTAGCGGATCTCGATGCCCTCGCGGTCGGCCGCCTCGCGCGCCTGCTTGTTGGCCCGCACGTTGAAGCCGATGATCGGCGCATTGGAGGCCGCAGCAAGCGTGATGTCGCTCTCCGTGATGCCGCCGACGCCAGAGTGGAGGATTCGGGCGGCGACCTCGTCGGTGCCCAGTTTCTCCACCGCATGCGCGATGGCTTCGGCGGAGCCCTGCACGTCGGCCTTGATGACCAGCGGGAACTCCTTCTTTCCGGTCTCCTGGAGCCGGTTCATCATCTGCTCGAGCGAGCCGCGCGATCCGGCGCGGACCACGGAGGCCTTCTCGCGCTTCTGGCGCTGGCGGTAATCGACAATCTCACGGGCGCGCGCCTCGTTCTCCACCACGGCGACCATGTCGCCGGCTTCCGGAGTCCCCTGGAAGCCGAGCACCTCGACCGGCTTGGACGGATCGGCCTCCTTCACCTGCTGTCCGTTCTCGTCCAGCATGGCGCGCACGCGGCCCCATTCGGCGCCGGCGACAAGAATGTCGCCGACCCGCAGGGTACCCTTCTGCACCAGGACGGTGGCGACCGGACCGCGGCCCTTGTCGAGCTGGGCTTCGATGACGAGGCCCTCGGCGGTGCGGTTCGGATTGGCCTTGAGTTCGAGCACCTCGGCCTGCAGCACGATCATTTCCAGCAGCCTGTCGAGGTTCTGGCCGGTCTTGGCCGAGACCTCGACCTCGATGGTGTCCCCGCCCATGGACTCCACGACGATCTCGTCGTTGAGCAGCTCGGTGCGCACCCGATTCGGGTCGGCCGACGGCTTGTCGATCTTGTTGATGGCCACGATGATCGGCACGCCTGCAGCGCGGGCATGCGAGATCGCCTCGCGGGTCTGCGGCATGACGCCGTCGTCTGCCGCCACCACCAGCACGACGATGTCTGTCGCCCTGGCGCCGCGGGCGCGCATCTGGGTGAAGGCCGCGTGACCGGGCGTGTCGATGAAGGTGATCTTGTTGCCGTCCTTCTCGACCTGATAGGCGCCGATGTGCTGCGTGATGCCGCCGGCCTCGCCGGACACGACCTTGGCGTTGCGGATGGCGTCGAGCAACGACGTCTTGCCATGGTCGACGTGGCCCATGATGGTGACCACCGGCGGCCGCGGCAGCAGGGTGTCCTCAGCATCGGCTTCCGAAAACAGGCCTTCCTCGACGTCCGATTCGGACACGCGCTTGACCGTGTGGCCGAGTTCGGCAGCGATCAGTTCGGCGGTGTCGGCGTCGATGACGTCGTTGATCTTCATCATCTGGCCCTGCTTCATCAGCAGCTTGATGACGTCGACCGCACGCTCGGCCATGCGGTTGGCGAGTTCCTGGATGGTGATCGCCTCCGGCAGCACGACATCTCGGGAGATCTTCTCGCGGACGGTCTGCATGCCGCCGCGCTTCTCCTTCTCGCGCCGGCGGCGCAGAGAGGCAAGCGAGCGAGAGCGCTGCTCGTCCGAACCGCCGGTGGCGGCGGAGATGGTCAGCTTCGACCGACGGCGGTCTTCACCGGTGCGGGCGCGAACCGGGGCAGGCGCCGCCTTCGGCCGCTTGACCGTGCGCAGCGACTTGCGGCTTTCGTCTTCGGCCTCCTCGTCTTCCGGCTTGGCGGTGACGCGCGGCCGTTCCATGGCGGGCTGCACCGGCTCGGCCTTGGCTGCGGGGGCAGCGGGCGCCAGCGCTTCGGCGACGGGTTCAGCCGTCGGCCTCTCGACCGCGGCGACGCTTTCCTCCGCCTCGCGGAGCTTCCGTTCCTCTTCCTCGGCCTTGAGGCGCGCTTCTTCCTCCGCCCGGCGGATGGCTTCCTGCTCGGCGCGGCGCTTGGCCTCTTCCTCGGCGCGCTTGCGCTCCTCGACCTCGCGTTCCTGGGCGAGCTTGAGCGCAGTGGCGCGGGCGGCAGCCTCTTCCTGGGTCAGCGTGCGCAACACGGCACCGCCCGGGCGCTGCTGCGGCCTCTGCGGCTGGGCCGGGCGGCGGTCCTGCCTGTCGGCCGCCGGCTGGGGCGCGGGCTCGCGCGGCCGTTCGACCGGGGCCGGCGCCGCGGCTTCCGCGTCGCCCCTGCCTTCCTGTCCCGGCACCACGATGCGGCGCTTCTTCTTCTCCACGACGACAGCCTTGGACCGGCCATGCGAGAAACTTTGGCGCACAGTTCCCTGTTCCACGCCGCCCCGCTTGAGGCCGAGGGTCTTCCGCTCGACGCTGATCGTCTTGTCGCCTGGATTCTTGGTATCGTTCATATTGCCTTCAGTCCTGCGCTGCTGCACCGTCCGCGCCGCCGCGATCTTTCGCGGCGGACTCTGCCCGGAACGCCTCCAGTTCGCGCACCCGCGCAAGGAAGCCTTCGCTCGCCCGGCCCGCGAGCAGTGCAGCATGTATCACATTAGTCCGACCCAATGCCAAATCCAATTGAGTCGAATCGAACAAACGGACGACCGGAGCGCCGTTTGTGGTTCCAAACCGGCTTGCGGCCACCGCCGCAAGCTTGCGTATGCCGTCCTCGGACGCGTCCGAGGCATGAATCAGCGCGATCACCGGATCCCGCCGCAGAGCGGCCTCGACCTTGGCGAAACCGGTGACGACTTCGCCGGCCTTGCGCGCCAGCGACAGGGCCGACAGCGCCGCCTTCGTCATCAGCGCCTCGACCCGGTCGACAAGGCCCGGTTCGACCCGGACCTCGCATTTCAGCGCGCGTCCGAAGACGCGCTTGCGTTCCGCCATGTCGACCGCCGCGCGCGTGGCGCTCACCCAGACGCCGCGTCCGGGCAGCTTGCGGCGCAGATCCGGAACGATCTTCCCATCGGGATCCGCAACGAAGCGGATCAGCCGGGACACCGGCAGAACCTGCCGGGTGACGGCACATTGCCGTTCCAGCGGCTCGTTCTTTCTCGGCACCCAGGGCCTCCGTGGTTGTCGTTGCGGCCCGACCGATCAGCCTTCCAGGATCGTGCCGGCCGGCTGGTCTTCTTCTGCCGCTTCGCCTGCGTCCCCGATCTCGTCGTTCTGGTTGGCGAGTTCCTCCTCGGTGATCCAGCCCGCCGCGAGGCGGGCGGCGAGGATCATCGCCTCGGCATCGGCACGCGAGACGTCGAACCCGGAGAGGGCGCCGTCGTGACGAATCGTTTCGCCTTCCTTGCGTTCGGTCCAGCCAACCAGGTCATCGGTGGCGCAGCCGGCAAGGTCCTCGATGGTCTTGACACCGTCCTTGCCGAGGGCGACGAGCATGGCGGTGGTCAGGCCGTCGATCGAGCGCAGTTCGTCCTGGACGCCGAGTTCGCGCCGCTCGTCGTCGAGCTTGGCTTCGAGCTCCGCGAGATAGTCGCGCGCCCGGGCCTGGATCTCCTCGGCCGTGTCTTCGTCGAAGCCCTCGATCATGGCGATCTCTTCAAGGTCGACATAGGCGACTTCCTCGACCGAGGTGAAGCCTTCCGTAGCAAGCAGTTGGCCGACCATCTCGTCGACGTTAAGCGCCTCCATGAACAGCGTCGAACGTTCCTGGAACTCCTTCTGACGCCGCTCGCTCTCTTCCTGCTCCGTCATGATGTCGATCGCCCAGCCGGTCAGCTGGGAGGCAAGGCGCACGTTCTGCCCGCGCCGGCCGATGGCCAGCGACAGCTGTTCGTCCGGCACGACGACCTCGATGCGTTCGGCATCCTCGTCGAGCACAACCTTGGCGACTTCTGCCGGCTGCAGCGCGTTGACGATGAAGGTCGCGGCGTCCGGGTTCCACGGAATGATGTCGATCTTCTCGCCCTGTAGTTCGCCGACGACCGCCTGGACGCGGCTACCGCGCATGCCGACGCAGGCGCCGACCGGATCGATGGAGCTGTCCTTGGAGATCACCGCGATCTTCGCGCGCGACCCTGGATCGCGGGCGACCGCCTTGATCTCGATGACGCCGTCGTAGATCTCCGGCACTTCCTGGGCGAACAACTTGGCCATGAACTGCGGGTGGGTGCGCGACAGGAAGATCTGCGGTCCGCGCTGTTCACGGCGGACGTCGTAGATATAGGCGCGGATGCGGTCCCCGGTACGGAAAATCTCGCGCGGGATCAGTTCGTCGCGGCGCACGATGCCTTCGCCGCGGCCGAGGTCGACGATGACGTTGCCGTACTCGGCGCGTTTGACGACGCCATTGACGATCTCGCCGATGCGATCCTTGAACTCGTCATACTGGCGGTCGCGTTCGGCTTCGCGCACCTTCTGCACGATCACCTGCTTGGCCGACTGGGCAGCGATGCGGCCGAAGTCGAGCGGCGGCAAAGGCTCGGCGATGAAATCGCCAAGGGTTGCCTCGGGGTTGCGGGCCTTGGCATCGGCAAGCGAGATCTCGGTCGATACGTTCTCCACCGTCTCGACCACCTGAAGCAGGCGCTGCAGCCGGATCTCGCCCGTTTTCGAGTTGATCTCGGCGCGCACCTCCGTTTCCGTGCCGTAGCGCGAGCGCGCGGCCTTCTGGATCGCATCCTCCATCGCCGCGATGACGATGCCCCGATCGATCGACTTCTCCCTGGCGACCGCATCGGCGATCTGCAGCAGCTCCAGCCGGTTCGCGCTGATAGCCATGTTCGTCCACTCCTCTTGCGCGCCTGGTGTTCACGCGTCTTCTGAATAAACCTTCGGACCGCGGCCTGCGTCCATCAATTCGTCCTGGAACCGCCCGTGTCGTCACCGTCGCCGGCGTCGTCTTCGTACTCGATCTCGACATCGTCGGACAATGTGGCCTTTTCCGCCTGCAGGGCGGCGCGGATCAGATCGTCCGTGAGCACCAGACGAGCCTCGGCGATCTCGGCGAGCGGCAGGCGCACCTCGTCGGCGACATCCTTCGGCGTATCGGTGAGGCGCAGCCGGACCGTGCCGTCGCCGGCCCCGAGCAGGATGCCGCGGAACCGCTTGCGCCCGTCCTGCATCACGGACATCTCGACCTTGGCGACATGGCCGGACCAGCGGTCGAAGTCGCCGACGCGCACCAACGGCCGGTCGATTCCGGGCGAGGAGATTTCCAGATGGTAGGCCCGGTTGATCGGGTCGTCCACGTCCAGCGCCGGCGACACCGCGCGACTAACCTCCTCGCAATCCTCCACGGTCATCGTGCCGTCCGGGCGTTCGGCCATGATCTGCAGCGTGCAGCCATTGGCCGCGCTGATCTTGACGCGCACCAGGCGGTAGCCGAGATCCTCGATCACCGGCTCGACGATCGCCGCCACGCGGGCCTCGAGGCCCTGTTCGATCACGATGCGTGCTTCATGAAGGCTCAAACAAGTCTCCTGTTGCCGATATCCGCCGCAACCCCGGATAACAAAAAAGAGCGGGTCCGTCGCCGGCCCACTCTCATACTGCTCCGATAGAGCCGATAGAGAAGATGAATGAGGGGATATATACGCGATCCGACCGCAAACGCAAGGGCAAACGGCCGGCGACAGGACTGGGCGCTGCCGCTAGAGCCGTCGGAAGGTCAGATAACGCGGCACGCGCCCTTCGCGCAGCGCTTTTGCCTCGTAACGGGTTCCCGGCCAGCTGACCCACGGCAGACGCCAGTCGTCGGCCCGCTCCGCGGTCCATTCGAACCCCGGATGATCGCGGAAATGACGTAGCGTCCAGTCGACATAGGTGTCGATGTCGCTGGCGAACCGGACCTCGGCACCCGGTTTGAGCACCCTGGCGAAGCGGTCGAGGTTGGCCGCGTTGATGAAGCGCCGTTTCCAGTGGCGCTTCTTCGGCCAAGGGTCGGGATAGAGCTGGAAGATCCGGTCGAGCGAAGCTTCGGGCAACCAGTCCAGAAGGCCGGTGGCATCGTCATCGTGCAGACGGACGTTAGAAAGACCCGTGTCGGCGATCTCGCTCACCGCCTTGGCCAGGCTTCCGACGAAGGGTTCGCAACCGATGAACCCGACGTCCGGCGTCTCGCGTGCCCGCTGCAACAGGTGCTCACCGCCGCCGAAGCCTATTTCGAGCCAGATCGCGCGGACGTCGCCGTCGAACAGGTCCGACAGCGGGTCTGGCGCCGGACGGGACAGATCGACCGCCAAACGCGGCAGGACCGTTTCCATCCTCTGCACCTGGCGCGGACTCAGGGGTTTTCCCTTGCGACGCCCGAAGAAGGCGCCCTCATAGCGGTCGGTCATGCGAAATCCGTCGTCGCCGACCGGACCCGGTCGGCGACTGTCTGCGTACAGTATGCGTGTTCCGGTACCTAAAGCATATTCTTGTCGATCAAGCGGTTCCGCTTGATCGACAAGCGCTCTAGGCGACCACGTCACGCAACGCGTGGACAAGATCGATCTTCTCCCATGAGAAGCCTCCATCGGCTTCCGGCTCGCGGCCGAAATGGCCATAGGCCGACGTACGCTCGTAGATCGGCGCGTTCAGCTTGAGGTGCTGGCGGATGCCGCGCGGGGTCAGGTTCATGACCTCGCGCAGGCCCTTCTCCAGCTTCGCCTCATCGCAGCGGCCGGTGCCGTGCAGGTCGACATAGACCGACAACGGTTCGGACACGCCGATGGCGTAGGAAAGTTGGATGGTGCAGCGATCCGCAAGGTCCGCGGCGACCACGTTCTTGGCCAGGTAGCGCGCGGCATAGGCGGCCGACCGGTCGACCTTGGTCGGGTCCTTGCCGGAGAAGGCGCCGCCGCCGTGCGGGGCGGCCCCACCGTAGGTGTCGACGATGATCTTGCGCCCGGTCAGACCGGCGTCACCGTCCGGTCCGCCGATGACAAAGGCGCCGGTCGGATTGACATGCCAGTCGGTGCCGGCGTCGACCCAGCCGGCCGGCAGCGCGGCGCGGATATAGGGTTCCACGATGGCGCGCACGTCGTGGGAGGTAAGGGACGCGTCGAGATGCTGGGTCGACAGAACGATGGAGGTCACCCCGACCGGCTTGCCGTCCTTGTAACGGACCGTCACCTGGCTCTTCGCGTCGGGGCCCAGCGCCGGCTCGCGGCCTGACTTGCGGGCATCGGCCAGCACCCGCAGGATCTTGTGGGCATAGAAGATGGGCGCCGGCATCAGGTCCGGCGTCTCGCGGCAGGCATAGCCGAACATGATGCCCTGGTCGCCCGCACCTTCATCCTTGTTCTCGGCGGCGTCAACACCTTGGGCGATGTGCTCCGACTGTCCGTGCAGATGCACGGCGATGTCGCACCTTTCCCAATGGAAGCCGTCCTGTTCGTAGCCGATGTCCTTCACCGCGAGGCGCGCGAGATGCGCCACGTAGTCCTTGGTGATGGTGGCCGGTCCTCGGGTTTCGCCCGCGATCACGATCCGGTTGGTGGTCGCCAGCGTTTCGCAGGCGACACGGGCTTCGGGCATTTCCTTGAGATAGGCGTCGACGACGGCATCGGAGATCCGGTCGCACACCTTATCGGGGTGCCCTTCCGAGACGGACTCGGAGGTGAAGAGATAGTCCTGACGGGCCATGGCCTGGCGTCCTTCTGGGAAAGTAGATGAACAAAGCGGCGGATCACTCCGCCGCTTCATCCAGTCATGAACCAGATTGCAACCCCCGACGTCAAGCGTCGTCGCCGGCCAGCGCGCGGACTAGGTCGACGATCCGGCGGCGGACCTTCGGGTCTTCGATCCGCACGAAGGCCTTGTTGAGGGACAGGCCTTCTGAGGACGACAGGAAGTCGACCACATAGGATGTCGGCTGCGCCTCCCCGAAACCTTCCGCCTCCTCGGGAGAACCCGGAGCGTCCTCGAAAAAGAAGGCGACCGGAACCTTCAGAATGGTCGCGATATGCTGCAACCGACTCGCGCCGATGCGATTGGTGCCTTTTTCGTATTTTTGGATTTGCTGGAACGTGATGCCGAGGCTTTCTCCGAGCTTCTCCTGGCTCATACCCAGCATCATGCGGCGCAGCCGGACGCGACTGCCCACATGGATATCGATGGGATTGGGTGCCTTTTTACTGGCCATTTGGCCCTCTTCTTTCTAGGTCTCGCGACGAGCGGTTGCTCCGCCGCTGCGGTTTGAACGTTCTGAAACGACGCTCCCGAACGCCCATTCGGCACGCCCAGGACCAGGTTCAACCCGGCACCCCTGCCGTCGTTTCGCCCACTCCGGATCCCATTCTCGAAAATCCGGTTGTGTCACACTATGATGGCGGAGTCTTGCGTTCAACATCAATTATTGCGCGAACGCTGCGTCATGCGATCCAAAGTTAAAAATATAATAAATATACATAATATACCGAAGTATAGGACGTCGCCGAATGTCGCGTAAGGGGTCGGCGGCAGGGCCGCCGGCAGCTGGGCATCGATAATGCCGACAACGAATGGCTGAAGCGCCGCAACGGTGCGCCCGAAACTGTCGAAAACCACCGAAATGCCGGTATTTGCGGAACGAACCAACGGCAATCCCTGCTCGATCGCGCGCAGGCGGGCCTGGGCCGCATGCTGGTAGGGGCCGGAGGAAACGCCGAACCACGCGTCGTTGGTGAGGTTGAGGATCCAGCTCGGCCGCTCCGGCAAAAGGCCCGGCACCTGCGGAAAGATCACCTCGTAGCAAATGAGCGGCAGGAATGAGGGAATTCCTGCTGTTTCCATCAGGATATGGCGGTAACCGGCGCGAAACGCGCCCGGCGCATTTACCAATCTCGCAAGGCCGATACGGCTAAGCAGGTCGTTGAGGGGCAGATACTCCCCGAACGGGACCAGCCGCACCTTGTCGTAGGCATCGAGGATGACGCCATCGTCTGAAATGACGTAGATGCTGTTATAGTAATTAACGCCATCGAGATTTCTTTCAGCGCGGATCGCCCCTGTTATCAATGTAGAATCCGGCTCAAGAAGGGTTTCGATTGCAGAAAGAGCGTCGGGTTCCTGCGTCAGCAAGAAGGGAAACGCCGATTCAGGCCACACCAGCACCTTTCGTGACGCGGCGCTGCCGGTCTCCGGACGGCTCCTGGCGCTCAGGTCCAAATAGCTTCCGAATATGGAAACCCTGTTCTCGGGGCGCCATTTCTCGCTTTGCGCGATAGATGGTTGTATCACCCGAACGCTGGTTGTCGGATCCACGAGGCCGGCCGTGCCGTGCAACCGATACGTGCCGAAGGCGGCCATGGCTGCCAGGACAAACCCGGCGCCGCCAAGCACGGCTCGCGCCGTACCGGGGCGTCCGTCGACAAGGACGGCGGGACTCGCGAACACGGCCAGGACTACCGCCCCCAGCCCGTAAATGCCAATCAGGCTGGCGGACTGGACCAGCACAAGGCTGTCTGAAAGAACGTAGCCGAAGGCGTTCCACGGAAAGCCGGTCAGGACATGGCCGCGCAGCCAGTCGGCGACGGAAAGGCTGCCGGCAAGCAGCAGGACGCGGCTCCAGCCTTCGGGCCAGAAACGGGCGGCGAGTGCGACCGCCGTGCCGTGGAACAGGGCCAGGCCGGCCGGAAGCAGCGTCACCGCGAAGGGCATCATCCAGGCGAACTTGTCCGCCTCGACCAGGAACGCGCTGCCGATCCACCATAGGCCGACGAGGAAATAGCCGAAGCCGAACCACCAGCCGATCCCGAAGCCGGCCGACAGCCGCCGGCGTCGCTGGGCGAGCCCGTCCGAACCGCAGGCGCCGTCGAGCAGCCAGACGATGGCGGGCAAGGTGAACAGGAGCAGGGGCAGGTAGCCGAACGGCGGCAGGGCGAGAGCCGACACCGCGCCCGAACCGAAGGCCAGCCCCCATCGGCGCCAGCCGTAGGCGAGCAGAAAGACGTTGGGCAGGCTGCCCAAGGTGGAAAAGCGCGACAGCATGACGAATCGGTTCCCGTGTCGGCGAGCGACGTAAGACATGCGACCCGTATCCGGACGGGTCAAGCGGCCGATCGGCGCAACGAGATTGGCGCGTCACGGGTCTGGCCGCCTCCGTCTAGGAGACATGTTCGTCAGCCGCTTCGCCTGGTCGTTTGGGGCGACGGCGCTGATCGGCGGCGCGCGGCTCGGCACGCCGCCGCCGGATCCGCAACCGCTTGATGCGTCGCGGGTCGGCGTCAAGAACCTCGAACTCGTAGCCCGGCACCTGCCTGGCGGCGATCAGCTCGCCGCGCACAGGCACTCGCCCGACCAGGGTGAACAAAAGGCCGCCGAGCGTATCGACTTCCTCGGCGACATCGCCGATGGTCAAGCCCGCGCCCAGTTCCTGTTCGAGATCCTCCAGGGGCATGCGCGGATCGGCGATCCAGATGCCGTCCCCGGCCGGCGTCAGCATGGCCTCCTCGTCCTCGTCGTGCTCGTCTTCGATATCGCCGACGACGGTCTCGACGAGGTCTTCCAGCGACACTAGGCCGTCGGTGCCGCCATATTCGTCGATCACCAGCGCCATCTGGACGCGGCTCGCCTGCATCTTCGCCATCAGGTCGGTCGCCGGCATCGACGGCGGCACGAACAGCAGCGGCCGGAGCAGGTCGGTCTGGGCAAGCGACAGGGTAAGGTCGACCTGGGACAGGTCGAGAGCGACATTGCGCACAGCACCCGCGGCCTCCGGCCGGGTCTCGCCGTTGCCGGATCCGCTTGCCCGTGCCCGTGCCGCAATGAACGCCATCAGGTCCTTGATGTGGACCATGCCGCGCGGGTCGTCGAGGGTCTCGTGGTAGACCGGCATGCGCGAATGGCCGTTGTCCTGGAACACCTCCATCAGGCGGCCGAGCGTGATCGTGTCGTCGACGGCGTCGATGTCCGCGCGCGGAATCATGACGTCGTCGACACGCAGTTCTCGCAGCCGCAGGATGTTGCCGAGCAGCATGCGCTCTTCCGGGGAAAAGGCGGCGTCGGCGCCGGTATCCCGGCTCAATTCGTCCTGGAGGTTTTCCCGCAGACTTCCACCACCGCTTCGACGCAGCCTTGCCAGACGGTCGATAAAGGTCCGCAATCGCCCCGTCGACTGGGGCTCGGGCTGTCGGGGCTCCACCGTGTCCTGGGCAGGCATTGCTTCGGCCTGGGGAACGGGGGTGTCGTTACTTCGGGGTTCAGAAACCGTCATTGGTCCGTTCTTGGGCTGCGCCGGAAGGCGCGGGGCATCCTAGTCCTTGTCCGCGGTCAAGGGGTCGCCGGCATAGGGATCTGCAATCCCCAGATCCGCCAGAATGCGTCTTTCCAGCCCCTCCATGATCTCCGCTTCGGCCTCAATCTGGTGATCATAACCGAAAAGATGAAGAAGTCCGTGAACAACGAGATGCGAAAAATGATCACAAAAGGAAATACCCTGCTCTTTCGCCTCGCGTGCCAGCGTGTCGGACGACAACACGATGTCGCCGAGCATCGGACCGTAGCGACCGCCGACCGCATCGCCGCCGGAGAACGACAGGACGTTGGTGGGCTTGTCCTTGTTGCGCCAGGACCGGTTCAGCGCGCGGATGCCGTCGTCGTCCAGGAACACCAGGGACAGCTCGGACCCTGGCAGCGTCCGCAGCGGCGCATTGCGGAATGCGGCTGCGACCGCCGCCCGGGTCAGGTCCTCGAGCCGGGCTCCGTCCGGCCAGTCGCCGGCCTCGACGGCCAGGTCGATCTGCAGGTCCTCCGGCAGGGCGCCCACCGGCGTGGCCGAGATCCCGATCATTCCGGCTCGCCTGATGCTTCCAGTCGGCGCTCCCGCGCCTGCAGCGCCTCGCGGCTTGCGTCGTCATAAGCCTTGACGATTCGCCCGACCAGTTCGTGACGCACGACATCGGCCTCGGTGAACTCAACGTGCGCGACGCCCTCGATCTCGCGCAGCAGGCCAAGCGCCTCGCGCAGACCGGACTTCTGGCCCGGCGGCAGGTCCACCTGGCTCGGATCGCCCGTGACGATCATCTTGGAATTCTCACCCAGCCGGGTGAGGAACATCTTCATCTGCATGGTGGTGGTGTTCTGCGCCTCGTCGAGCAGAATCACCGCGTTGGACAGCGTTCGCCCGCGCATGAAGGCAAGCGGAGCGACCTCGATCATGCCCGACTGCAGACCGCGGTCGACCTTCTCGGGCGACATCATCTCGTAGAGGCCGTCATAGAGCGGGCGCAGGTACGGGTCGACCTTTTCCTTCATATCGCCGGGCAGGAAGCCGAGCCTTTCGCCGGCCTCGACGGCCGGCCGTGACAGGATCAGTCGGGCGGCGTCGCCGCGTTCCAGCAGCGCGGCCGCATAGGCAACGGCGAGAAAGGTCTTGCCGGTGCCGGCCGGGCCGGTGCCGAACACGAGGTCCGCCCGGTCCATGGAGCGGATATAGGCGTCCTGCGCGGCGGTCCGGGCGACCAGTGTCTTGCGACGGGTCGCGATCTGGGCGAAGGCGAGGCGCGAGCGCGGTTCGAGGGTGGGCAGGGGCAGCTGCGCCTCGGCGGCGGCGGCCATGCGCAAGGCGCCATCGACATCGGCCGGATGGATCTCGTGACCCTGTTGCAGCCTCTGGTAGAGCGCCTCCAGCGCGTGGCGCGCCTGCTCGCACTGACGATGCTTGCCTTTCAGCGTCACCTGATTGCCGCGGGCCATGGCGTCGACGCCGAGCCTCTGCTCGATCAGGGCAAGGTTCTGGTCGAACTGGCCGAAGAGGTCGCCGATCAGCCGGTTGTCTTCGAAAGCAAGGACGAGATGGGTCATGTCCGAGGCTGGAACCGCGCCCCGATCCGGGGTCCTGCGCACCGAAGAGTGGCTGTCACGTGTCAAAAGGCGGCCTCCTGTCTGGAGCCATCAACCGGAGATATGCTTCCATACTGCCCGCCAGCGAGCCGTCCGAACAGCGAATTGGCACCGATGTCAACAATTTCGACCGGCTGGATGGTGCCGATCAGGGCATCGGGCGCATCGACCTGGACCGCCTGCAGCCAGGGCGACTTGCCGGTCAGCTGGCCTGCCTGGCGGCCCTTCTTCTCCAGCAGCACGTCGCAGGTGATGCCGAGACGCGAGGCGTTGAAGGCTCTCTGCTGGTCCGACAGCAGCGTCTGCAGTTCGGCGAGGCGCGTGCTCTTGACCGCCTCAGGCAGCTGGTCCGCCATGGCTGCTCCCGGCGTGCCGGGCCGCTGGCTGTACTTGAACGAGAAGCACGAGGCATAGCCGACGCGCCGCACCAGATCCATCGTGTCGGCGAAATCGGCATCCGTCTCGCCGGGGAAGCCGACGATGAAGTCGCCCGACAGGGCGAGCCCGGGCGAGGCCTCGCGGATGCGGTCGACCAGGCGGAAATAGTCATCCCGGCCGTGCTTGCGGTTCATCGCGGCAAGAATGCGGTCGGACCCCGATTGCACCGGCAGATGCAGGTAGGGCATCAGTTCGGGCATGTCGCGATGGGCCGCGATCAACTCGTCGTCCATGTCGCGCGGATGGCTGGTGGTGTAGCGAAGACGGTCGAGGCCGTCGACCTCGGCCAGCCGGCGCAGCAGGCGGCCGAGGCCCCACGGCCTGCCGTCCGGCCCCTCTCCGTGCCAGGCGTTGACGTTCTGGCCGAGCAGGGTGATCTCGCGCACGCCGGCGGCAGCCAGGCCTTCCGCTTCCTGCAGGATCTGGCCGAGCGGACGGGACACCTCGGCGCCGCGGGTGTAGGGGACGACGCAGAAGGTGCAGAACTTGTCACAGCCTTCCTGCACGGTCAGGAACGCCGACGCCGCCCGCGCCAGCGGCATCCGCTTGGACTGTTCCGCCAGGTGTTCGAACTTCTCGTCGATGTCGAACTCGGTCTCGACCACCTTGGCGCCGCCGGCCGCCCGGACCAGGAGATCCGGCAGGCGATGATAGCTCTGCGGACCGAACACCAGGTCGACCACGGGTGCGCGACGGGAAATCTCCTCGCCCTCGGCCTGGGCGACGCAGCCGGCGACGCCGATCAACGTCGGCTTGCCGGCGCGGGCACGTTCGTCCTTGATCTTGCGCAGGCGGCCGAGCTCGGAATAGACCTTCTCCGCCGCCTTCTCTCGGATGTGGCAGGTGTTGAGGATGACGAGATCGGCATCTTCCAGAGTCTCGGTCTGGCTGTAGCCCTGCGGCGCGAGCACCTCGGCCATGCGACCGCTGTCATAGACATTCATCTGGCAGCCATAGGTGCGTACAAACACCTTCCGGCCAGCAGCCCCCCCGGCGATCTCGCCAGCCGGCAGGATCTTATTGTTCGTGGAACGACTCGTCATTCACTCCTCACGGCGCCTTGCACAGACCCGACGGCGCCAATGCGGGCCCGCGGATTGTAGTGTAGCGCACGACATGTGACGGATTTCCGGCACAAGTTTGACTGGCCCGCCGGGCATCCGCCAGCTTTAGCGGCTTTTTCGCTGCTTGAGAATAGGCTCACGCCCCTTCCGGCTCGCGGGCCCGCTCCGGTTCGGGCCACGGCCGGCCGGTCAGGGCGGCGACGGTCATTTCCCGCACTTCCCGCTCCAGACGTCCGGTCAGGGCCTTGCGGTCGAGGTCGGGGTCGACGCTGACCGGATGGCCCCAGGTGACGGTGACGTCAAGGGCACCGTCGCAGAACACGCCCCACAGGTGGCCGGCCAGTTCCATGTCGCCGTACCAGGCGACATGCGGGCGGAACTGGCGCCCCATGGGCAAGCCCTGTAGAGCAGTATAGGCGATCGACAGTGGCTGAACGCAGACCGTGTGGCCGTCCGCCAAAGCTCTGGTCGCCGCGCCGAGCAGGGCGGAGCGGAACGGCAGCACGCCGTTGCCGTCATTGGAGGTGCCCTCGGCGAACAGCACCATGACGTCGCCGTCGGTGATCCGCTCAGCGATCTTGTCTGCAACCTTGCCGGTGTGGTTGCGTCGCGCGCGGTCGACGAAAACCGATCGCTGCAGCTTGGCGAACAGCCCGAACACCGGCCAACTCGCGACCTCCGACTTAGCGATGAAGGACAGCGGCATCAGGGAGCCGAGCACGGCGATATCGACCCAGGAGGCGTGATTGGCGGCGATCAACAACGGTCGGCTCGTTGCCGGCGCGCCGATCTGCCGGATCCTGATGCCGACCAGGCGCGTCGCGATCCGGTGCCACAGCAGAGGAAGGTCTCGCTTGATCGGCCAGTCCGCCTTGAGCGCCAGCCACTGGACCGGGATGAGGACCAGGGACACAAGGGTCAGCAGGAGCATGACCAGAACGGCCCTAATCTGCATCATCGCCGGCATCCGGCCGCGCGTCGGCGAGCGGCACACCGTAGAGCTCGAGCCGGTGGTCGACCAGCCGGTAGCCGAGCCGCTTGGCGATCAACTCCTGCAGCGCCTCGATGTCCTCGTTGCGGAACTCGATCACCTTGCCGGTGCGCAGGTCGATCAGGTGGTCGTGATGTTCGTCCGGCACGGTCTCGTAGCGCGACCGACCATCCCGGAAGTCGTGGCGCTCGATGATCCCGGCGTCCTCGAACAGCTTAACGGTTCGGTAGACGGTCGAGATCGAGATGCGCGAGTCGATGGCGGCGGCGCGCCGGTACAGCTCCTCGACATCGGGGTGGCGATCCGAGGCCTGTTCGATGACCGAGGCGATGATGCGCCGCTGTTCGGTCATGCGCATGCCTTTGGCGATGCACAGGTCCGCGAGCGTCGACTGCCGGTCGTCTGCCATAACGCTGTAGCCCGTTCTTCGTGACCGTTGTTCGACTGCAGCGATTAGCGAAGATCGACCCGCATGACAAGCGCGGTGCCTTCCGCCTCGCTGGCCCGGTAGTATCCCTTGCGCTCGCCGACCTGCTGGAAGCCGAGCGAGCGGTAGAGCAGCAGAGCCGCCTCATTGGCGGCGTCGACCTCGAGGAACAGGCTCTTGCAGCGGTCGCCGTACAGGCGGAACATGCCTTCCTGCATCAGCCGCTTGCCGATCCCGCGCCCGCGATGACGCGGATCGACGGCCAGCGTCAGAACCTCCGCCTCGTCGGCCGCCATGCGCAGGATCAGCAGGCCGAGCGGCGTGCGGGAGCCGTAGGGACTGGCACGCCTGGCAAGGAGCACGCTTGCGCCGCGCTGTCCGCGCAGGCGCGCGAGTTCGTCCGCATCCCAGGGATGGGAGAACGATCGCGCGTGGATTTCCGCCAGTCTCGGAAGGTCTTCATCGAGCGCCGGCTCGACGACCGGCGGCGCGGACCAGAACCACCAGAAGCTCATAGTCGCTCGATCCTTCCCTTGACCTGCGGCCTGGCATCCGGGGCACGCAGATAGAGTGGTACCGGCGCGCTGCCCGGCTCGGCGGCCTGGCCCAGTCGGGCGACGACGCCGATGTCCGCAAAGGCGCAGTCGGACAGCACGCGGTCGTCCGACAGGCCGGCCGACACCGCAACGTCCCGCGCTGCAGAACCGGCGAGGCAGGCACCGTCCGGCAGGCTGGCGGCCAGGTCCGCAATCTGTCGCACCGCCGGCTCGTCCGCGGGCTGTCCGGCTGCATTGAATGCCTGGACATAGGCCTCGCCGTTGCGCGCCTCCAACGCGACGACGAGCGGCCGACCGTATGCCTCGGCGGCGAGTCCGGCCGCGATCGCCGCCAGTGTGGTGATGCCGATGACCGGCTTCCCGAGCACCAGGCCGAAGCCGCGCGCCACCGACAGGCCGACCCGCAGGCCGGTGAAGCTGCCTGGACCGGTGGTGACGACGATCCGGTCGAGGTCCGAGAAGGCGGTGGAGGATTCCGCCATGACGTCGCCGATCATCGTCATCAGCCGTTCGGCATGGCCGCGGCCGATCGTCTCGCTGCGGGAGACGAGAGGCGCGCTGCCGCCGAGGACGGCTGCGGCGCAATTGGCTAGGGCGGTGTCGATCGCAAGGACGCGCATGATGCTCTCGATTAGTCCGGCCCGAACGGCGTGTCGAGAGGAGCTTTCGACTTACCCCGAAGGTAGCTCTTGCGCATGTCCAGCCGGCAGGAACGAAAACGGCCCGGCACCGATGCCGGGCCGTTTCGCATGGGGCGGGACGCGATCAGATCGCGCGGACTTCCTCGACTTCCGGCACGAAGTGGCGCAGCAGGTTCTGGATGCCGTGCTGGAGCGTTGCCGTCGACGACGGGCAGCCGGCGCAGGCGCCGCGCATCGACAGATAGACCACACCTTCCTTGAAGCCCTTGAAGGTGATGTCGCCGCCGTCCTGCGCAACTGCCGGGCGCACGCGGGTTTCGAGCAGGTCCTTGATCACCGTCACCGTCTCTTCGTCATCGCTGTCGAAGAACTCGTCCTCCCCCCCGGCCTGGACGGCAGCGCTGCGCATGACCGGAGTGCCAGACATGAACTGCTCCATGATCGCTCCGAGGATCGCGGGCTTCATGTGCTGCCAGTCGGTGTCGTCCTTGGTCACCGTGATGAAATCATGGCCGAAGAACACGGCCACGACCCCCGGCACCGCGAACAGCTTCTCGGCAAGCGGCGACGCGCCGGCCTCGTCGGAGCTGCGGAAATCATAGGTGCCGTCCGCAAGGACGACCCGTCCGGGCAGGAATTTCAGGGTCGCCGGGTTCGGCGTCGCCTCGGTCTGGATGAACATGATCGGATCCTCGGTCGCAAGCCTGGGTCGGGTGCATGCGGAAGGCCTCGGCCCAGTTTGGAATTCTTATAAACCAGATAATGGGCTTTCGCCACGGGTCAAGGCCCGATGGGGCGGCACCCGGCGGTCAGGCCAGCGCCGCAATGGATTCGTCGTCCAGATTGCCGGGCACGATGGTCACCGGAATGGGAAAGTTCCCGGCAGCCTTTCCGGCGATGGAGGTGACCAGCGGGCCCGGCCCCTCCGATCCCATGCCGGCGGCTAGGACAAGGATGGCGATGTCGGCATCCGATTCGATCAGCTTCACGATCTCCTCGGACTTGTTGCCTTCCAGGATGACCGATTCCGGATCGGTGCGGGCCACCGCGCGCACCCGGTCCATCGCCTTGACCAGCGTCGCCTCCGCCTGCTCGCGGGCCTCAGCGCGCATGATGTCCTCGACGCCGATCCAGTGCTGGAAATCGCCCGGCGCGATCACGAACAGCAGCGTCACGACGCCACCGGTCCGCGCCGCGCGCTTGGCCGCATAGACGATCGCCCGGTCGCATTCGGGCGTGTCGTCGACGACGACGAGGAACTTGCGCCGATGGCCTTCCTCGAAACTCTTTCTGATGGCTACCATGGGCGCATGCTGCCATCCACCCGGGCGCGGGGCAAGCGGCGCGAAAGCCGCATCCCCGCTTCTGTTGACCCCTTCCGCCTACAGGATGAAGCGGGACAGGTCGATGTTCTTGGCGAGTTCTCCAACATTGTCGCGGACATAGGCGGCGTCGATGGTCACGGTCCTGCCGTCGTGGTCGGGAGCCGTGAAGGACACCTCGTCCAGGATCCGCTCCATCACCGTCTGCAGACGTCGGGCGCCGATGTTTTCGACCGTGGCATTGAGGTCGACCGCGATGGTCGCGATCTCGTCGATGGCATCGTCGGTGAATTCGAGCGCCACGCCCTCTGTCTTCAACAGGGCAACATATTGCTTGATCAGACTCGCTTCAGGCTCGGTCAGGATAGACCGGAAATCGTCGCGGGTCAGGGGCTTCAGCTCGACCCGGATCGGCAGGCGGCCCTGCAGTTCCGGCAGCAGGTCCGAGGGCTTGGCGACATGGAATGCGCCCGAGGCGATGAACAGGACGTGGTCGGTCTTCACCGGCCCATGCTTGGTCGATACGACCGTGCCCTCGATCAGCGGCAGCAGGTCGCGCTGCACGCCCTCGCGCGAAACGTCGCCGCCGACCCGGCCGTCGCGGGCGCAGATCTTGTCGATCTCGTCGAGAAACACGATGCCGGCATTCTCGACCAGGGCGATCGCTTCCTGAACGATCTTCTCCTCGTCGAGCAGCTTGTCGGATTCCTCGTTGATGAGGATCTCGTAGGAGTCCTTGACCAACACGCGCCGCGTCCGGGTATGGCTGCCGAAGGCCTTGCCGAGCAGTTCGGAGACATTCATGACGCCGACGCTGGCGCCCGGCATGCCCGGCAGCTCGAAGCTCGGCATCTGCGGCTGGGCGCGCACCTCGATCTCGATCTCCTTGGCGTCGAGATCGCCGTCGCGCAGCTTGCGGCGGAAGCTGTCGCGCGTCGCCGGGCTGGCGCTGGCGCCGACCAGAGCGTCGAGCACGCGTTCCTCTGCGAGCACATGCGCCTTCGCCTTGACCTCCTGCCGCCTGGCCTCGCGCACCAGGCTGATGCCGGCCTCGACCAGGTCGCGCACGATCTGTTCCACGTCGCGGCCGACATAGCCGACCTCGGTGAACTTGGTCGCCTCCACCTTCACGAAGGGCGCGTTGGCGAGCCTGGCCAGCCTGCGCGAAATCTCGGTCTTGCCGACGCCGGTCGGGCCGATCATGAGGATGTTCTTAGGCAGGACCTCCTCGCGCATCGGGCTTTCGAGCTGCTGGCGGCGCCAGCGGTTGCGCAACGCAATGGCCACGGCGCGCTTGGCGTCCTTCTGGCCGACGATGAAGCGGTCCAGTTCGGAAACGATTTCCCGCGGAGAAAACGTGGTCATGGTCGGGTCGGTCCGTCTGTTCGGGGTCTGGCCGGAGCGGTGCGGCGAGGTCTCAACCGTCGCTCGCCAAGCTCTCAACGAGGATGTTGCCGTTGGTATAGACACAGATGTCGGCGGCGATCGTCATCGCCCTGCGCGCGATCGCCTCCGCGTCAAGGTCGCCGTCGATAAGTGCACGGGCGGCCGCCAACGCATAGTTGCCGCCCGAACCGATCCCCATCACGCCGCCTTCCGGCTCCAGCACGTCGCCGGTACCGGTGAGGACAAGAGATACGGATTTGTCGGCGACCAGCATCATCGCCTCCAGACGACGCAAGTAGCGGTCCGTTCGCCAGTCCTTGGCAAGCTCGACGCAGGCGCGCATCAACTGACCCGGATACTGTTCCAGCTTGGCTTCCAGCCGCTCGAACAGGGTGAAGGCATCGGCGGTCGCTCCGGCAAAGCCGCCTATCACCTCGCCCTTGGCGAGAGGCCGGACCTTGCGAGCGGTGTTCTTGATGACGGTCTGGCCGAGCGAAACCTGACCGTCGCCGGCAATCACCACCCGGCCGTCCTTGCGTACCATCAGGATCGTCGTGCCGTGCCAGACGGCAGGCCCGTGTTCTGCGCTCATGATCGGTTCCCGTGCTGAGCAGGCCTGTCGATAGCCTGGAATGAACGGTCGTCGCCCGGTATGCCGGGCGCGCCCTCTATTTAGGTGGCAAGGCGGGGAAAGCCAAGTCGGCGGTCCGGCTGCGGCGCCGCTCGCTCAGCCACGCGCCCTGACCTCACGGATCAGCCGCCGCGTCAGGACGTCGAGCAACCCCGAGGCCCGCTCGTCCCTGAGTTCGCCGTGATCATCGAACGCTTCGTTGGCCTTCGGAACGCTGACCATGTCCGGCAGGACGAGCGCGCCGAGGCCGACTTCCAGGATGGTCCGCACGCCGATCAGGCCGCGCATGCCCCCGAGCGCGCCGGTCGAGGCGGCGCCGACGGCGAAGACCCGATCCTTGAAAGCCGCCGCTGGCGGCTCGCCCGGATCGTTCAGCCGGCTCAGCCAGTCGAGAGTGTTCTTCAGCAGCGGCGTTACCGCGGTGTTGTATTCCGGGCAGGCAATGAACACGCCGCCGTGCTCCTGCATCTGTCGCTTGAGCTTGTGAGCGCTGTCCGGCACACCTTTTTCCCGCTCCCGATCACCGTCGTAGATCGGCATGGGATAGTCAGCGAGGGAGATACGGGTAACGTCCGCATCCGCCAGCAACAGGCGCTTGGCGGCCAGGGCGGCGAGCCGGGTGTTGTAGGATCCGCCGCGGATCGATCCGGAGAACACGAGAATTCTCGGCTGACGCATGCCACCTCCTGAAAGGACCTTCGGGTTTGCACAGGCAAATAAAGGGGACCGGCGCGAAAAGTCCAACGCCGGGCGGCGGAGCCTCGGTCCGCTGACGCGTCAGGCAGGTCGGCGGTAGACCCACACCCGCGCAGGCGGCAGATTGCGGAAGATCCAATCGGTACGCGACAACTCCAGCCAGCCCGGCACCGGTTTGACCGGCGGCACGAAGGCATAGGAAAACTGGATAAACGGCGCGCCCGGTTCGAGAAGGGCGAGGCCTTCCTCGATCAGGGTCTGGCGTACCTCGGGCGGTCGGGTGAACAGCGGCAGGCCCGACACGATACCGGCGAGCGACCCGGATTCGACCGGCCCGAGCTGTTCCAAGGTCTTGCGCAACGCGTAGGCGTCGCCCTGGATGGTCGTCAGGGCCGGATAGCGCTGGCGCAGCAGGCGGCAGAAATCTGCGTTGTATTCAATCGTCACCAAGTCCTCGGGCCGTACGCCGCGGTCGAATATCGCCTTGGTTACAACGCCTGTACCCGGCCCGAGCTCTAGGTATCTGCCACCCGGCCGGACCGGAAGGAACGACGCAATGCGTCGGGCGAGTTCGGGACCCGAAGGGCTGATCGCGCCCATCGTGAGCGGGCTGTCGACCCAACCGCGAAAGAACCGCAATTCATCCTGGATCTTGTCCAGCAGCGTCTTCGACTTGAGCGTTTTCTCGGCAGACATGTCGTCTTTCCGCCTCCTGTCCGACTTATGTAAGGAAAAGACCGGGCAGGTTTCAACCCAGCCTTTGGCATCAACCGCCAAGATTGTCCAAGAAGTCCTTCACTCGGGCGAAGAAGCCTGTCGATTCGGGGTTGTTCTCGCCCGAGCTCTCACGTTCGAACTCGGCCAAGAGTTCGCGTTGGCGTTTGGTCAGGTTGGTCGGCGTCTCGACCGTGACCTGGATGTACATGTCGCCGAACTGGCTGGAACGCAGCACCGGCATGCCCTTGCCCTTGAGACGGAACTGCTTGCCGGTCTGGGTGCTCTCCGGCACTTTCACGCGCGTGGTCGCACCGTCGACCGTCGGCACGTCGAACTGGCCGCCCAGAGCCGCCGTGGTCATGGAGATCGGAACGCGACAGTAGAGGTCCGCGCCGTCGCGCTGGAAAAACTCGTGCGGCTTGATCGACAAGAAGATGTAGAGGTCGCCCGGAGGGCCGCCTCGCAGGCCCGCCTCGCCTTCGCCAGCGAGCCGGATACGGGTGCCGTCCTCGATGCCGGCCGGGATGTTGACCGACAGCGTGCGCTCCTGAGTGGTGCGGCCCGCGCCGCCGCAGGATGTACAAGGGTCCGAGATGACCTGGCCGCGTCCCTGGCAAGTCGGACAGGTGCGCTCAAGGGTGAAGAAGCCCTGCGCCGCGCGAACACGTCCCGCCCCCCCGCAGGTGCGGCAGGCAGTCGGACTGGTGCCGGGCTTGGCACCGGAGCCCGAACAAGCCGTGCAGGTCACGCTGGTCGGAACCGCGATCTCGACCGTCTTGCCGGAAAAGGCCTCCTCGAGCGTGATGTCGAGGTTGTAGCGCAGGTCCGCGCCGCGTTCGCGACCGCCGGACCGGCGGCCACCGCCCATGCCGAAGAATTCCTCGAAGATGTCGGACATGGTCGAGGCGAAATCGTGGGAATGGGCGCCAAAGCCGCCGCCGTTCTCGAAAGCAGCATGACCGAAGCGATCGTAGGCCGCTCGCTTCTGGGCATCCTTCAGCGTGTCGTAGGCTTCGTTGACTTCCTTGAACTGCGTCTCGGCCGCGGCATCGTCCGGGTTGCGGTCCGGATGATACTGCATTGCGAGCTTGCGATAGGCGCTCTTCAGCGTCTTTTCGTCGGCATCGCGCGGGACGCCCAGAACCTCGTAAAAATCACGCTTGGCCATCGGATTCACTCATCAAGAGCCGTCGGACGCGGCGCCCGGCGCAGGATCATGTTCAGGCGCGTCCGCCGGACCGACTCATAGCCGTTTCTTAAGCAAAGTTCGATCACCGGCGGCACTGCCTCGCGTTTGCCCGCCTCCACGACAATCACGTCCGGCCACAGCGCCGGATCGCCGTCGCGGAACAGGGACGCCAGCGCCGCATGGTCGTGTCCCTCGATGTCGATCTTCATGGCGTCGATATGCGTCAGGTCGTGCCGGCGGCAGATCTCATGAATGGGCAGAACCTCGAAACCCTCACTACTGCCGGTGACGGCAACCGTGTTCTCGCCGCGATTTCGATCGTTGCGGACCATCATGCCCGTCCCGGCGCGTTCGCCGACCGCGCAGGACGCGATGCGGATCTCGGCCGCGGCCGAGGCGGCCACATTGGCGGCAAGACGCGCGCGGGTGACCTCGTCCGGTTCCACGGCGACGACGGCGATATGCTTGCCCAGGCGCCGGGCCTCTGAGACCATCCACAGACTGTAGAGCCCGACATTGGCGCCGAGGTCGAGGAACACGAACGGATCCGACTGACTCCCGGCCAGCGTACCCGAAAGCGCCTGGCGTTCCTCCAGGTCGAAGAACTGCAGCCCGGCGATTGCCCGCTTCTCGCAGCGGTTGGTGCGCGGATAAAGCCGGGCATGGATGGTCGGCAGTGGGGACACGTCGAGCGGGTCCCGTCGTCCGGCGAGGCACAGCCGTCGCACGAGCGATGTCAGGACCCGGCCGAACCGATTCGCCGGAAACCGTTCGGCAGCCGCGCGCAGCCGTTCCAGCGGCTTGGGCAGCGACAGGGAGCCGAAGGGAGGTTCGAGGGGGAGCGGGGTCATCGTCAGACCGGAACAGGGCCCGGCGCGGCCACAAAAGCCGCGCCGGACCGGATTGTCTTCAGGCCGACTTCTTGTCGTCGTCCTTGACTTCCTCGAAGTCGGCGTCGACGACGTCATCACCGGCCGTCGCACCGCCGTCACCGCCTTCGCCTGCCTCGGTCTCCGCCTGGGCGGCCTTGTACATGGCCTCGCCGAGCTTCATCGAAGCCTCGGCCAGCGCCTGGGTCTTGGCCTGGATGTCGGCCAGGTCGGTGCCGGTCAGGGCGCCCTTGAGGCTTTCCAGCGCAGTCTCGATGGCACCCTTGTCGGCGGCGCTCACCTTGTCGCCGTAGTCCTTGAGCGACTTCTCGGTTGAGTGGACCAGAGCCTCGCCGTGGTTCTTGGCCTCGACCAGTTCCTTGCGCTTCTTGTCCTCGTCGGCATGCAGTTCGGCATCCTTGACCATCTTCTCGATGTCGGCGTCCGAAAGGCCGCCCGAAGCCTGGATACGGATCTGCTGCTCCTTGCCGGTGCCCTTGTCCTTGGCCGACACATTGACGATGCCATTGGCGTCGATGTCGAAGGCGACCTCGATCTGAGGCACGCCGCGCGGTGCCGGCGGCAGGCCGACCAGATCGAACTGGCCGAGCATCTTGTTGTCGGCCGCCATCTCGCGCTCGCCCTGGAATACCCGGATGGTCACGGCCGTCTGGTTGTCTTCCGCGGTCGAGAACACCTGACTCTTCTTGGTCGGGATCGTCGTGTTGCGGTCAATCAGGCGGGTGAACACGCCGCCGAGTGTCTCGATGCCGAGCGACAGCGGCGTCACGTCGAGCAGGAGCACGTCCTTGACGTCGCCCTGCAGAACGCCAGCCTGAATCGCCGCGCCCATTGCGACGACCTCATCCGGGTTGACGCCCTTGTGAGGCTCCTTGCCGAAGAACTGCTTCACCACTTCCTGGATCTTCGGCATGCGCGTCATGCCGCCGACCAGCACCACCTCGTCGATCTGGCCGGCGACCAGGCCGGCGTCCTTGAGCGCGGCCTTGCACGGGCCGACGGTGCGCTGGACCAGATCGTCGACGAGCGATTCGAACTTGGCGCGAGTCAGCTTCATCGTCAGATGCTTCGGCCCGGAGGCGTCGGCGGTGATGAACGGCAGGTTGATCTCGGTCTGCGACGCCGACGACAACTCGATCTTGGCCTTTTCCGCGGCCTCCTTCAGGCGCTGCAGGGCCAGCTTGTCGTTCTTGAGGTCGATGCCTTGGTCCTTCTTGAATTCGGACGCCAGGTAGTCGACCAGGCGCATGTCGAAGTCCTCGCCGCCGAGGAACGTGTCGCCGTTGGTCGACTTCACTTCGAACACGCCGTCACCGATCTCCAGGATCGACACGTCGAAGGTACCGCCGCCGAGGTCGTAGACCGCGATCGTCTTGCCGTCGTTCTTGTCGAGGCCGTAGGCGAGCGCGGCAGCCGTCGGCTCGTTGATGATACGCAGCACCTCGAGACCCGCGATCTTGCCGGCATCCTTGGTGGCTTGGCGCTGGGCGTCGTTGAAGTAGGCCGGCACGGTGATGACCGCCTGGATCACCGGCTCGCCGAGATAGCTCTCGGCGGTTTCCTTCATCTTCTGCAGGATGAAGGCGGAAATCTGCGAGGGGGAGTACTTCTGGCCGTTGGCCTGCACCCAAGCGTCGCCGTTGTCGGCCTTGACGATCTCGTAGGGTACCAGGCCCTTGTCCTTGGCCACGGTCGGGTCGTCGTAGCGACGCCCGATCAGGCGCTTGACGGCAAACAGGGTGTTGGTGGGGTTGGTAACCGCCTGGCGCTTGGCCGGCTGGCCGACGAGGCGCTCGCCGTCGTCCGAGAAGGCAACCATCGAAGGCGTGGTGCGGGCGCCTTCGGCGTTCTCGATCACCTTCGCATCCTTGCCGTCCATGACGGCGACACACGAGTTCGTCGTGCCGAGGTCGATACCGATGACCTTTGCCATTTTTTCCTCTCTTTCTAGCAAACCGGAAAGACCCGGGACGGCGTCAGTCCGGCTCCTTTTCACGTAGGGCCCCGGCCGATGCCGCCGGATCGGTTCCGGACACCTAGCCCGGAAGCGTGGCTCGTCCGCTATATAGGTGGAGCCAAGTTATGCCGCAAGGCGCTTGCCGGATCGAGTCCCGTGCATCAGCATTTCGCCCGGATTCGTTGGAAAACGGTTACCCTTACGTCCGATCGACCGGAGCCGCCGCCATGACCGAGACGTCGCCTGTCCCTGCCGGGTTCCGCCTGCTGCCCGGCTATCTCGACCGCGCCGCGCAGGAGGACCTGATCGACGCGCTGCGCGCCGCGCTGGCCGAGGCGCCGCTGTTCCGTCCGGTCATGCCTCGGACGGGAAAGCCCTTTTCGGTGCGCATGAGCAACTGCGGACCGCTCGGCTGGGTGTCGGACCGCACCGGCTACCGCTACCAGGAATTTCATCCGGAAACCGGCCGGAGATGGTCCGACATCCCTCCGGTCCTGCTCCGGCTCTGGGCGGAGGTCGCGCCCGCCGCGCCGCTGCCCGAGGCCTGCCTGATCAACTTCTACGAGCCGGGCGCCCGCATGGGCCTGCACCAGGACCGCGACGAGGAGACCTTCGACGCGCCGGTCGTCTCCGTGTCGCTCGGCGACACGGCGATGTTCCGCATCGGCGGTCTGAGTCGCAAGGATCGGACCGCCTCGCTCCGGCTCGCCTCGGGCGACGTCGCGGTGCTCGCCAGCACCGCCCGCCTCGCCTTCCACGGCATCGACCGCATCCTCGCCGGCACCTCCACCCTGCTCAAGGCCGGCGGCAGGATCAACCTGACGCTGCGCCGGGTGACAGCCGGATAGGCTCGGCGGCGCGGCCGGTCAGGACCAGGCCCCGAGCGCCAGAACAACCGCAGCGACCGCGATCACCCACAGCGCCACGCGGCCCGAGCGACCGTGGCGGGCCTCGGCGCGGCCGATCGCCTCGGCGGTCGCGGCGTCGAAGCGCAGGCCCTTTTCGGCCATGCGCTCGACCTCCGCCGACAGGCGGCCGGCCCGTTCGGCATAGAGCGGCAGGTCGGCGGCCAGCCGCAGCAGCGCCGACGCGCCGCCGGCGACGTCGGCCAGCTTGGCCGCCGGACCGAGGTTCTGGGCGATCCAGCCGCCGACAACCGGCTCGGCGGTCTTCCACATGTCGAGATGCGGGTTGAGCGTGCGCGCCACGCCCTCGACCACCACCATGGTCTTCTGCAGCATGATCAGCTGGGTCTGGGTGCGCATCTCGAACAGCTCGGTGACCTCGAACAGTTGGGTCAGCAGCCGGGCCATGGAGATCTCGCTGGCGTCGTGGCCGTGGATCGGCTCGCCGATGGCGCGGATTGCCTGGGCGAAGACGTCGACGTCCTGGTCGGCCGGCACGTAGCCGGCCTCGAAATGGACCTCCGCGACGCGCCGGTAGTTGCGGGTGATGAAGCCGTAGAGGATCTCGGCCAGGAACCGGCGCTCGGCGCGGCCGAGCCGGCCGGTGATGCCGAAGTCGACAGCGACCAGCGTGCCGTCCGGCTCGACGAACAGGTTGCCCTGGTGCATGTCGGCATGGAAGAAGCCGTCGCGCAGGGTGTGGCGCAGGAAGCTCTGGATCACGGCGGCGCCGAGCGCCTCGAGGTCGTGGCCGTCGGCGCGCAGCCCCTCGACGTCCGACATCTTGCGCCCGTCGATCCATTCCATGGTCAGCACGCCCTTGGCCGAGCGTGTCCAGTCGACCGCCGGCACCCGGAAGCCGGGATCGCCGGCGGTGTTCTCCGCCATTTCGGACAAAGCCGCCGCCTCCAGGCGGAAATCCATTTCCAACGCCACCGAGCGGGCGAGGGTGTCGACCACCGCGACCGGGCGCAGGCGCCGCGACGGGGCGTGGAAGCGTTCCGCCAGCCGGGCGGCGAGGTAGAAGCTCTCCAGATCGCGCTGGAAACGGCGGGCGACGCCCGGCCGCAGCACCTTGACCGCCACCTTGCGCGTCGAGCCGTCGGCAAGACGCACCGTCGCCGGATGGACCTGAGCGATCGAGGCGGCCGCGACCGGCTCGCCGAAGACCTCGAACAGGTTGCCGACCGGCCGCATCAGCTGCTCGGCGACGCTTGCCTCGGCCTCGGCCTGCGGGAAGGCGGGCAGCCGGTCCTGCAGATGGGCGAGTTCCGCCGCCGCCTCCTTGCCGACCACGTCGGCACGGGTGGCGAGGAACTGGCCGAGCTTGACGTAGGACGGTCCGAGCCGGTTCATGGCGTCCGACAGCCGCCGTTCCGCACTTTTCGTGCGTACCGAGCGGCGTTCGAGCAGGCGGGCGCAGCGGATGGCGAGCCGCGGGCCCGCCGGCAGGTCCGGCAGCACCGCCAGGCCAAAGACGCCCTCGCGCGCCAGCACGAAACCGGCCTTGAAAAGGCGCAGGAACGGCATGATCGCGGCCATCGCGCTAGAGCTTCCAGCCCGAATGCAGCGCCGCGATGCCGCCGGAATAGTTGCGCCAGGTGACGCGCTCGAAGCCGGCCTCGCGGATCATCTCGGCAAAGCGCGCCTGGTTGGGAAACTTGCGGATCGATTCGACCAGGTAGCGGTAGGGCTCGCCGTCGCCGGTCACCGCCTGGCCGATCGCCGGAATGGCGTTGAACGAGAAGGCGTCGTAGACCCGGTCGAGCATCGGCACGTCGACCTCGGAAAATTCCAGGCACAGGAAACGGCCGCCGCGCTTCAGAACGCGGTGCGCCTCGCGCAGCGCCCTGGGGATGTCCGGCACGTTGCGGATGCCGAAGGCGATCGTGTAGGCGTCGAAGCTCCTGTCGGGGAACGGCAGGGTTTCGGCATTTCCCTGCGTGAAGCGGATCGCGTCGGCGTGGCCGGCCTTGGCCGCGCGGTCGCGGCCGACGGCCAGCATCGAGCCGTTGATGTCGAGCACGACGGCCTTGGCCGTGCCGCCGGAGCGCTCGACGATGCGTGTGGCGATGTCGCCGGTGCCGCCGGCGACGTCGAGCACGATCCAGGGCCGGACGGCCGAGCGCGGCGGGGCGAGCGTCGAGACCATGGCGTCCTTCCACAGCCGGTGCATGCCGCCGGACATCAGGTCGTTCATCAGGTCATAGCGGCTCGCCACCTTGTGGAACACGTCGTCGACCAGCGCCTGCTTCTCGCCTTGCGCCACCGTGGCGAAGCCGAAGCTGGTCGGCATGTCCTGCGGATCACGGGTCGAAGTTCTCTGTGCCATCGATGCCTCGCGCGCCTTGAAGTTCTGCGTGTCCGGACGCCGGCGCGGTCCGGTCGCGTCCTGGTCCGTTGCGGTTGCGGCGGACCATAGTACAAGCGGCGGCGCGGCGCTATGGTGGCCGCGCACCCCTCCCATATAGGCTTTTGCAGGGAACCGATAGGCGAAACCATGCCTGAATTGCCCGAAGTGGAAACCGTCCGCCGGGGACTTGCCCCCGCCATGGAAGGCGCGCGGATCCGCGCCGTCGACCGCAACCGCCCCGACCTCCGGTTTCCCTTCCCGGAGGACTTCGAGGCGCGGCTGACGGGACGAAACGTCACAGCCCTGTCGCGGCGCGCGAAGTACCTGCTGGCCGACCTCGACGACGGCACGGTGCTGGTCATGCACCTCGGCATGTCCGGTTCGTTCCGCATCGAGGCCGGATCCGGCGCGGACATGCCGGGCGACTTCGTCCATGCCCGCTCGAAGGATCCAAGGCACGATCACGTCGTGTTCCACCTCGAGAGGTCGGAGGGAACGGCGGTTCGCATCACCTACAACGATCCGCGCCGCTTCGGCTTCATGCTGCTGGCCGAGCGTGCCGGCCTTGCCGACCATCCGCTGTTTGCCAGGATGGGCCTGGAACCGCTCGGCAACGCGCTCGACGGCGCCGTCCTGGCGCAACTGTTCGCCGGCAAGCGCGCGCCGCTCAAGGCCGCCCTGCTCGATCAGGGGCTGATCGCCGGCCTCGGCAACATCTATGTGTGCGAGGCCCTGTGGCGCGCCGGCCTTAGCCCGACCCGCGAGGCGGGCTCAATTGCAGGCGGGTCGCCCAGAGGCGGCGCGCGCTGCGAGAAACTCGCCGACGCCATCCGTAACGTCCTGGAGGAAGCGATCGAGGCTGGCGGCTCGTCGCTCAGGGACCATGCCCGCACGGACGGCTCTCTCGGCTATTTCCAGCATACCTTCGCCGTCTACGGCCGCGAGGGCGAGCCGTGCCGGACGCCCGGCTGCCCCGGCACCGTCGAACGCATCGTGCAGAGCAACCGTTCGACCTTCTTCTGCCGCCGCTGCCAGCGCTGACGGCGCCGCGCGGCCCCGCGAAAAGGTGAGGCCGGCCGGTCTTGCACCTCGCCCGCCATGCGGGTACGGCTGATGCACGGCGCGCCGCGTGCGGGGCCAGCTCAACGGACCAGAGGACATCCATGGCTTACGAGAACATCCTGACGGAGAAACGCGGCAAGGTGGGCCTGATCACCCTGAACCGCCCCAAGGCACTGAACGCGCTAAGCTCTGCGCTGATGGCCGAGGTCGCTACGGCGCTCGACGCCTTCGAGAAGGACGAGCGGATCGGCTGCGTGGTGCTGACCGGTTCGGAGAAGGCCTTTGCCGCCGGCGCCGACATCAAGGAAATGCAGCCGCTGGATTTCGCCCGGGCCTATCTGACTGACTTCATCACGCCCTGGGACCGCGTGGCGCGCAACCGAAAGCCGGTCATCGCCGCGGTCGCCGGCTACGCGCTGGGTGGCGGTTGCGAGTTGGCGATGATGTGCGACTTCATCATCGCCGCCGACAACGCCCGCTTCGGCCAGCCCGAGATCACGCTCGGCGTGGTGCCGGGCGCCGGCGGTACCCAGCGCCTGACCCGTTTCGTCGGCAAGTCCAAGGCGATGGAGATGTGCCTGACCGGCCGCATGATGGACGCCGAGGAGGCCGAGCGCGCCGGCCTGGTCAGTCGCATCGTGCCGCTCGACGACCTCATGGAGGAGGTAATGAAGGTCGCCGAGAAGATCGCCGATTTCTCGCTGCCGGTCACCATGATGGTCAAGGAAAGCGTCAACCGCGCCTACGAGACGACGCTCGCCGAGGGCATCCGCTTCGAGCGGCGCATGTTCCATGCCAGCTTCGCCACCGACGATCAGAGCGAGGGCATGGGCGCCTTCGTCGAGAAGCGTTCGCCGCAGTTCCGCAACAAATAATCCATCGTCGCGGGCCGGCAGGCATTGACGGGACCCGCCGCCGGGACTATAAGCCACGCCCAATCGGTGGCGGCCAAACTGCCACCGAATTCGTTTGACGCGGGAGCACGCGCCTGCAGGCATCCGCGCCCCGGCCGTCAAACGGATCTTTGTTTCACACTCGGACCAGGATTGAGCCCATGGCCAACACTCCCTCGGCCAAGAAGGCGGCCCGCAAGATTGCCCGCCGGACGGCCACCAACAAGGCACGGCGGAGCCGCGTGCGCACCTTCCTGCGCAAGGTCGAGGAAGCCATCGCTTCCGGCGACCAGGCTGCTGCCAGCGAGGCGCTCAAGGTCGCCCAGCCGGAAATCATGCGCGCCGCTTCCAAGGGCGTCATCCACGCCAACACCGCCTCGCGCAAGGTGTCGCGTCTGAACGCGCGGGTTAAGGCTCTCGGGGCCTGACTCCAGAGTCTCGGGCCCTCTCGAACAACAAAAAACCCGGTCCATGCGGCCGGGTTTTTTGTTAGCCGTAAAAATTGACTGAGATGTCAATCGGCTAAATCCGCCAACTCCTCCCGAGAAATGCGGAGGTCGCGGAGTGTCATTTTTTTATCAATAAAAACAATAGTTTATAGGTATGTCCGGCGGACGCCTGCGCTCCGGGGCGGATTCGGTTTGAGTCAATACGGCGGCCGTAAAATTTTTTGCCGGACCCGCTTTCCGGCACCTGCCGCGAAGCGGGCGACGAAAAAACGTTGAGTCAAAACGCCTTTGTCGGGCAGCAGGTGCAGGGGCGCGGAAGAATGACGTAAGGGGCGGATGGCGCGGTTCGGAATTTGTTAACGACTGGCTGTTGCCCGCCCCAACCCGCCTGTGTATGGTCCGATCAATGGGCGACGGAGACAGTTGCTTAATCAAGAAAACATCTTTGTGCATGGACTGACAAATGATCACGGTGACGACAAATAATCAGGCGGCCAACGCCCCGCACAGTGCTTCAAGAAGTATTGTCCCGCACAGGATCGTCTCCGCGTAAACTTGAGCATCTAACTCGAATTCTCCAAAGATTTGGATTTCGGCTACACGCGATAGGTGACTATTGCGAAGGGGGTCTGTTGTCGAATTCTGTGACTTATGCCGGGGATGTCGACCCGGAAGAAGCGTTTGAAGCGCTCAGGGACCGACAGGACGCGATGCTCGTCGACGTGCGCACGCGCGCCGAGTGGTCCTTCGTGGGCGTTCCGGATCTTCGAGGCCAGGGCAAGGACGTTCTGCTGGTCGAATGGCAAGGGTTCCCGGCCGGCACACCGGTGCCGGACTTCGTGGCGACCCTGTCGGAGCAACTCGGCACGCGCGGCCTCGGACCCGACACGCCGATCTATTTCCTGTGCCGGTCCGGCGTGCGCAGCCTGCACGCGGCTGTCGCCATGACCGAGGCCGGCTATAGGGCCTGTTACAACATCGCCGGCGGTTTCGAGGGGCCTCTCGACGAGGCGGGTCATCGGGGCCGGCTCGGCGGCTGGAAGGCGGTCGGCCTTCCCTGGGTTCAGAGTTAGCAAGGGTTCGGTCTTCCGGGACGCGTGTTCGGGCGG